>CAYMAQ010000406.1:0-2955 GCA_964388385.1 uncultured Anaerolineales bacterium | reverse complement strand
GAGCGACGGGCAGAGCATAGACTCGCCCTCACCTATGCCCGACGCTTTGTCGCGCTGGAACCCTATGACGAAGCGGCTCACCGGCAGGCAATGCGCGCGTTGGTAGCAACCGGTCAGCGTAATATGGCCTTACGCCAATACAAGGCGTGCCATCGCTTCCTGAAGGCCGAACTGGACGTCGAACCAGAGGAGGAGACCCACAGACTCTATCACCGGATTCGTAATGGAGACACGTTGTTTACCCCCGCAGCTTTGGTGCACCATAACTTACCCGCGCTCATCAGCCCACTTGTCGGGCGTGTAGCCGAGTTGGCCTGTATCAAGGAGAGGCTGCGCGCTCCCGACTGTCGACTGTTGACGCTAGTCGGGCCTGGCGGCATCGGCAAGACCCGCCTCGCGATAGAAGCCTGCAGCGATCTCGTCATGAGTGACGTCGAACTGGTGGATCACACCCTTCCCTTCCCCGATGGCATCTACCTCGTCCCTCTGGCGCCCCTCAGATCATCCGATGCCGTCGTGCCCGCTGTAGCACGTGCAATCGGATTCTCCTTCTCTGCGGAGGGTGGCCTGGGCCAATCCGGTGCTGCTGTACCCGCTCCCAAGCGCCAACTGCTTGACACCTTGCGCAGCCGACGCATGCTACTCGTACTCGATGGATTCGAACATCTGCTGGATGGGGCGGGCCTGGTCAGCGAGATGCTCCACGCCGGGCCGGGGATCAAGATCCTGGTCACCTCTCGGATCAGGCTCGGTATACAAGGGGAATGCCTCCACCTCGTATCTCCCCTGCAGGTACCGGATGCTATCGGGACTGTACCCCTCGGACCTGATGCGATTCAACGGTGCAGCGCCGTGGCGTTGTTCATGACGAGTGCTCGCCGCGTGCAACCGGGGTTTGAGGCTGTGGGGGACGAACTGCAGCAAGTGGTCCGGATCTGTCGGCTTGTGCAGGGTATGCCGTTGGCGATCCTGCTGGCAGCGGCGTGGATGGAGACGCTGTCCCCCGGTCAGATCGCGGCGCAAATCGCGGACCGGAGCGTCGACTTTCTGCGCGCGGATTGGCCTGACGTACCGGAGCGACAGCGTAGTGTGCGTGCTGTTCTGGATGGGTCATGGAACTTGCTGGATCAACGACAGCGAGAGACGCTGGCCAAGCTTTCGGTTTTCCACGGCAGCTTTACCGGAGAGGCAGCACGGTGGGTCGTTGGCGCCTCGCAGCAAGAGCTGGTGGGCCTGGTGCGCCGATCGCTGCTGAGCCGGGTACTCGCGCCTGTCGCCGCCGGCATTCCGTCCCGGTCTCTTGATACCATCGCAAAGCAACCTACCGAAGATAGTCGGTACGAGATGCATGAGATCCTGAGGCAGTACGCGGCTGAGCGTCTGGCACAGAGCTCCGAGGCATCCTACGCCAGTCACCGGCGTCACGCTGACTATTACGTCGGCCTCCTGCAGCGGTGGCTTGAGGACGCCAAAGGGCCGCATCAGGCCACGGCACTGCGCCAAATGGACTCGGATATCGACGATGCCCGGGGGGCTTGGGACTGGTTGGTCGCGCAAGATGACGTGACCGGCATCCGCCAAGCCGTCGATGGCCTGTGCTGGTTCTATCGGCGACGCTCCCGCAATCAGGAGGCGGTGATCGCTTGCCAGGGGGCGGTGGATCGACTGGGCGCCTTAGTTGACCGGGAAAACAGGGGCGCCGCCGAGCCGCTCAAGCTGTTGATCAAGGTTATGGTCTGGCAGAGCCGCTTTATGACGGATGCGGAGGCCGAGGTCTTGACCGTCCAGGCCCTTGAGCTCCCAGACCGCGCCGAGCGAAACGAGCTAGACGTCCGCTGGGAGAAGGCTGCCGCCTTAAGGCGCTCAGCCAGAGCACGGCTTCGCTCCGATCCGCGAGAAGCCATGCGCCGTCTAGAGGAAAGCCTCACGCTCTTTCGAGATGTGGAAGACCGATGGGAAGAGACCCTGACCCTCGATACTATGGGCCAGGCAGCTTTGATGGGCGGCGATTTCGCCGCAGCCCGGACCTATCACGAGCAACACCTGACCCTCGCGCAGCAGTCGGGCGATCTCAATGCGCAAGCGCTGGCCCTGCGCGGACTCGGCGACGTCGCCCGAGAAATGGGCGATTATCAGGAGGCGGCTCGGTTGACGAGGGCCAGCCTGGGGCTTTTCCGAGAAGTCGGCAACATACCGGCAGCAGCGGCGGCGCTCCATAATCTCGGGAACCAGAATCTAATGATGGGTGCGTTTGAGAAAGCGCTAGCCAGGTACGAGGAATTTGGTGCGCTCTATGAGGATCTTGGCCAACCGACTATGCGACCCAATGCGATGAGGACGACGGTGCTTATGCTGACGGGGCGCTATACAGAGGCGCGGCGCATCGGCGAGGCGTGTCTCCAGGCCGTACGGGATGCGGGCATCACATACCTGGAAGCCTGGATCTCGATGTTGTTCTGCGGCCTCGAGTTGGTAGACGGTGCCTGCGATCGGGCTGTGCAGTGCTCCGATCTGAGCGTTGAGATCTACCGATCACAGGGTATGCCGTGGTTCCTGGCCTTCGCCCTGGGGTTCTCGGGGTGCGCGCTGGTTGCCCAGGCTAGGGAAGAGGCGGGCGCAAGACGGCTGGCGGAAGCGCTGAGCATCGGGGCGACGCTTCATTCACCCCACGCACTGGACTATGCATTGGCCGGCCTGATCCTGCTGTTCCTGCGACGCGGTCGAATCACCCGCGCGGTCGAGCTCTATGCATTCGCCCAAGCGTCCTCGGCAGCGGGAAAGTCGCAGTGGTTCAGAGACGTGGTCGACCCAACGTACAAGGCTGCCATCGCGGGCTTAGCCGCTGAGCTGATAGCAGACGCCAAGGTCCGGGGACGTGCGATGAACTCGGAAAGCCTGACCACCGCTCTGCTCCAAGAGCTTAGCTAGATTATCCCCTACCCGACCTTAACTCGG
>CAYMAQ010000405.1:0-2988 GCA_964388385.1 uncultured Anaerolineales bacterium | reverse complement strand
GGAGCGGTGGCGAACCTGTTGATGCGCTCTTTCCGGTCGCTATCGGCGGCGGCGACCGGGGCGATTGGGGTAGGAGGTATGCTGCTGGCGGTCGTCGTCGGGGTCTGGGCGAGCGTTGCCATCAGCATTGGGGAGAAGATTCGTGAGCATCGATCCTTCACGTGGTGGGTTACCGGACGTCTGGCCTTTATGGTCGCCTCCACCAACCTGTCGGGTTTCATGCTCTACTTCCTTCAGGAACGTTTCGCCGGGCTGGGGGGCGAGGCGGCGGCGGATCCGGCGGCCAAGGTGATGATGTTCGTCGGATTGGCGATCGTGGTCGTTGCGGTGCCCAGCGGCTGGCTGGCGGACAGGTATGGGAAGAAGATCCTGGTGGCGATCAGCGGCGGCTTGGGGTTCACGGGGACCGTACTCATCCTGCTCATCCCGGAGATGTGGATGATGTACGCGGGCGGTGTGGTGATCGGGGCCGGGATCGGTCTGTTTTATTCGGCCAATTGGGCGTTGGGCACCGAAGTGGTGCCCCAGGATGAGGCCGGGCGGTATCTCGGGCTGTCAAACCTGGCGGGCGCGGGGGCCGGCGCGATCGGCGCGTATATCGGCGGCCCCATCGCTGACGCCCATGGTTACGTGTTGCTCTTTTCGATCTATGCCGTGATGTTTGCGCTTTCGATCTTTACGCTCCGAGGCGTCGAAGAGCGATCGGCGCTGGGTTGATGATCTGAGCTTTGATAGGGAGGGTAGTATGTCAGACCGCGCGACGTCGATGGGCGACCGGCTTCACATGCTGGATGAGCATGATGTGACCCTCGATGATTTTCCCGCCGAAGGTTGGATTCTCGACGTCGGGGGAGGTGGTGAGGGGGTGATCGGGCAGCTCAAAGGTCAGCAGGTCGTAGCCATCGACACGCTGGAGGTCGAATTGGCGGAGGCGCCGTCCGGCCCGTTGAAGGTGGTGATGGACGCACGGGATCTGCAGTTTTTGGACGCGACGTTCGGGACCGCGACGGCGTTCTTCTCGCTGATCTATCTGCGCACCGAGGCGGATATGGGGCGGGTGCTGTCCGAAGTCTACCGCGTGCTTCGACCCGGGGGCCGGTTCTTGATCTGGGGGATGGAGATGCCGCCGAGGCCGCCGAACGGCGGAAAGGATCTGATCGCTATCCCGCTGAACATCCGGCTGCCGGAGGGTGATATCTCGACGGCGTACGGGTGCCGGTGGTATGAGATCCCCCGGACGCTGGGCGCCGCGAAGGTGTTGGCGGAGAATGTGGGATTCGAGATCGAGTCTCAGGAGATCGAGGGGCACGTGTATAGGCTGGTGCTCGAAAAGCCGGAAACTGGGTAGTTGCATTAAAGCCGGTGCAAAGCCGGTGCTTTTCGTAGCCAGGGTGCCTCTCACCTGGACCGTGCTGCTGGGGATGGTTTGCCGTTCTTCCATACGGCTCGATCGTGAGTGTTGTGTCCGGGCGTGCAAGGCACTTTTCTCGTCTTGGACCTTGGGGGAGGGATACGGATGAAGCTGGGGTTGTGGAGGCTGGTGAGCCTCGGTGTGTGGGTTCTCGTGGTGGGGACGGGGTGCCTGCGGTCGCGTGAACCCCTGACGGCTGAGGCCCAGGTCGAGCGCCTGGGTCGGGGTGTCAACCTCGGCAACGCGCTGGAGGCCCCCGAGGAGGGCGAGTGGGGGATGGTCATCGAGGCGGATTTCTTCCCGAAGATCCGGGAGGCTGGATTTGACACGGTGCGCGTGCCCATCCGGTGGTCGGCCCACGCGGCGGAGACCCCGCCCTATTCTGTAGACGAGGACTTCTTTGTGCGGATTGATGAGGTGATTGCCCAGGCCCTCGGTCGGGGTTTGAACGTTGTGATCAATATGCATCACTACGATGCGCTCTTCGAAGCGCCGGACGATCACGCCGACCGATTTGTGGCTATCTGGGAACAGATCGCGACGCGGTATGCACCGCAGCCACGTTCGCTCTATTTCGAGTTTCTGAACGAGCCCCACGGCAACCTGGATGCGGGCCGTTGGAACCGGCTCTTTGCGCGGACGCTTGAAGCGGTCCGCGCCATCGACCCCTATCACACGGTGATCGTCGATACGGCCAATTGGGGGAATCTGTCAGGATTGCGTTTCCTGATATTGCCCGAGGGCGCATTCAATATCATCGCGACCTTTCACTATTACGATCCGTTCCTTTTTACGCATCAGGGCGCGGAGTGGGTGGGGCCGGAGTACGGCACGCTGGGCGTGACGTGGCCCGGGCCGCCGGAGACGCCGGTGGAACCGAACCCGGAGGCCCGGGAGGTGGACTGGGTTCGGCAGTGGTTTCGGCGCTACAACGGGGTTGTGTCGAAATACAATCCGGCTGCCCCTTTGGGCATCGAGCAGGCGTTCGATGACGTGGTGGCGTGGCGGGAATCCCGGGGGGTGCCGGTATGGTTGGGGGAGTTCGGCGCGTACAGCAAGGCGGATATGGCGTCGCGGGTGCGGTGGACCGCATTTATCCGGGAGCAGGCGGAGGCGCGGGACATCCCCTGGGCGTACTGGGAGTTCGGCGCGGGCTTCGGCATCTACGACCGGGAGGCCGACGCGTGGCGCGAGCCCCTCTTGGAGGCGCTGGTCCCCGCCGATGAAGGCGAATAGCGAAGCCTTGTCGAGTTCATCGTTTTCGGTTAAGCTGAGACTCGCCATAATGATATACTGAGTCCTTGAGTTTGTGAACATCCATCGAATGGTGGTCTAGTAAGACCAGGAGGTGTGGGTATGTCGATGATCAAAGGGCCAGAAATTATGCTTGAGGAAGCAGCCGAGATCCTGGACGTCTCCGAGGATGAGGTGTTGAGAGAGGGAGTCCGCGCTTTGCTTGAGCGCCGACTTCGCGCAATCAGAGCTCAAATCTTCGAAATCTCTGGACGATATGAGGTTGCCTCCGTCGAGGAGATGGAGGCCAAGTACCGGGACGGCACGTTAGAAGAGGCCGGTTC
>CAYMAQ010000404.1:0-3012 GCA_964388385.1 uncultured Anaerolineales bacterium | reverse complement strand
CGTTGCGGCAGGGGATGCAGCGCCCGCACCAGATCATCTCCTCGGCGGTGACCATGGCGCCGACCTCGAGACTCTCGACGGCATGTCCGACCTCGACGACCTTGCCCGAAAACTCATGGCCCAGGATCGTCGGGAAGTGCGTCAGGCCCGGATAGAGGATATAGTCGTCCTCGTCGGTCTCGTAGAAGTGCATGTCCGACCCGCAGACGCCGCACGCCTGCACCTCGATCACGACGTCGTTCGGACCGGGCTCGGGATCGGGCCAGTCCTGCACGTTCAGCGTGGGGTGGCGCCACACGCTGCTGCCGGTGATGGCCTTGCCCGTCTTTTTCTCCCACTCGGAGGGTTCGTACTCCGGTTTGGGATCCCATTTTGCATCCAGCACTAGACCTTTCATTGTTGACCTCCTGGTTATGGGTGATGAAACTTGGATAGGAATTGAGCATCCCCCCTCCCTCTGGCTCCCTCCCCACGGGGAGGGAGTACCTGTATTGAGGGGGGCATCGTGATAGAGCGTCCCTCAGCATGCTGTCGAGGCTCAGAACGACGCCGCAATCTCAAAAAAGCTCCGAGTCCTCGTCCTCGAGGACGGCCTTTACAAGGCACCGACGGATCCTCAGAACGCCGCTTCGATCTCCGCCATCGTGACCGGTCGGCCTTCTTCGACGGAGCGCTGGGCGGCGTAGCCCATCAGGATGGCGATCCGCCCGTCGGCCCCCGTCGTCGGGGGCGGCGTACCCTCGCGCATCGACCGGATGAAAGCGCGCAGCTCGGCGACGTACGACTCGGTGTAGCGCTCGATGAAGAAGTAGAGCGGATTGTCGCGGCGGACGCCGTCCGCGTCGGCGAGCATCGCGGTGTTCGGGTAGTCGTTGCCAGCCCGGACTGAGCCCTTGCTTCCAAAGACTTCGGCCCGCTGGTCGTACCCGTAGACCGCCTGGCGGCTGTTGTCGATCGTGCCGATGGCCCCGTTCGCGAAGCGCATCATGATCACCGCCGTGTCCAGGTCGCCCACCTCCCCGATCGCCGGGTCGACCCGCACGTCCCCCATGACGTGCAGTTCCTCGACCTCGCTGCCGATGAGGTACCGCGCCATGTCGAAGTCGTGGATCGTCATATCGAGGAAGATGCCGCCGGACACCTTGACGTAGTCCAGCGGGGGGGGGGCGGGGTCCCGGCTGATGATGTGCAGCAGATGCGGCTCGCCGACGGCGCCGCTCTCGACCCGCTCGCGCAGCCGCCGGAAGTTGTGATCGAAGCGGCGGTTGAACCCCACCATCAGCGTCACCCCGGCGCGGTCGACGGCTTCCAGCGCCCGGTCGATCCGGGCGACGTCCAGGTCGATGGGCTTCTCGCAGAAGATGTGCTTGCCCGCCGCGGCCGCCTGCTCGATGAACTCGGCGTGCGTGTCGGTGCTGGAGCAGATCAGCACCGCGTCGATCTCCTCGTGGTCCATGATAGGGCCGGCTTCCTCGTAGACCTCGGGGATATCCCAGTCCCGCGCACAGCGCGCCGCCGCCTCCCGCCGGATATCGGAGACGGCGACGATCTGCGCCTCCGGGATCCGCGTCGCCAGGTGTTCCGCGTGCAGCGATCCGATCCTGCCGGCGCCGATCACCCCAACCCGAACCTTCCTATTTTCTTTCATACGCTCTCCTTTCATCCATGCTCGGGACCGCGGACAGGATGTCCGCTAAGGGCTGAAAGCTCAATAACTTCCACGTTTGGGGTGCTTTCTGCACCGCTTTCAGCTTGATTTCGCGGAAGTTATTTGATAGCCAATCCTAAGTCCGCACTCCGCCGTACTCGCCCGCCGCACCAGCGTCGGCGCCAGTACGTGATCCGTCACCGGACGACCCTCCAGCAGATCGAGCATCACGCCCATCGCAAGCCGCCCCATCTCCCCACGGGGCTGCCGGACCGTCGTCAGCGGCGGGCTGACCCACTGCGCGGCCTCGATATCGTCGAACCCGACCAGGCTCAGGGACCCGGGTACGGCGATATGCGCCCGCCGGCAGGCCATAAGCGCCCCGATGGCGACCCGGTCGTTGTAGCAGAGGGCGGCGGTCGCGCCCGCGTTCAGGCACTCGGTCACGTGCGCCGCGCCCGCGTCGGTGTCGCTCAGCGTCTGCATCTCGGCCTCGGGCACGATGCGGGCCCAGGCGGGATCCGGCGCGATCGACGCATCGCGCAGGGCGTCCCGGTAACCTTCGAGCCGCAGCCGGTTCGAGCGCTGCCGGTTGCCCAATCCCAGGTAGCCGATCTTGCGATGTCCCAGCGCGATCAGATGCTTCACGGCAAGCTGCGCGCCCGCGCGCTCGTCAAAAGCCACCACGTGGATGCCGGGCTGACTCTGATCCGTGTGCTGGTTGATCAGCACCAGCGGCACCCGAATGCGGGCCAGACGTTCCCGGTAGCGCCGGGTGAGCCGCGAGGCTGCCACGATGATTCCCTCCACGCGGCGGCGGTGGAACGTCTCGATGACCGCCATCTCCCGCTCCGGGTCGTTGTGCGAGGCGGTCACGAACATACTCAGCCCCGCATCCCCCGCGACCTCGTCGACGCCAGCCATGACCTCCGTGAAGAAAGGGTCCCGCAGCGACGTGACGACGAGCCCGATGGTCCCGCTGCGCTGCGCTTTCAGGCTGCGGGCGACCGCGTTGGGGATGTAGCCCATCTCCCGCGCCAGTCCCTTGATCCGTGCTTGGGTCGCCTCCTTGACGAGCGGGCTGTCGTTCAGCGCGCGCGAGACTGTGGAGTGGGAGACCCCCGCCGCTTCGGCGATGTCCTTGATCGAGACGCGAGTCTGACTCATCCCCGCGTCATCCCGGCGCTCCCGTCAAGATGGGACGCGCAGGCAGGATGCTGACCCGCCGTCGATAAGATCCACTTCAAGTTTCCTGTCCCTCGCTTCGACTTTGTGGTACGGACGCATAACCTTTTCACCACGAATGCACACGTGTGCATTTGTGGTTCTCATTATAATCGGGGTTGGCCTTCCTGTCAAAGCCG
>CAYMAQ010000403.1:0-3017 GCA_964388385.1 uncultured Anaerolineales bacterium | reverse complement strand
CGCCCATTATCCGCTGGATCTGCTTGCCGAGGAGGCCGGCACCATGGTCGAGTGCGCCGAATGTCACGACGTCGAGGCCTTCCACACCTGTGAGACGTGTCACGACGACCACGGCGCCATCGAGTTGGAGGGTGTGCCCTTCTACGCAATGGTGAATGTCACCGGCGACGTGCCGGATCCGGGATACGTCACGATTCATGAAATTCTGCCCTACCCGGAGCAGCCTCACACCCACCTCCCGCTCCTCGACTTCCTGACCGCACAAGGTGTGAAGAACTTCGAGAGCGTGACAATGGTCTCAGACGATCAGGGGTTCATCACCGTCGCGAGAGATCAGATCACCGATCAAGCGTGGCTCTTGCCATACGAGGACGGAATACGTTTTGCATCCGAGGATCTCCACGTTTCGGCGTGGATTAAGGGTATCACCCGCTTCATCGTCGTGGGTGAAGAGACGCCCCTGACACTCAACGGCGAACCCACGTCCATAGGCCGCCTGCTGCTCGGACCGACGCACAGCGTAACCGTGGAACAGACCACCGTCATGCTAAAGAATGCGGACGACGGAATCGTCCGTGAGGCCAAAACAGCATCCCGCATCGAAGGCGCTCCCCTGACCGGAAGCGGGGACACCACGGTAAAGAGCGCGGACGGGAAAACACATACACTGACAGAAGAGGAGGTGCAAAGTGCGATCCTGGCCCTGATCCGGGGAGAGGTCACGCTCGTGCTGCCGGATCGAGGTCGCAGCGAGTGGATCTCCGGCGTGATCGAAATCACAAGGGAGAACGAATGAACGACGTGATTTTCGTTGAAGCTAATACCCGTGGTTGAGAAGAGACATCACATTATGAGGAGGATGCAGGATGAAACGTAGAACCCATTGGATCGTCGTATTTGCGTTCGCATTCTTTGTCGCCAGCGTGCTCACTGCGTGTGGGGGCGGCGCGCCGAAAGTTGACTGGGAGCTGACAATCAGCGGGGCAGTCGAAAACCCCACGACCTTCACACATAAGGAACTAACGCAAATGGAACAGACCGCGCTCACAGACATTATGATGGAGAAATCTGAAGGAGAGGACGAGACAACGTCGTGGCATGGTGTAGCGGTTGATCTACTTTTCGAGGAGGCCGGAGCGGAAGCTTACACCTCGGTCACTGCGGTCGCCAGCGACGGGTATGCGATCGACATCACATTCGACGAGATGCAAGGAGCGATCGTAGCCCTCAAGAAAGGCGATCAATGGATCACCGAGGCCGAACCGGATAAGGGACCGATCCGTCTCGTATCCCCCGAAACCCCGGCCAATCGCTGGGTCTTCCAACTGCAGGAGCTTCGGGTCAATCCTTAAATCCGATCCGGCATCGCTTTAGCCGTCGACCTCAAGGATGACGAGAGCCCGATCACGCTGGACTAAATCTCAGGACCGGCATCAGGTCGACCGGTTTACCCAAATTGAATACCAATCCCAGCCTAATAAGGAAGGACCGGTGTCAAAGCGCTCCTTGGGGATGCTGGCGTCGAGTCGGGCACCGCAGATGAAGAGAGGCATCGCAATCTTGTACAGCGGTCCCCTGGAATCGAGCCAGCATCCGACTATCCGGGCCAATCCCAAGGCCGAGACCGCGATCGGCGAAATTCGTTAAGCGACCTTCCGGGCCAAGACAAAGGCGTTGACGGGGGCCGGATGAAGCACCGCCATCTCCTCAACGGTGAACCCGCTTTGCTTGATGAGCTGACGCAGCTCCGCCCGCGTGTAGTTCCGCATATAGGCGATCACCCCTACCCAGGTGAGCAGTGTCTGGGCCACCAGCATCAGTTTGATGCGCAGGGGTACCGGCTCAGCGTAGCAATCGGTCGCCGTGATCAATGGACGACCCGGCTTGAGGAGACGATGGGCCTCGGCAAGTAAAGCCTCCGGCTCCTTGACCACGTGCAGCGTATTGAAGATAAGCACCGCATCGAACGATCCGTCATCGAAAGGCAGGGCATAGCCATCCGCCACACGAAAGGTCACGTTGTCGGCATCTTGACTCTGCGCCTTTCCCTGTGCCACAGCGATCATCTCCGGCGAGATGTCGGTACCGGTTACGCTTGCGACGTGAGATGCGATACCCAGCGTGATAATACCGGTCCCACATCCGATCTCCAAGACGTGGTCCCCCGGCTCCAAGGCCGCAATCGTCCGTTCGATCGATTGATGATAAGCGTCCTCAAACGTCCTGAGCGTGCGCCCATCGTAGCCGGCGGCCTGCTTATCCCACAGGGAGCGTTCTTTTCGTTGACGGGTTGTCTCATCCATCAGCCGAGCGCCTCCACCGCCACTCGCTCGCGCTTGCTCTGATAACCTTCGGGGAAATGCATCGCGACCTTGGTAACGTGTTCCCTGAGTTGGGATCGGAGAAAACCTCGAGCCTCTTGAGCAACCGCATATTCGCTGATAAGGAACTCGAAGACGGCGTTGGTCTCTCCGACCTCTAGATCATTGGCCAGTTCATAAGCCTCATCGAGGTTGGAAATCTGCGCAACTGTCTGGTCAACCGCCCGATCCATTCCCTTGCGGGCGTAGTTCATCATCCGTTCGTCCGCTTCGCGAGCCAACACGTCCTCGCTCAGCCGCGAGCGAATAGACGCCAACGCCTCAGCGTGAGCTCGCTCTTCCGCCGCATAGTCCCGCCAGAAGTCCGCAACGGGTGGTTCATGCTCGAACTTCTCGGCTAACATCTCGTATAATTCAGATGCCTTGCGCTCCAGATCAATGGCCTTGGCAAACAGGGTGTCAACCGTTTCTTGCTGGGTCATCCATAAGACTCCTCAACCCTCGGTGAAACGTCAATGGTCATAACTGTGTCAATATCCACCATGGATAATACAGGACCCATGAAAATACGCAAAATCTGTTCAGCCGTTCACGCGTAGGTGCATGCCTCCTCCTTAAGGAAGAACGCCAGACCCAGAGAGTGATCGACCTGAAGTTAACATTGTGTTAAGATGAACGGCAGAGATTTTCCGACGC
>CAYMAQ010000402.1:0-3029 GCA_964388385.1 uncultured Anaerolineales bacterium | reverse complement strand
TCTTGATGGCGGCTGTTGTGAGTGCGTCGCATCTGCCGCCGCCGAGACGGTGCGAGATCAAAGCGCCCTGGAGGAACGGTGAACGGGACTTTGGACGGTGACGCACAAGTGCGTTGCACCGGGCTTTAAGCGTCGACGGCTCCACCCGATGCAACAAACTGTTTCCCCTAGCCGAATGGGGCCAACCCTTATTCCAAGGATTGGCCCCGTCCGGCTTATCCCCCTCCCATCAGACCTCGGCGGGAGTCTCCACGGCGGGCGGCTGCGCCCTCTCCCCCCGGAGCGCGTCCTGACCCCAGAGCCAGATGGCCCCCAGGCCCACCAGCACGGCGATCAGCCGCACCAGCCATCCCAGGATCGGGATCGACCAGAGGATCACGAAGACGACCACGCCCACCACCATCGGTGCCCACCGGTTCTCCTCCAGGTCCGACTGGAAGAGCCGGAAAATCAACTGCCCCAGCAGCAGGCTGACCACCAGACTGGTCACGTACCGCCACAGGAGCCCAAAGCTGAACCCGACGGCCCCGGTGACGAGCCCGCCCAACACCAGGAACCGGCGCGCCAGCTCGCCCAGGGTGATCACGCCGAAGATCGCGGTCACGGCGCCGACGACGAGCAGGAGCACGATGAAGCCGGCGATGAAGGCGGCGAAGGCCACCACGCCCCAGCCCAGGCTGGGAAGCGGCTTGGACTCCAGGGTCTCGCTGATCGTGCGCGTCCATTCGGGCACGGCCCACATCAACAGCGCGCCGAGTAACAGCAGCGTCACCAGGCGGCGCATCTGCTTGAAGACCCACTTGAGCGCCAGCCAGCCGGGCGTCCGCCGGTCCAGTCCGCGTCGCTCCCGATCCTCGCGGGTCTCGGGCACGTGCTCCGTGAAATCGGTCTCGCCCTCCACCGTGCCGGCCGGGACGTCGATCGGGGCGTTGGCGACGTAGTTCAGATCCCCGCCGATGGATGCGCTTTCCATCATCGTCAGGCCGCCCGGGATCGTGGGCACCGAGGGGGCCATCGGCATAAAGCCCGTGAAGGAGGGCGGCGTCTCGCCCCGCTCCGCACCGCCCACGTCGATTCTGGCGTCCTCGCCGACAGCCCCGGCGAGCCGCACGCTGTTCGCGCCTATCCGCACCATGCCGTCCACGTCACCGTCCAGCAGCACCTGGAATCCACCGAAGAGCAGATCCTGCCCGATTTCGGCGCCGGGTTTGTGCTGCAGGCTGTAACCGAAGCCCAGGAGATCCTCCTCGACCTCGCCGATCACCGTCATGGCATAGCCGGTCACGTAGGCGTCCTCGATTGATCCGCTGATGACGATCTCCTGCCCGGCGGCAAAGAGATCCCCGGTGATCTCCCCGTTGATGCGGATGGTCTGCCCGGCGGCGAAGACATCGCCCTCGACCGTTCCCTCAATGATGATCTCTCGGGCGGTGGCGAAGAGGTCGTCCTCAATCACCTCGTCCTTGCCGATCACCACCGTCTCTCCGCTCCGTCCTTCGAACGCCCGGGCTGTCGGCACGACGAGCATAAGTGCCAGGGCCGTCAGGCCCAGAACCGATACGAACCTCCGAAACTTCATAAAACGTTCCTCCTTTGCGCTCTCTTCGTCGTTCACGCTCTCCTTCATTAAAGTATAATACGAAGTTCATAAAGCGGAAGTTGTAAGCTTTCGGGGGAGGGTTGGCTTTCCGTTGGGCCGCCGCCGGCCCCGTCTTGACACGCCCCCGGGCCTTCCTACAATAGGGGCACACAATCAAGAGCCCCAAGGTTTCGAAGGAAAGTGCTTTCCTTTTCCAAAGCCCTGGGGCGCTGCTGGCGAAAAGAGAAGGAGAGGCGCAACGTATGCTACGTGTCTTTGCGATCACGACGCGGGGCCTGGAGCCGGTCGCCGCCGAGGAAATGGCGGCCGCCGGGCTCCGCGTGGAGGAGACCGGATACCGGCGGGTGCGGGCCGCGTGTCAGGGGCCGATGGCCCCGCTGCTCGAGCTGCGCACCGTCGACGACCTCTTCCTGGAGGTCGAGACCTGGCTGGGCATCGACCGCCCCCGGTCCGCCCTCGACGTGGTCCGCGAGATGAGCAGCGACCTGAACCTCTACATCGCCTCGGCGGTCTGCGGCGACCTCCGCCCGGTGCGGCAGCCGCCGGTCTTCTCGGTGACCGTCAGCTTTGTGGGGCGCCGAAATTACACGGCGGATGAGATGAAGCGGGCGTGTGCCGAGGGCATTCGCGCGGCCCATTACGGGTGGACGTACGCCTCGGACGACCGTGAAGCCGATCTTAATGTGCGGCTCTTTATCGAGCACGAGATCGCGTACGTGGGCGTGCGATTGGCCGCCGAGCCCCTCCAGAACCGCGCCTATAAGGAGGCCCACATTCCGGGCTCCCTCAAGCCGCCCGTGGCAGCCGCGTTGGGATGGCTGGCCGGCGTCCGGGGTGAACGGGAGGGTGGGTGGCTGGTCGATCCCTGCTGCGGCGCCGGCACGATCCTGATCGAGGCGGCGCGGGGTGGGGTGACGGCGGTCGGCGGCGATATCGATTCGGATGCCGTGACCGCGACCTGCGTCAACGTCTCGTATAGGATGCAGGATGCTCGAGCTCCGGAAAACTCGGAGGCGAAAGCGCCTTTTGGGGCACGGGCGGACTCCGGCGGTTGGAGGACGACGCGCGTGTTGGGACGTGAGGCTGCGCAGACGTCTGAGGAGGCGGACGCCCAGGCGTCCGCGCATCTGCCGCGCGTTGCTCAACCCCCGCGTCCGATCGCCGTATACCGGTGGGACGTGCGCCGCCTTCCCCTGGCGACGGGATCGGTGCCGATGTTGGCGACCAATCCGCCGTGGGGACGCAAGGTCACGTTGGAATCCGTGACGGCCCGGTTCTACGCCCGCCTGGGGGCCGAGGTGGCCCGCGTGTTGGCGCCCGGCGGGCGAGCGGTGGTGCTCACCCACGCACCCCGGCTGGTGCGGACGTGGCCGATGCAGGTGGTGCGGCGGATGGAGATCAGTGTGTACGGGCAGACGCCGGTGGTGAT
>CAYMAQ010000401.1:0-3036 GCA_964388385.1 uncultured Anaerolineales bacterium | reverse complement strand
CTCAGACCCACCCCCGCAGCGTCATGGCCCGCTCCACCCGCTCGATGGCGACCCAGTACGCGGCCTCACGCGTGTAGAGATCCCGGTTGAGGGCCGTCGTCAGGACCGCCCGGAACGCGTTGGACATATTCTGATCCAGCTTCTCCAGCACTTCCGTCTCGGGCCAATAATAGTTCATGTCATTCTGCACCTGCTCAAAATAGGAACAGGTCACGCCGCCGGCGTTACAGAGGAAATCGGGGATCACGAAAATCTCACGCGTCTGCAAAACACGATCGGCGCCCATGTCGGTTGGCCCGTTGGCCCCCTCCGCCAGGATCTTGACCTGATCGCTGATCTCCCCCGCATTATCCCCGGTGATGACCCCCTCGACGGCTGCCGGAATGAGCACATCGACGTCCTTCTTCATCCAGGCATCCCCATCCTCGATGACGTAACCGGCCTTTTTGGCCTGCTCCTTATCGATAGTACCATACGGGTCGGTGATGCGCTGGAGAAAGTGCGGATCGAGGCCCTCCTGCTTGGTGTACGTATACGCCTTCGCATCCTCCCGATCCCAGCAGGAGACGCTGATCACCCGCCCCCCGAGCATCTCGATGAAGGCACACGCCGCGTGCTGGGCCACGTTACCAAACCCCTGGATCGAGGCGGTGCGGCCCACCGACTCGATACCCAGATGCTGCATCGCTTCCCGGATCGTGACGACCACCCCGAATCCGGTCGCAGCGGTGCGCCCCAACGAGCCGCCGCCCCCGACGGGCTTGCCCGTGATCACGCCGGGCACGTATTCCCCCCGGAGCTTCGAGTATTCGTCCATCATCCAGCCCATCATCTGCGGGTTGGTGCCGATATCCGGCGCGGGCACATCGTTGCGGGGGCCGAGGTTCTTCCACACCGCATCGATCCACTCGCGGCACAGGCGCTCCTTTTCACCGGTCGAGAGGGTCGCCGGATCGAGAATCACCCCGCCCTTGGCACCGCCGAGGGGGATGTCGGCGACCGCGCACTTCCAGGTCATCCACATCGCGAGGGCGCGCACCGTATCCATGGTCTCGTTGGCCGCGAACCGGATGCCCCCTTTCGCCGGACCCCGCGCGTCGTTGTGCTGCACGCGGAACCCAAAGAAGACCTGGATCGATCCGTCGTCCATACGCACGGGAAGTTGAAAGCGAAACTCTCGCAGGGGCCACCGTAGAATGCTCCGGACGGCCTGGTCGAGGCCCATCTGTTCGGACACGTGATCAAACTGGGCCTGCGCCAGCTCAAACGGATTCAATGCCTTGGTCATAATCAGCACTCTCCTATATAGGAATGAAAGCCCACCGCCTGAGCCGATCAGGCTGGATGCAAGGGGCAACGGAACCTTTCATTATAATTTTATTAGGATTAGGAGAGAACTTCAGGGGACGTTTAGGATTTTGCAAGGTGTACAATGTCACCAATTTGGGAAGGACGGGGAACGTACGCCGGGGTCGAACGTCGGCATCTCGCTCGACCCCGGGATGGGTCCTGTGACGTCAAGGGATAGGCACGGGTCGTCCTCAGAAGCCGACGTACCGCACCCGTTTGCCGGGCTCAGGCCTGGCGGTGACGTTGGACGAAGCGTCCGATGCGGACCAACGCCTCCTCAATCTGCTCGTACGCGGTCGCGTAGGACATCCGCACGAAACCGACGCCGGACTCGCCAAAGGCCCGCCCGGGGACCACCGCCACCTGCTCCTCCTGCAGGAGCCTCTCGGCGAACGTGTTGTCGTCCATACCGGTCGAGGTGATGCAGGGGAACGCGTAGAAGGCGCCGTGGGGCTCGGTGCACATCAGGCCCAGATCGTTCAAGCCCTGCACGATAAGCTGCCGGCGGCGGTTGTAGGCCGCGTGCATCTCCTCGATAAAGGGCTCTCCGACCTCAAGCGCCTTGAGGGCCGCCCACTGCGAAGCCGTGGGGGCCGACATGATGAGGTATTGGTGGATCTTGCGCATATCCCAGACGATCTCCGGCGGCCCGGCGACGTACCCGACCCGCCAGCCGGTCATAGCATAGGCCTTGGAGAAGCCCTGGAGCGTCAGCGTGCGCTCCCGCATGCCGGGGATCGACGCAAACGGGGTGAACGTCGTGCCGTAAACCAACCGGTCGTAGATCTCGTCGGAGATGACAATGAGATCGTGGGCCTCGACCAGGGCCGCGATCGCCTCCATCCGCTCGCGGCTCAACACCGTCCCGGTGGGGTTGTTAGGCGACGCCAGGAAAATGACCTTGGTCCGCTCCGTGACCGCCGCCTCGACCGCCTCCGCCGTCAGTTGGAACCCGGTCTCAGGCGAGGTGGGAATAAGCACAGGGTCGGCGCCGACCAGGGTCGCGCTGGGCGCGTACGAGACGAAACAGGGCTCCGCCATGATGATCTCGTCGCCCGGATCCAGGAGCGCAGCCATCGTCAGGTAGAACGCCTCGGAGACCCCGACCGTGATGAGAATCTCCTCGCGGGCCTCGTAACTCAACCCATAGCGCGCCCTCAGATGTTCAGCGATCGCCTCCCGCAGCTCCAGGAGCCCGGAGTTCGACGTGTAGTGGGTCTCCCCGCGCTGCAGGGCCGCGATACCGGCCTGAACGATGGGCTCCGGGGTATCAAAGTCCGGCTCCCCGATGCCCAGGCTGATGACGTCGTCCATCGTCGCGGCGATGTCAAAAAACTTCCGGATCCCCGAAGGCGGGATTGCCAATGCACGTTGTGATGCGAATGGGTTGAGTGCCATACGTTAAACTCCTAAAAGTGATGAACTGACTTATTGCTCCAGGGTGGAGGAGTCACCGATATTGAGCTGCTGGGGCCGCCCCTCCAGGGTGACCCACCGCCCGATGATCGATCGCGAAAGCATCACAGCCTCCAACTTCGCGGCCTCGTCCACCAGGGTGTCGCGGAGGATGCTGCCGCGGACCTCGGCATCCTTGCCGATGGAGACGTAGGGGCCGATCACCGAACGCTCGATGGTAGCGTCGGGATGCACGAAGACCGGGGGAATCAACGCCACGCCCGGTCGGGG
>CAYMAQ010000400.1:0-3040 GCA_964388385.1 uncultured Anaerolineales bacterium | reverse complement strand
GCTTGACGAACGCCTGCCCGCCCAAAGTATGGTCATCAGTCTCCCGTGGTCCGATATCGGTCAGTACGGGGGAACGATGCGCAAAGTGACCACCGACCCCAACTTCGGTGCGGAACAGGTCTTCCAGTATACCTCGTCGCCCCTCCACTGGGAGGAAGGCGGTACCCAGGTCGGCCCCGGCCTCGCCGAGAGCTGGGACGTGAATGAGGATGCGACAGAGTGGACGTTATACTTCCGCAAGGGTGTGAAGTGGTCGGATGGCGAACCTTTCACCACCGATGACATCATGTTCTGGTGGGAGGATATGGTTCAGAATGCCGAGAATGCCGAGTCCATTCCCGCATGGGCGTTGGTGGGTGGCGAAGCGATGGAGGTTCAGCAGATCGACGACTTCACCATCAAGTTCTCGTTTGTCGCCCCCGCCCCTATCACGGACTTTGAGCTGGCGACTTTCTCCAAATTTGGATTTACCGCATGCCCGATACCCGCGCACTATATGCGGCAGTTCCACCCCGATTACTCGGACGATTACGACAATTTCGAGACCTTCGAAGAGATGCAGGAGTGGTGGACGAACCCGGAACACCCCGTGCTATTTGCCTGGAACCCCACCCAGCTGGAAATCGGACAGCGAATGGTGATGGAGCGCAATCCCTACTTCTGGTGCACGGACGCTGAAGGCAACCAGCTGCCCTACATTGATAAGGTCGACATCACCTACGGTGAGGATCTGGAGGTCCTGAAGCTGAGGGTCATCAACGGACAGGTGGACTTCCTGACCCACCCGTTCTTCGCCCTGCGCGACCTTTCCCTGCTGGTGGACAACGAAGACCAGGGCCAGTATCACGTAGAGCTGTGGGAGAGCGGCGCCGGCGGCGCCCCTGCCTGGACGATCAACTGGAATCAGCCCGACCCCGAAAAGCAAGAGGTCGTGCGGATGCGCGAGTTCCGACTGGCGCTCTCACACGCGATGAACCGCGAGCAGGTCCGCGATCTCCACTTCTTCGGCCTGGGCGGTCCCGCCAGCACCGGCACAGTCTCCCCGAACACGGCGCAATTCACCCGATCTGCAGAGGGAGAAGAGATCTTCGAGGAGTGGCGGGACTTCGCCGTGGAGTTCGATTTGGACAGGGCCAACTCCCTGCTCGATGAGATCAACGTGGTCGATCAGAGCGGCGACGGCTGGCGCGATCTGCCCAGCGGCGATCCCCTGGAGATCATTGTGTACAACAACTCGGATACCTACGCCGAGATTGGTGAGCTTCTGGCCGAACAGTGGCAGGCTGCCGGTCTCCACGCGATCCACACCATGGTCTCGGGTCAGCAGATCGGTACCGACTGGAACAACGGCAACAGCGACGTCAGAATCTGGGGCGGCGGCGCACCGGACGGCCCGGACATCCTGGGTTATCCTGCGTGGATCGTCTCCTATGGGTCTGCGGGCCGCTGGGCTCCGCTTTACGGGACGTGGATGTCGCTGCAAGGCACGCCGCAAGAGGGCGTGGACGCCGATGCGGACCCCCGCGACCGCCAGCCGCCGTGGGAGGAACCCCCGGCCGACGATCCCAACTACCGGATGTTTGAGATCTACAAGAACGCGCTCCGGGAGCCCGATATGCAGAAGCGGGACCAGATGCTCTTCGATATCATCCGCATCCATATCGAGGAGGGACCGTTCCTGCTGGGTATGATCGCCGATATCCCCCGCATCGTGATTCAGGGCAACAAGCTCAGGAACGCCCCCAGCACGGAAGAGATTCCATTGGGTGGATGGTTGGGCCCGTGGGTTGTGCTTCAGCCCGGCGCAATCACGTACCCCGAGCAGTACTACCTCGAGGAGTAGAGCCCACAACGGATTTTGAAAAGGTTTGCAGAGGGGAGGAGGGTACCCTCCTCCCCTCTGCGGTATCACAGGGACCCGCCGGGAAAAGAGAGATCGACGGGTATCTCTTTGTGGATATGGATGACTCTACTGAAAGAAGATCACTTTCACATAGAGGAGATCAGTATGTTAACGTTTATAGCACGACGTTTTGTCTATATGGCGATCACCATCCTTTTCGTCTCGGTGATGGGGTTCATCATCATCAATCTCCCCCCGGGCAGCTACCTCGACTACTACGTTGCACAGTTAGAGGCACAGGGGACCACGACCGCCCAGTATCAGATTGACTCACTCAAAAAACGCTACGGTCTCGACGAACCCGCCTATATGCAGTATATTAAGTGGATCACCGGGTTCGTGCGGGGCGACTTTGGGAGATCGTTCCAGTATAACAGACAAGTCAGCGAGCTGCTCTGGGACCGCCTGGGTTTCACCATCGTCATCTCCCTCTCCTCGCTGCTCCTCACGTGGTTAATCGCGGTCCCCATCGGTATCTATTCCGCGACCCATCAATACTCCCTCGGGGACCATTTCTTCACGGTTCTGGGATTGGCGGGCCTCTCCATCCCGAACTTTATGCTCGCCCTGGTGCTGATGGTCTTCGCCTCCCAGGTGCTCGGGCAAGAGGTGGGCGGGCTCTACTCGCAGGCTTTTATCGATGAGCCGATGAGCTGGGCAAAATTCGTGGATCTGCTCAAGCACCTCTGGATCCCCACCCTGGTTGTAGCGACAGGAGGGACCGCGGGGCTGATCCGCATTATGCGGGGCAACCTGCTGGACATCCTCAATATGCAATACGTGCAGGCTGCCAGAGCGCGGGGATTGAAAGAGCGCAGGGTCATCACAAAGCATGCGGTGCGGAACGCTCTCCACCCACTCATTATGATGCTGGGCATGAGCCTGCCGGGCATCATCTCGGGCGCGACCGTGGTCTCGATCGTCCTCAGCCTGCCCACAACGGGCCCGCTCTACTTCAACGCGCTCCAACAGAAGGATATGTATTTGGCGGTGACGTTCCTGATGTTCCTCTCGATCACCCTGGTGATCGGGAACTTCTTCGCGGACATCACGCTGGCCTGGATCGATCCCAGGATCCGATTCGACTAAGGATTGGCTATCAAATAACTTCCGCGAAATCAAGCTGAAAGCGGTGCA
>CAYMAQ010000399.1:0-3051 GCA_964388385.1 uncultured Anaerolineales bacterium | reverse complement strand
GAGCTGGGTTCAGACCGTCGTGAGACAGGTCGGTCTCTATCCGCTGTGGGCGTAGGGGACTTGAGGGGAGCTGCCCTCAGTACGAGAGGACCAGGGTGGACGGACCGCTGGTGTGTCAGTTGTACCGCCAGGTGCATAGCTGAGTAGCCAGGTCCGGCAAGGATAACCGCTGAAAGCATCTAAGTGGGAAGCCTGCCCCAAGACAAGGTCCCCCATCCCGTAATAGGGAGTAAGGCCGCTAGGAGACGACTAGTTAGATAGGCGGGAGGTAGACGCGCCGCGAGGCGTGAAGCTGACCCGTACTAATGGCCGAGGGCTTCTTCAAGTAATACGGAGAGTTGGACGCTTTTTAAGGAACGAGACGTAAGGTACGTCGCGACACTTGTGAGAGAGAATCGGAACCATCCGAGAGCTTCTTGGTGATCGGAGCGGTGAGGGCACACCCGGAACCATATCGAACCCGGTAGTTAAGCTCACCAGCGCTGATGGTACTTGGGGGGCAGCCCCCCGGGAGAGTAGGTCATCGCCAAGAAGCTCTTTTTGTGTTATCTGTGAAGAGGCCCAGGACCCCCTGGGCCTCTTTGTCGTTTACCGCTCTGTTTTAGCGCCCTTGGAATGATTTCTCGTTGACCCGATCATCGTTGCAGTTGACTGAGAGGGGCAAAATGTTAAACTGCGTGCTTGTGGGCTTTGGAGGGATGTGGGGTTGAGAGAGGAAGAATTTGGTTTGGTCGACTGCGCCGTGATTCGACTGCCTGCTATCAGAGCGGTTTTGCTGATGGCTGTGTTGATCCTGGTGGGATGCCAGGCTGAGGCCGCGACAGCACCCCCTGCGGTCAGCGTGACCCCGACGGTGGTTGCCTCTGTGACGCCAGTGATTGACGCTCCGTTGGCCTCTCTCGATGCGGATGGGGTTCTTACCCCTACATCTTCTCCCGCGCCTACAGGCACACCTGACGCTACATCGACCCCTTTGATCTGTCCTTATCTTCGTGGGCGAACTGAGACCGACGCCATTCAAAGTGAGGCAATGGGAGAGACGGTCCGCTATCTGGTCCACTTACCCCCGTGTTACGCGCAGTACCGCAGTCGGGCTTTTCCCGTGCTTTATCTCTTTCACGGTTGGCCGATGAATGAATGGCATTGGATGGAGTTAGGGATGGGGAAGCTGGCTGATGATTGGAGTGGTCGGGATCTGGTCGGCCCGTTCATCATCGTGATGCCAGGTGTGGACAAAGATGGCCTCTACGTTCACTCAAGTGGGGGAGCGGGTTCCTTTGAGGGGTTCGTTGTCCAGGAGCTGGTCCCGCTGATCGATGCCCAATACCGCACGTGGCGCGATCCTCAGGGCCGTGCTGTTGGGGGGATCTCCCGGGGAGGGGTGTGGGCCTTGGAGATCGCGATGCGTCATCACGATATCTTCGGACGTGTCGGGGCACATAGCCCTGCGCTGGCGCTTAATCGCCCGCTGCCGCAATATGATCCCTATCGCCTGGCTTCTGAGGATATGTCCGGGCTTCAGTTCTACCTCGATGCGGGAGACGCTGACTGGGCTCGGGCAGGCGCGATCTCGCTTCGTGATTTGCTTCAGGAAGAGGATCTTGAGGTGACATATCACGTGCACGAAGGTGGGCATGTGGATGAGATGTGGCAACTAGCACTGCCCGATTATCTCACATTTTACGCGCAATCCTGGCCCAATTCCTATGACGCCCTGCCTTCCTGGTCCCCGCCGTCTGAGTAAGACAGCACCTTACATTCTTTTGATAGATGGGATTTAGCTCTTTCAGATCTATGCTTCCTCCGGACTTTGATCCCATAGCCGTTGTAATGCCGCACTGTCGTAGTCAGGTACTTTCTCTTTCTGCTCCACTAACTGTATCATCCGATCCATCGAAGCCTTGAGTTTGAGGTCGCTGGACGCTTCGTCCGCTTTGATAAGCGCTTGCCATAAAATAGACAGCACCGCGACGACGGTATCGAACGAGGGATAGCCCCGTGGTGTTTTGCTGGGAACCGAGACGTTCAGGTCCGCCTCCCGGGCCGGGAGCAGGGTGGGACTGGCAGTGATTGAAATGGTTTTCACGCCTAACTCTCTTGCGGCACTGAGCATATGACCAAGTTCCAGGCCTGAACCGAGGCCGAAGGAGAGGGCGACGACCAGGTCATCGGGCTCTGCCTCGCGTAAGGTCAAGGCTGCGCGACCGGGATCCACCGGCGTGCTGTGGACGGGTAGTCCAATGAGTTGGAGATAGGAGGTCCAGAGCATTGCCACGCCGTAGTCGATGGCGGAAGCTGTCACATAGATCTGCCGCGCATTGCGGAGGGACTCTGCAATCTCTGCGAGCTGGTCTGCTTCGACCTTCATATCCAGAATGCGATCACTGAGTTCGTTAATCAGCCTGGTGATCTCCCCCGCCATTCCAGGCTGCTCGGGTTCTCCCTTCTTGTACCGCAATGCTAATTGGTCGTTGATATACGCTTTGATCTCTCGGGAGAGTTCCCGAAACCCTGAATACCCCAGTTCTTGTGAAAACCTCACGACCGTCGCAGGATCCACACCCACACGGCGTGCCAGCGCGGTAGCGGTTAGGAACCCCACGTCGATTGTGTTCTCAAGGATAAAATCGGCGAGAGTGCGGAACCGAGGTGAAAGTGACTCGTATTGCTCTTGTATGCGATCCCGGAACATTGTGACAGTCTCCTTTCCCCGCGTTTGATACCCGTGAGGCGTATAGGAAATGAACATTGCAGAGAATTATGCTTATTTCAAGGATACCATTCGGAAGAAGCGGCGTCAATGCTTATTACGTATCGTTACACAGATGTAACGTTTTTTTAATGCTCAAATTGGCGTTCGATTACCAGTCTTGCTGTCATAGAAGCGTGCCAGTATGGGTAAGGTGATGTGTTCCGGTTGATTTTTTTGTCATCCGATGTATGATGATGGGGTTATGAGAAGAATTATAAGAATTGCGCCCTCAATTCTTTCTGCGGATTTTGCCCGGCTCGGCGAACAGGTGCGGGAAGCAGAAGCTGCAGGTGGCGACG
>CAYMAQ010000398.1:0-3059 GCA_964388385.1 uncultured Anaerolineales bacterium | reverse complement strand
CGCCTATTTTCACCCTGCGATGCCCACCCCCACCCACCGCTTCGTAGACGATGCGTGAACGTGAAGGTGCGAGGCACTCCCAGATACTACCAGCAACGGTCAGCAACCTGGAGGAATAAGAACTCCTGAGAGACCCATCACGGCACAAGTGCCTTGCACCTGCTTTGACATACAACCTCTCGACAGCGCATGAAGGAGGACTCTATGATCGTGGAGAAGAGCACGTCCGCGTACACTTACGTCGGTTTCGGATTCGGCGCCATTCAACCCGGTCTGCTGCTCTATGACGCCTTTCGCTCTCGAGCCTTCAACCGCTTCGTAGTTGCCGAGATCCTGCCCTCGTTGGTCGACACGATGCGCCAGGCAGAGGGTATGTACACGTTCAACATCGCGAGTATGGACGGCGTGCGCCAGGTCACCCTCGGCCCCGTCGAGCTCCTCGATGTCGGTGCCCCTGCGGATCGGGAGCGGCTCGTCGCGGCGGTCGCGGAGGCCCGCGAGATCGGCACCGCCATCACCACCTTCGACCAGTATGTGATGGATATCCCCGGCAGCCTCCACCGTATGATCGCCGAGGGATTGCGCCAAAAGGTCGCCCAGGGTGGATCGAAAGTCCTCGTCTACGCCGCCGAGAACCACAACCGCGCCAAGGAGATGCTGCGGGAGGCCGTGATGTCCGAGGTACCCGCGTCCGAGCGGGACGCGGTGGACGCCCGGGTGCAGTTCGTCAACACAGTCATCAGCAAGATGTGCGGCCTGGTGACCGATCCCAAGGTGATCGCGGCCCAAGACCTTATGCTTATGTGGCCCGACCTGGTCCCAGATCGCGCGCTACTGGTGGAGGACTACGACCGCCTGCTGATCGACGAGGTCGCCCTGGAGGGGTTCGAGCGTGGTATCACGATCTTCGAGGAGAAATCCGATCTGCTTCCCTTCAAGGAAGCCAAACTCTTCGGGCACAACGGCACCCACGCCATAGCCGCTTACCTTGCGGGTTTCCGGGGCGCAACGCGGATGACCGAGCTTCGCACGATGGACGATCTGCTTCGCTTCCTGCGGGCGGCGTTCCTGGAAGAAGCCGGGGCGGCGCTGATCCAGAAGTACGCCGGGTTCGATCCGCTCTTCACTCGTGAGGGCTTCGCCGACTTCGTCGATGACGTGCTGGTGCGTATGGTCAACCCCTATCTGCTGGACACCGTACAACGGGTAGGTCGCGATCCTCGGCGCAAGCTCGGGTGGGAGGATCGGCTGGTGGGGACCATGCGCCTCGCGCGCGAGCACGGGATTGAGACACCCAGATTCGCCTTTGGCACCGCTGCCGCGTTGGCGACCCTGGAGCCGGATATCCTGGAGAAAGATATCCCGACACGCGATCTGCTGCTGCCGCTCTGGGATCTGCAAGGGACCCATCAAGACGAGGCAGCCGCTATCCTCGCTCGGGTTGAGGCGGCTGTGCCGAAATTCAAGACGTGGGTTCGCAAGGGATGTGGAGAGTTGCCGCTCATCTGATGGGAACGCATCCATCGAACCTGTCAGCAACGTCCCAGGACTCCCGAAGTCGGGCCTGCGACCGGTCTCTTGGAGGTTTTGCCCATGTGGTATGGTCTTAAAACAACGTCAGACTTCGATATCGACCTCGAAGAAGCAGCCACAGAACTGTTGAGATCGACGTTTCGGATTCTGATCTACACGCTTGGCGGGCTCGCAACGCTCCTCTATATCCTCGCGAACATCTCGATGTCGCAGACTGCGGTCATCCCAATCAGCTACATCCTTCTCTGGATCGCAGCCGCGACGGCGCTGGCATGGTTTCTCAAATCGGACCGCCTCCTGATCGCCCAGATCGTCTGGTTGACCGGTTTGGGCCTGTCCATCCCCTTAGCGATCCAACTCTTCCAAGCACCTGGAATCGCGGTGCTGGGGATAAGCCTTCCCCTTCTCGGCAGCGTTTTGATAGGCTGGCCCGGTGGGCTCTCTGCAGAAGCCGCCCTCCTCGCGATCCTTGTGTGGCTGTCGCAGGGCCAGCGAATGACACACTACCGGGTGGACTTTCTGTATGCCGTCGCCGCCGGCGGAGTTGTCGCTGCGGTTCTGGGTTGGGCAACAACCCGGGCGATGCTTACGGTGAGTGAATGGGCGCTCTTCAGCTACAACCAAGCCCGGCTAGAGATCGGGGAGGCTCGCGAACAGCGCCTGGAGCTCAAACAGATTCAGGAGGATTTGCTGCTTTCGAACCGGGAACTGGCGAGGCTCTCCAACCGGCTCAAGGCGATGAATCGCATCGCAGAAGAAGCCCGGAGGGCAAAGGAGGAGTTCGTCGCCAACGTGAGTCACGAGCTGCGTACCCCGCTCAATATGATTATCGGCTTTAGCGATATGATTATGCAGATGCCTCAGATCTACGGGGATAAAATACCCCAGCCCCTGCTGGCAGACGTCTCCGCCATCCAGCGCAACAGCCAGCACCTATCTAAACTGGTCGACGATGTGCTGGACCTGAGCCAGATCGAGGCCGATCAGATGATGATCAGTAAGGAATGGGTCGATGTCACCGAGGTCATTGACGAAGCATGTCAAACGGTCAGTGCGCTCTTCGAGCAGAAAGGGCTATATCTTCGGACGGATGTCCCCACCGCGCTGCCCACCATCCGCTGCGACCGGACCCGAATCCGCCAGGTTATCATCAATTTGCTCAGCAACGCAGGACGGTTCACCGAGCGCGGCGGGGTTGTTGTGAGAGCCGAGCTCGAGAGATCTCAGGTCGCGATCAGCGTCGTCGATACGGGTCCTGGGATCACTGAAGAGAATCAGAAGCGGCTGTTCCAGCCCTTCCAGCAGGTGGACAGCTCCATCCGCCGACAATATGAAGGAACTGGCCTGGGCCTGGCAATCAGCAAGCGGTTTGTAGAGATGCATGGGGGGCAGATACAGCTTGAGAGCGAGGTAAACGTTGGCACCACCATCACGTTCACGCTCCCGCGAGAGACGCCGCCACAGATGGCCCCGACCGGGGAACAGAATGCCGCCCGTTGGTTCCATTCCTATGATGAACATACCTA
>CAYMAQ010000397.1:0-3079 GCA_964388385.1 uncultured Anaerolineales bacterium | reverse complement strand
GCTGCTGGTAACCGCGCGCACCTGGATGGTAATCCTGCGCCGACGCAAGCATAAAGTCCGGGGTTTTATAGGTGACCTTGTTGACCTCGTCCCCGTCCGCGCCGACCACGTGCCGCTCCCGATTCCACATCTCGTCCGAGAGGTGCCGGGCGATATCACCGATCATCAGGGGGAACTCATACTCCGAGCTCGCCATAGCCACCAGGCCTCGGAGATGCTGGTTGTAAATGCCCATCCCGAACATCAGCCGGCTGATACCCGAGGTCGATTCGAGCTTGGCGCTCTTGATCAGCCGCGAGTACGTCCGCCCATGCGTGGACCCAAAGGCACCCTTGTAGGAGTTGACCGCCATCGTGAAGAATATCTTGTCGAGCACGACCGCAGCCAGTTCCATGACGTCCTGAGTCTCGGCCAACCCTGCCAGATGCGAGAGCGCCAGGATATCCTCCCCGAAGTAGCAGTTGGAATCCCACTCCCAGAAGCCGGTCCGCCCGCGCGCCCGTAACCACGCACGCGCCAGGCGCTCGCCCTTCTCCCGGTGCCAGGTTCCGACCTCTCCTGCGTTGGTGAAGACCTCGTCGGGATAGAGCTGCCCGGCCAAAATCTCGCAGGTGTGGAAGAGAATACTGTGGTTCTCCGTTGTCATACACATCGCGTCGGATCCGGGCTCATCGTGCCAGTACTTGAAGTTCAGCACGCACGCCCTGAGCGGGGCCTTGAGATTCTCCGGAAACCCTTCCTCATCCCCAAAGCGGGCCATCACCCCCAGCAAGCCCACCAGGTCTAAATCGCTGCAGTCCTCCCGCCGGTTGATCCGTGCGATGGCTGCCTCGATCACGTCCGTATCGATCTCATCCCATTGTCGGAGTTTGAATCTGGCGATCTCCGCGTAGAGGTCCCCTTGCTGGGTGACCGCATACTCGAGCGCTTCTTGATGCCGTTCCTCGTACGTGCCGTAGGGCTCCTCGGCGTACGCGTTGTCGAGAATCGTCAGCGGAAGGTTCCGTTCGTAGCGCACGTCGTAAGCGTAATATTCCTCGGAGACGGGCCGCAGCGTCACGGCATACGCCCCCTGCCAGATGCGGAATCCGTGCCCCACGTCATTCACAGCCCCGGGCTGCGCCTCCGTCTGTCCGCTGACGTAGAGCCTGCCGCGATCGTCCTGGATGCTGTAATGGTAGTTGAAGCGCGTTTCAAGATCGTCCACCCAATGGAGGTTTACCACTTTACCTCGGTAGTTCGCCACCGACTCGATGCACGCCTGTTCGAAGACCCGCTCCAACATCATGTGCCGCACCGTCCGCTCCGTGTTGGAGGAGATCCTGACGGTGACGTCCATCGGGTCGATTTCCCGCACCTCCAGGGCCATCACGTACGGACACTCCCGGGCCGCCACCGCTTCAAAGCGGACCACGACCTCGTTGACGTCGTCCTCCAACGTGGCCTTGAACGCGACGCTGACCGGCAGTTGATGGTGGAAGTGCGCCTGGCGATGCACGTGCTCACCGTTGATCCAGACATCCGCCGGGCCGTTGGTCGTCAGCACGAAGGTGACCTCTTGTCCCTCGAAGCAGTCGAGTTGTGCGTATGCCCACGTGCGCAGATATTGCCA
Source organism: uncultured Anaerolineales bacterium (assembly GCA_964388385.1). Classification (GTDB taxonomy): domain Bacteria; phylum Chloroflexota; class Anaerolineae; order B4-G1; family SLSP01; genus PWVB01. The sequence goes on along the minus strand of CAYMAQ010000397.1, from coordinate 1,467 downwards.
GGTGTGCCGAAAGGTCGATCGATCGACAAAGTGATCGTCCCGGCAGCGGACATACTGCCACGTCAGTGTCTGATCGTTGATCTCGAACTCACCATTGTAACTCGGCGTCTCCTCGACCTGCAAATCGGGGTTGTGGATGTCTTCAGCGATCTCCAGCTTACGATGGTGCTCGCTCTGACCCGGGGATGAGGGACCTTCAACGTCAGACTCCAGGGGGCCTGCCACCAACCAATTGTGAACGTAACCATTCTGAAGCTCGTACTCCAAGTAGGGCATCGCCATGAATAACGTTTTCTCCTCAAGCGTCAGCAGCTATCCAATACCAGTCAAGCAAGAACGAAAAACGGGACTCCGTGTGATTGGGGTCCTCAAGCAAGTCTGCGCATTCAGAACACATATAAAGGAAGAAGAGGGAACTACAACACCGATCTATTCTACACCATGTCCCAAATTCCGCAAATCTCCCAACTTTCGACCGTCGACTTTTGACGCGTCTACCTCACACACGGCTTGAAATCATACCGCACGTCCGCGATCGACGGCCCGACCACCTCGATCTCACCGAGACGGTGCGTGCCCAATCCCGCCTGATGCGCCAGGTTCAGGTGATTGTCGCTCCGCACAAAGGGGACCGTCATGCCCGCTGCCGTCGGGTCGAAGCCCTGCGCGGCTGTCGCCACGGCATCCGTCGCCACCGGATCCTTGCCCGCGAAGAGCACTCCGGGCTGGACCGGTGCCATCATCCCGATCCACGGACCCTCACCCCCCTCGGTCGTCTTGACCCCGTCGACGATAGCCAGATCAATCGGACGGATGCGGTTCAACTCCGTGATAATCCGGGGCACCCGGTACCCACCCGTCTCCTCGGAAGGACCGTGGAACGCCGAGCGGTGGCCATGTTCCGGCTGGAGGTGATAGAACTGCGCGGGCACCAGACCGACGAGGTTCTTCATTGCGTGGGTCACCCCACACGTCCAATGGCATTTCATCTTTGCCAACGAGATAAACGCGTCGATGTCGTGAAGGATGCGATTCATCTTGTACGTTTCGTAGATCTCACCGCCACCCGGGACCGCAACAACCGCGAAGTCGTCATAGGGATCCGTCGCGTTGAGGTCAATGAGCGTCGCGTCAATCGCTTTCGCGGCCTCCTCAAATCCCCACTGCGTGTAAGAGCCCCACTGGTAGACCGCCTCCACGATGAGGATCTCGCGGGCGCCGGCGTCGCGCAGCAGCCCCCCCAGGGCGCGCACGACCGCCGGATGGCTCACGAAGGTATCCATCGGTGTGTGGCCCGGCACCTCGTTGCCCAGGCCGCCGGTCAGGTTGACCTTGATCGCCACACGGTCGCCGGAGCCGATAACGTCACCCAACCCACCGATGCCGTCCAGCATATCGCGCAGCGTGGTCTCGATCAATCCGGGATCGTACGAATGGGCCGTTCCGATCGCCACCTGGCTCTGTGTG
>CAYMAQ010000396.1:0-3082 GCA_964388385.1 uncultured Anaerolineales bacterium | reverse complement strand
GACCCGGGACGGGTGGAAGCTGCGCGTCTTCCTGCGCCGCGACGGGATCCTGGAGTTTGCGCAGTTTGGCGCGCATCCGGCGGCGATCGATGATGCGGTGATCTACCAGTTGTATTATCTGCCGGACGACTATCGGGAGGCGCACGACCTCTCGGGTGAAGAGCCGGATAAGCTGCACGAGCTACGGGCGTTGCTGCTCAAGGCGTGCGATGGGAATCTGGCGAACGGGACGCCGCAGGCGCACTTCGCGTTCTATAATTATGGGTATGCCGGCGGTCCGGGGACGTTGACGACATAAAACGTGGGGGCTGACCGTAAATTCCCTGATACTTTCTTTGCGTTCTCGCGGATGGCGTGAATCCGCCCGTGATCTGATGTTGGATATTATCTGGGGTGGCTGCGGACCGGCAGCCACCTTTGTATTGCCCAGGTGGCGAGCGATGCACCGAAGGCGATCGTGCCGAGTTTACCACCCGCACCTCCTAGGACGGGTAAACTGATTGCGAAGACCGCTCCCGTGATGAGCCCTGCGATGGCGAACCATGCGGGTCCGGGCAGGCGGTTGGGGCCTGACATCCCGGTGAACGAGGCGCAGAAGACCGCGACCGCCAGGAGCGGTCCGGCATCCGACTCCAGGGTGGGCAGCAGCAGACCGCCCATCAGGCCCACGACGCTCGACCCCACGACCGGGCCGTGCTTCAGCGGGCCGCTGAACCCATACGTGAGCAGACATGCGGCGATGCTGTAGAGGATGATGCGCCACGCCAGCGGTGCGGACGGCATCGGCGCGGGCGCGAAGATCCTCCGGAGGCCCAAACAGGTCAGAACGGTTCCGGCAAAGGCCGTGGTGCCGAGCTTGCCGCCGAATCCGGTCAGCGTCCCGCTGGCGAGCACATAGACCAGGCCTGCGACGATACCCGCTGCCAGCATCTCCCCATTGTCGGCGAACAGGACCACGGAGGACATCCCGGCGAAGGATCCGCAGTAGATCGCCGCGCCATGGGATGGGAGCGCGAGCCCGCCCAACAGACCGACGAGTGCCGATGCGACGACCGGACCGAGCTCGAGGTCGATGCTCACGAGATAGGTTATCCAGGCGCCTCCGACAACCCCCATGAAATCGAGAAGACTGGACAGATCCAGGTGCAGGCGGACGCGGTGGAGACTGCGGCTTTCGCGTACCAGCGCCACGATCACAGTCACGGTGACGAGCGTCATCCCGCCCCCCAGCGCGACGTGATGCTGCCACGCGCCGACGGTGGTGAGCGTGTAGAGGACGATCACCATCATGCTGAGAATGCTGAATCCAGCAAAGGCTAGGAGTTGCGCGCCGGGCTTAGCCGAGGGGGGCGATCGGTCGTTCATCGAACGTGGCCTCCTTGATGACCTGCAGGTCGTCCTTCAAATGTGCGCGAATCCTGGGGATGGACGCCGGGAGCGGGTTCCGCGCGCGGGTAGTTTTGCGCTTCGATCCGGTTTATGCTATTCTGAGGATTGTGGGTCGGTTTGTTTGGGCCCAGGATTACCCATCTCCTTCGAACCTCTCTGCGGGCTGTTTCGGGTCGGTCCTGGGTTCAGTGTAGCGGTTGGGCTTTTGATGTCAAGTGGATTGAGCTTTCTAAGCGATGAGGAGGGATTCATGGAAGGGCGCATTCTATATTTTGAGAAGGGCGGCAAGGCGAATACGGACGCGACACTGGCGATCGTGCGCGAGCGGGTTGAGGCGTTGGGGATCCGCCAGGTGGTGGTGGCCTCGACGCACGGATACACGGCAAAACGCGCGTCGGTGGCGCTGGAGGGTCTGGACGTGGAGATCATCGCGGTCACAATCTGCGCCGGGTTCGATGACGTGGGGTGGACGATGACGGACGAGGAGCGGGCGTCGGTGGAGGCGCTGGGCGTGACGGTGCTGACGTGCATGCACGCGCTGGGGGACGACGTGAGCGAGGCCTTCACGGATGCCGCGCCGAACCGGATCGTGCGGGAGACGCTGTACCGGTTTTCCCAGGGGATGAAGGTGGCGGTGGAGGTGGCGCTGATGGCGGCGGACGCCGGGCTGCTGGATATGTCGCAGGAAATCGTGGCGGTCGCGGGGACCGGCGAGGGCGCCGACACGGCGCTGGTGCTGAAGCCGGCGTACCCCCGGAAGTTCAAGCAGCTGGATATCCGGGAGATCCTGGCGATGCCCCGGGGGCGTGATTGACGTCACGTAGGTAGGCGCGGCGCGCCGATATCCGCCTGCACGGATGCTGGGATGGTTGATGAAATGCTAGGGGGCGCGATGGATTCTGAGAGGACGACAATCCGGGAGATTCGCGCGCATATCTTTGGCGTGGCGGATTGGGTGGATCCCGAGGCGACGGTTGACGTGATCTATACGGGTGACCGCGATCGGGTGGTTGAGCACGTGGGCGTGGGGTGGTCGTGTTGCTCGCAGAACCTGGAAGCAGCTGCGGCGGACGGCTGCGATCTCTTTATCGCCCACGAGGGGCTGCTGCACGGCCCTACGTGGGCGCCGAAGATGGATTCCTGTGAGACGCCTTGGGGAAGGCGGCGGCTTGCGGCGCTGGAGACGAGTGGGATGGCGTGTATGCGGCTCCACGATACCTGGGATAACTTTCCCGAGCACGGCATTCGGGAGTCATGGCGGCGGTTCCTGGGTTTGGGAGACCTGGTCGCCGAACGTTGTTATCATTATCCATGGCTCGCGCAGTTTACGGTTCGCCCCTCGCTGGCGCTCAGCCGGGTGCCGCCTCAAAGCTTGCAGACGTTTGCCTCAGATCTGGCAGCCCGATGCCGGGTCTTTCCGTGTTTTCAGGGCGCGACGGTGCAGGGCGACCTGGCAGCGGAGGTCGCGTTGGTGGCGACCGGGGTCGGATGCCACATCCCCACGCTGGAGATGCTGGAGCTGGGTGCGGATGTGCTGGTCGTGACGTTGGACCGGGCGCTGCAGGAGACGATCCGGATTCCGCTCTCGGAGATGGGCGCGAACGTGATCGCGGTGGAGCACGGGGTCGCGGAGATGCCGGGGACGGAAGGGGGATCAAAAAGGGGGACTTTGATCTACTGTACTTTATTACAG
>CAYMAQ010000395.1:0-3105 GCA_964388385.1 uncultured Anaerolineales bacterium | reverse complement strand
GTCCTGTTTATCGCTTACGTGATCGTGACGCTCGGGGTCCTGGTCGCAGCGCTCGTCTCGCCCCAGGTGCGGGCCGTGGCTTACGCACCGCTCAGGGATCTCATCCTGCCGCTGCCGGAACCGATTGTCGTCTCGGTCCTTTACTCCACGGAGAAAGCCGAGTGGATCGAAGAGGCCGTGCACCGATTTGAGATGTCCGGCGCGTCGGTGCGGGGACATCCCATCCAGATCGAACTGTCGAAGTCCGGATCGCGGGAGATGTACCTTGCGGTGCTGGACGGCAAGGCCACGCCGGATATGATCAGCCCGGCGAGTATGCTCCAGATTTCGCTGCTCGAGGATCTGTCTGCCAGTAAGTTTGGGGCTGCGGTCGTCAACGCTGCCGATAAAAGGTCGTGCCGCCCGGTCCTCACCTCGCCGGTGGTCGTCGTGGCATGGGCCGAACGGGCCGACGTGCTCTGGGGTCAGGATCCCAACGGGCAGATGTGGATCCGGATGAAGGAGGCCCTGACGCAGCCCAAGGGGTGGGAGGCTTACGGTCACCCGGAATGGGGGTACATCAAGTTCAGCCACACCAATCCCCTTAAATCCAACAGCGGCTTCCAGACGATCCTGTTGATGACCTACAACTACTTCGGCAAAACCGAGGGTTTGACGGCGGCGGATATTCTGTCCAATCAGGATTACCAATCGTGGTTTACCGAGTTTGAGGGCACCATCTCCAAATTCGGCGACAGCACAGGAACCTATATGGATGAGATCATCTCGTACGGCCCCAGCGTCTACGATTTCGTGACTGTCTACGAGGCGACGGCGATCGGGCAGATCGAGAACGCGGTCGGAAAATACGGCGAGCTGCGCCTTTACTACCCACCGGCGACGTCTCTGAGCGATCACCCTTTTTGTATCCTCGATGCGGACTGGGTGACCCCGGAGCGTGCGGAAGCCGCCCGGTTGTTCCTCGATTTTCTCACTGACAGGGAGATGCAGGAACTGGCGCTCCTGGACTATGGTTTCCGCCCGGTCGTGCCGGGGATTCCCCTGGATCAGCCCGCCAGCCCCTTCCTGCGATATATGGATAACGGCGTCCAGCTTGATATCCCGCCCCAGGTGGAGGTGCCACCCGGCAACGTTTTGAACACGATGCTGGAGTTCTGGGCCCGGAACATTCAACGCTGATCTGCAGCCCGATCCCAGTATTTTCGTGATGAAGGTCATAGGCTAAAGGGGAGCCCCCGGGTGGCGACGGGGTTCCCGGACAACCCTAAAATGTGCGTGCGACACCAGACGGTTACGTCAAACTCAACAGGGAGGACGAAGCATGATACAGAAAGTTCGGGTCTTCATAAGCGTGCTCGTGCTGCTTTCATCATCAATGCTCACGGCGTGCGGAAGCGCAGGGCTTGATTGGGCCGGTAAGAAGGTCACCGTGACCATGGTCTACGGTTCCGAGAAAGAAGCGTGGCTGGTTTCGCTGATCGAGGAATTCAACCAGCAGCGGAACAAGACGGAAGCCGGGTCGACGATCGTCGTCGAGGCGACGCCGATGGGGTCGATCGAGTCCGGGGATGCGATCGTCGAAGGATTGATTGAGCCCACGGTCTGGAGTCCGGCCTCCTCCGCGTACGTGCCGGTGACCGCTGCCAACTGGCGCCGGGATCACGGAGAGAACCTCGTGGTCGGCACCCCGAACGACCTCGTTCTCAGTCCCGTAGTCATCGCGATGTGGCAGCCGATGGCCGAGGCGTTGGGTTGGCCTGACCAACCCCTGGGCTGGGCCGACATCGCCGCGCTGTCGATTTCCGACGAGGGCTGGGCCGCCTACGACTATCCCGAGTGGGGCTCCTTCAAATTCGGACACACCGCACCGAACCGCAGCAACAGTGGGATTATCTCGGTCATCGCCGAGGCTTACGCCGGTGCGGATAAGCAGCGGGGCCTGACGATGGATGACCTGCAGTCGGCACAGGTCCAGGCGTTCATGACTGCCGTGGAGAGCAGTATCATTCACTACGGATCGAGCACCGGGTTCTTCGCCCGCCGCATGTTCGACCGCGGTCCCTCTTATTTGAGCGCAGCCGTGATGTACGAAAACCTGGTAGCCGAGCAGGAGGCCAAGCGCCTGCGCAACGAGGTGTCGCAGCTTCCGGTGGTAGCTATTTACCCCCGGGAGGGCACGTTCTGGAGCAACCATCCCTATATCACGCTGAACGCTCCGTGGGTCACCGACGAGCAGCGCGAGGCTGCCGGGGTCTTCGAGGACTTCTTGTTGGCCGAACCCCAGCAGCTCCGAGCGATTGAATATGGTTTTCGGCCCGCCGACCCCGCCATCGCGCTGACCTCACCCCTCGACACTCGGCACGGGGTCGATCCCCAGCAGCCGCAGACGGTCCTGGAGGTTCCCGAGGCCGAGGTGGTCGCCGGCGTCCTCGATCTCTGGCGGACCGAGGTGAAGAAACCGGTGGATCTCGTGGTCGTGATGGACGTCTCTGGCAGTATGGAAGGCAAGAAAATCAACGCGGCCCGCAGCAGCTTGATTGAGTTCATCAAACTGTTGGGGGATCGCGATCGTCTTGAGATCATCCTTTTCAGCGACGAGATGCTCGTGCTGACTCCCTTAAGCGAACTGGGAAGTAAGCGTGCGGACGTCTTGACCCGGGTCTCCGGCATCATCGAAGGGGGTGACACGCGATTGTACGACGCCGTCCAGATGGCGTATGACGAACTCGAGACGCGCGGTGACCCTCGGCATATCCGCGCCATCGTCGCGCTGACGGACGGGAATGACACAGCCTCGACACTCCACTTCGAGCAGTTGATGGTGTCGGTGGGCGACATGACCGAAGGTGGCGATGCGACCAAGGTGTTCACCATTGCCTTTGGCAGCAACGCCGATCGATCGGTGTTGGTACGGATTGCGGAGGCGACCGGTGCCAAACAGTACGACAGCGATCCCGATACGATTCGTGAGGTGTATTCGGACATCGCTACGTTTTTCTAAAGAGGGCCTGAGTGTTTTCGAGCGGGCATAGGAGGAGTTGAGGATGCGTTCTCCGATCATCACGGCACTTTTTCACCCGTTGAACATCGCGATGGCGGGCCTGG
>CAYMAQ010000394.1:0-3116 GCA_964388385.1 uncultured Anaerolineales bacterium | reverse complement strand
TCTGCCCATTACTTCTGCAGAAACTTGAGCCATCGATAGTGGCGCAGCCTTTAGGCTGTTTTATCCTGTGAATCCCCTGAATCCTGTCTAATTTTGTAGCTTGGCGCGTTATCTGTACCTTGGAGACTTGAGCAAAACAAAACCAAGCCATGGGTCACTTGAAACGAAAGCACAGTGATAGGTGACTAGGTTTGTTAAAGAAAAGAAACAGTCCCCGGCACTCTTTGAGGTACGAGAGTGCCGGGGACTGTTTCCGCGCATGCTACGAAGAATGCGCAGCGTTGTACGCATCCACGATCTCATCCACCACGCGGATGCGCGCCAGGTCGCCGGTCGAGGAGATCTCGTCGGAGATCCCCAGGACGAGGTTGGGCGCGAAGAGATCGATGATCCGGCGGGTGCACGCGACCAGCGTCTCTTCGCTGAAGGTCTCGTCGAAATAGATCGCGGGGATACCGTCGAGGAGGACCCTCTCGTCTCCCAACGCCGCGCGGACCTCCTCCAGCGTGACGTCCCCCTGCGGCTCCGGGGTGATCGCCTCGATGCCGTCGAGCCCGGTCTCCTGGACGTAGGGCAGCAGCGGCTTGACATCCCCGTCCCAGTGGGCGTGCACGAATTTCCCGGCGGCGTGGAGCTTCTCCGCCCGGCGCTGGCACGCCGGCAGGTGATACTTGAGAAAGAGCTCGGGCGAGAGGGTGCCGGCGTGGATATTCTCCCCGAAGTTGATGATGTCGACCGGCGACCGGTTGATCACCTCGATCAACCGATCGTGGCTCGCCTCCAGCGCGCGGAAGTAAGCCTCGACCGTATCGGGCCAATCGTAGATCGCATAGATGCCGTTCTGGGTGCCCATCCGCTCGATGTAGAGGCTCTGGACGTTCATCCGGGGCATGAACATCGTGGGCGCGCCGAGGTCGCCCACCCGGGCCTGCAGGTCCTCGTACGCCGCCTGGTCCCACTGCCAGGCCGTATGGGCCTCCCGCCACGTGGCGACCTTCAACTCCGCCTCGGAGCTGACCTCCCACTCCACCGTGATCGTGTGCCAGCTGCTGGTCGTGCGCCGGTGGACGGCGACCTGATCGCCCACGGGCGTATGGATCGTCGTTTTCGTATCCGTCTCGTTGAGCGCCTCGGCGGTGATCTCCACCGTCGGATGTTCGATCCGCTTGTAGCAGCGGTTGTATTCGTAGAGGCGGGCGGAGCAGTCAAGCTCTCGGTAGATCTCGTAGAGGTCCATCCCCGTAAACGGCGGGGGAAACGGTTCGCCGGCAAACTCCTTAGGGGAAGGGAAGGCACTTCCCTCAGTCACCCAGCATCCAATCCGGGGCTGCCAGATGATCTGACCGCCCGATTCTCCGAAGACCACGTCGTGATGCAACGATGCAAAATCCCGGCCCATAAGACCTCCCGGTCAACGCGTGCAGACACGATGCGTGCAAACACGATGCGTGCAGACACTATTATAATGAAGGACACCCGCACTCTACACAGTTGGGGATGAAGGTCAAGCCGCCCTTCTTTAACAAAGCTTAACATAAATACGCCTTGCATATTCGGCATAATCATCATACAATAAGGTCGATGTGAGACGTTAACGTGCAGGATAAGAAAAGGTGAGTGAGTCCATGATTGATCGAGATTCTCCCGTACCGCTTTATTACCAACTTAAACTTCATTACAAAGAACAGATTGATGAGGGCGAGCTCCAGCCCGGAGACCGCCTGCCCACCGAGATGGAACTCTGCGATCGGCTGGGCATCAGCCGCGCCCCGGTGCGCCAGGCAATGACCGACCTGGCCCGCGAGGGCCTGATCTACCGGCGGCCCGGTCAGGGCTCGTTTGTGGCGGAGGCCGCCGCGTCCGAGCAGGCGGAGCGGACGCAGATCCGTGTCCTGGCCTACCACGACGTGCGCTGGATGGCCTCGTTGGAGCAGGCTGTGCATACCTGGAACGACATCCACAGCGAACAGCAGGTGCAGCTGAACGTCGAGCTCTGCGGGCGCAACGAGTTCCACGCCGTGCTGCGCCGCAAAGCGATCCAGGGCGACGCGCCCGACATCGCCGCGATGGATTTCGTCTGGCTCAGCCATTACGCGACCGAGGGATACCTGGCGCCGCTGAACGCGATCGACGCCACGTGGGCCGAACGGGTCAGCCGCACCCTGGAGACCCCGGTGCTGCACGTGAACACCTTCGACTCCGAGCTCTTCGGCGTGCCGGTCCAGGCCGACATCACCGGTCTCTGGTACCGGAAGGACTGGTTCGAGGCGGAGGGGATCGAGCCGCCCGAAACGTGGGACGCGTGGCTGACGGTGATCGATCACTTCGCCCAGGCGGAAGTGCGGAACCAGTACGGCTACCGGTACCCGCTGGTCCTGCCGGTGACGGCGATGACCGGCGAGCCGACGGTCAACCTGCTGATGCCCTTCATCTGGATGGCGGGCGGGGAGATCCTGGACGATCAGGGCTCGCCGGTGATCGAGCGCCACAGCGACGAGATCTGCCGGGCGCTCCGGTACCTGCAGGAGATCACGGTCGAGCGGCGGGACTTCCTACCCCAGGACGTCTTCCGCAGCCGATGGTGGCACCTGGCCCGGTTCTACGCCCGGGGCGACGTGGCCATGGCCCTGGGCGGGTCGTACGAATGGCCCCGCATCCGCGAGGAGTCGGAGTGGGACAGCGAGGTCGAGGCCGCCGAGAACCTGGGGTTCACGCTGCTGCCCCGGCCCTCCACGGACGTCGATCCCGTGGGCTCGCTGGGCGGGACGAGCTGGGTGATCTTCCAGCAGTCGGAGGAGCAGAAGACCGCGATGGAGCTGCTCAAGCTGATCGCCTCCCCGGCGATGTCGGAGACCTTCTGCGCGGACAATCTGCAGATCTCGCCCTACCTGTCCGTGAACATGCGGCTGGCGCGGGCGGACCATCCGTGGCTCTCGCAGGTCGTGCCGCTGCTGGGCCACGCGCGGCACCGGCCCCGGCTGCCCAATTACAACCAGCTCTCGAGCCTGCTGCAGGAGATGTTCGAGCGGGTGCTGTGGGAGGGGATGGACCCGGAGCAGGCGCTGGCGAAGACGGCGACGGCGCTGTCGTACGTGATCGAGGGGAGCTGCTTTTAA
>CAYMAQ010000393.1:0-3131 GCA_964388385.1 uncultured Anaerolineales bacterium | reverse complement strand
CCTCCACGCACGTCGCCCGCTGAACCTGCGATTTGAGCTGCTCCACCGTATCGAGAGCGACGATCTTTCCGCCCACCAGCAGCGCGATCCGGTCACAGAGACGTTCCGCCTCCTCCAGGTAGTGCGTCGTCAGAAAGACAGTCACGCCCTCCTCACGCAGTTGCCCGATCATCTGCCTCAGGTTATGCGCGCTGACCACGTCCAGACCCGTCGTCGGCTCGTCGAGGAAGACCAGATCCGGACGGTGAGCCAGCGCCGCAGCGATGGTCAGCGCACGCTTCATCCCCCGTGAGAGCTTCGCGAAACGGGCATCCCGCTTCTCCGACAGGCGAAAGCGCGCCAGCAGGGCCTCCGCACGCTCCGCCCGTTCGCGGCGCGGAACACCGTAAAGCAGCATTGAGAAAACAAGGTTCTGAAAAGCCGTCAACTCGTTGTAGAGGTTTGAGGACTCCGGAACCACCCCGATCCGCTTCTTGATGCGCGGCATATCCTTCGCTAGATCCATTCCCAGCACGCGGGCCGACCCACCCGTCGGCTTGGTGAGGCCGGTCAGCATCCGGATGGTCGTCGTCTTGCCGGCGCCGTTCGGACCCAGGAAGCCGAAGACCTCTCCCCGCTGGACCTCAAAGTCAATCTGATCGACGGCGAGAACGCCGTTCTCCGACGTGCCATAGTGCTTAGTCAATCCCGCCACATGCAGCGCGGGCGTGGAGTTATGCATCAGGTCGCTCCTTATCTCGGTTGCACAGAAAATCATAGCCGGACGTACTGTCTTCCCCTGCCGAGGCATCATCATCTGGGCGACAGACGTGCGGCAACACACCCCGATGGCACATGGCACGGACAAGATGACTCAGGCCCAGCCCCACAACAAAGCCTACACCGATGTTGGTAAGCGCAGAGACCACGGCGGTGATCACAGCCAATCCCAACGCCCATCCTCGCAGTTTGACAACGGGAGCACCCAGCTGAATACTGACGAGGAGCAGCATCCCGCCGACGAGCGCCTGGGGAAAGGCGACCATCACATCGGCGATGGACCGGCTCAGGAAGAGGCCGATCCCGACCTCGATCAGCCCCTCCATAATCGGGGTGCCCCCGGTGCGCGCGCCAAAGTAATACTGAGCGGCTAACCCTCCTGCGCCATGACACATCGGCATCCCCCCAAAGAAGGAGGCCCCGACGTTCATAAATCCCATGTTGAGCATCAACTTGCGCTCACTCACCGCCTTTTTGGGGAAATAATCTCGGATGGTAGCCGCGGTGGCCATCACTGCGTTGGTGATCGAGAGGGGGATTTGCGCGAAGCCAGCCAAGAGCATAGCCCGCCATACGTCGTCCAGCCGCGGCAAAGTCAGGGGCGGCGGGGTGAACGCAAACTCGACCCCCCGCAGGTCGCCGCGCCACGCCGCCAGACCCACACCCAGCAAAAGGAGAACGAAAGAGGCCGGGGCATAGCGGTTCTGGCGCAGCAGCAGCACGATGACCACAGCCAGAACTCCCAACAGCGGAGCGGGCGCCATCAGCGTGAGCGCGCGCCATCCCAGAGTGATCCCCAATGCGAGCTGGATGCCCCGTACCAGGAAGGTCGGTGTCCACGCAATCAAGGTCCGTAACAACCCGGTTCCGAGCATTAAGAACCAGGTGAGCCCCATCCCCAACCCCGATGCGTAGACCAGGGACGGCGACCACCCCTGGCCGATTGCCACGGCGGCGATCACCTTCTTGGGCTGCAGGGGCATCGGCAGCCGGTAGAGCAGGCCCAATGCGACATTCGTCAGACCGAGCATAACAAAGAGGCCGGCCGGGTCGAGTCCGTTGACGGCGATGTAGCCGACCGCCAGCGGGAAAAGGGTGCCGAAGTCCCCAAGAGACCCGCCCAGTTCGCGCATATTGAACTCGAAGTCCGGATGCTCGTCCCGCACCGCAGCGCGGGGATCTTCCGATGTCGGTTTTATCGTTGATTGGGTTTTCAGAGCGTTCAAAGACGCCGCCTCACAGACGCCGATACAAGCGTTGGTAAGTCTCGTTCTCCTCAACGAGCGTGTCGTGCGAGCCGACGCCCACGATCCTGCCGTCCTCGACGACCACGATGCGGTTAGCCTTGCGCAGCGTCGAGAAGCGGTGGGCGATGATGAATGTCGTGCGGTCGCGTCGAATTTCGTCCATCGCCCGCTGAATTTGCGCCTCGGTAAACGCATCCACGTTAGCGGTCGCCTCGTCCAGAATCAGAATTCGGGGATCGGCGAGCAGCGCGCGCGCGAAGGCCACCAACTGCTTCTGACCGCCCGAGAGCATCGCACCCAGTTCTCCCACCTGGCTTTCGTACCCATCAGGCAGCTTCGAGATGAAGTCGTGGGCCTTGGCACGCCGAGCAGCAGTCTCAACCTCCGCATTGCTCGCCTGTGGGTTACCGTAGCGGATGTTCTCTCGAATGGTATCGGCAAAAAGAAAGACATCCTGAGGGACAAGGGTTATGAGAGCTCGAAGATCCTCAAAGGCGAGGCTCCGGACGTCTATACCATCAATCCGCACGACCCCGGTCTCCGGATCGTAAAGGCGCGCAATCAGCTTACCCATCGTGCTCTTACCCGCGCCGGTCGCCCCTACCAGGGCGATCGTCTCTCCCGCATCCACCTTAAGATCCACGTCGTGCAGCACCGGTGTGCCATCGTAACCGAAGGTCACGTCCGCGAACTCCACCGCGCCCTGGAACCCAGCATCCGGACGGGTAGGATTCTCAGGTTCCACTACCTCCGATTCGCGCTGCAGATAATCAACGATGCGATCGAGCGCTGCCCCGGCAGTCTGGAAGGTATTGTACACCAAGCTCAACTCGCGGAGCGGTCCGAAGAAGCGGTAGACGTAGCCAAGGAAGGCCAGCAACACGCCGAGTGTAATCGTACCTTGCGTCACCAGCGTGCCGCCGTAGCCCAGGACGAGGGCAATTCCCAGCATATTGGTGATCGTCATCGTCGGAAAGACGGCAGCAAAGAGAAAGCCCGCGCGAAGGTTCGCCTTCATATTGCGCAGACTGAGACTCTCGAACTGCTCCACGGTAAACGACTCGCGGGAAAGCGACTGAACGACCCGCATTCCCGCGACGTCCTGTTCGACCCGCGTGTTGACCT
>CAYMAQ010000392.1:0-3137 GCA_964388385.1 uncultured Anaerolineales bacterium | reverse complement strand
TGATCCGCCCGCCGGCCTGGTGGGCGTTGAGCACGGCTTCGACACGGTCGGCCTGGTATTCTAGATACGGGCGCATTTGATCTCCCATCCAACCCATCCTTTTTCTTGGTTTAGAACGAATGTTCTATCATGATTATAGCGATTCTATGGTGTTTTGTCAAGAATCCTGTTTGAAAAATCTCGAAGTCTGAGGCTGGGAGGCTCCGAGCTAGCGCTCTAATCATTGACTTTCGAGGCTGTTCACGTAAGATGACATCAATATGTTCTACGATCAAGTCAAAATTCATGTTGTGGCTGGACACGGCGGCAAGGGTGCCGTCGCGTTCCGGCGTGAGAAGTATATTGCGTATGGAGGACCCGCGGGGGGTGATGGGGGTAAGGGCGGCGATGTTGTGCTCTCGGTCAATCCCCACGACAATACCCTGTACAAGTTTGCCCACCAGAAGGACTTCGAGGCCGAGGCTGGTGAGCCCGGTAGGTCGAAGGATATGCACGGCGCGGCGGGCGAGGACCTTATTATTCCTGTGCCACCCGGCACGCTGGTATTCGACGCCGAGACCAACCAGTTGCTTGCAGACCTGACCGAACCCGGTCGGCGGACTGTAGTGGCGGAAGGGGGGCGTGGGGGACGGGGAAACGCGCGGTTTGCGACCTCGACCAATCAGGCTCCTCGGATCGCAGAGCGCGGAGAGCCGGGCGACGAGCGCTGGCTCCGCTTGGAGCTCAAGCTGATTGCTGACGTCGGTCTTGTCGGCAAGCCCAACGCCGGAAAGTCAACCCTCCTTTCGGTGACGACCGCTGCGGAACCTGAGATCGCACCCTATCCCTTTACTACGCTGCAGCCCAACCTGGGCGTAGTGGCATTGAGCCCCAGCGATACGTTTGTGATGGCTGATGTCCCCGGTCTCATCGAGGGTGCCAGTCAGGGTAAAGGGCTGGGCCACGAATTCCTGCGCCACATCGAGCGCACGCGGGTGTTGATTCATCTGATCGATGGTTCGGCATTGGACCCCATCGAAGATTTCGAGACGATCAACGAGGAGCTGGCCTCCTTTGGGCATGGACTGGCGGAAAAACCGCAGATCATTGCGATCAACAAGCTGGACGTCCCGGGTGTACGGGAGATGATGCCGGAGTATCGAGCCGCTTTTGAGGCGTTGGGATACCCGGATTGTATCGCGGTTTCGGCTCTGACCCGTGAAAACGTGCGAGAACTGCTGGGTCGGGCCTATCGAATGGTTCAGGAAGCGCCGGAACCCCAGCCTTACCAGCCGCACCCCATGATCGTACGGCACAGGCCCGAGGAGACAGCCGGTATTGTCGTGCGCCGGGTGTCGCCTGACACGTGGCGGGTCCTGGGAAGCAAGATCTCCCGGGCGGTCAACCGCGCGCGGACCGAGTATCACGAGGGTTTTATCCGGCTTCACCGTTATATAGAGCATCAAGGGGTTCTCGACGCTCTCCGTGAGGCAGGTGTGAGGGAAGGAGATACCGTTCGTATTGGTGATTACGAATTTGAATGGCAAGAAGATTAGCGTTGGCTTAAGGTCTCGAAGAATAGGCGATGAAATCTCTGTGGGGGATCTATGACGAAATCGCGAAAATCCACATCTGAGCAAGGATCGAAGGGTGCTCTTCAACGAGCGGTTGTACCGGTCGTTATCGTCGTCGCTGTCCTGCTAAGTGGTGTGATCCTGGTCTTGAGGCTTGGGGGAACACCGGCGGAGAACCAGGCGCCCCCCCCGCCCACCACTGAGGACGTTACCCCAGAAGATACAGCTTCTTCTGCCCTGCCTGAGGATCCTGAGGCGCGGAATGGATTTTACGATGCGCCGCCGCCTATGCAGATTGATCCCGAAGTCATCTATTTGGCGACCCTGGAGACCGAGAAGGGAGATATCGTTGTTGAACTCTTTGCGGATAAGGCGCCTGAGACCGTCAATAGTTTTGTCTTCCTGGCGCGGGAAGGATTCTACGATAACACGACCTTTCATCGGGTCATTCCTGGCTTTGTCGTCCAGGGTGGCGATCCCACAGGAACTGGAACCGGCGGACCGGGGTATCGGTTTTCCGATGAGTTCCATCCGGATCTAACCCACGATAGCGTCGGTGTGCTCTCGATGGCGAACGCCGGATCGAACACCAATGGCAGCCAATTCTTTATCACCCTGGCCCCCACCCCCAATTTGGATGGGCGGCATGCGGTCTTTGGAAGGGTTGTGGAGGGGATGGATGTGTTGACCGCGATCACTCCTCGTCCCAATCCCCAAGAGGCGACCGAACCGGGGGATACCCTGGAGGCGGTCCGTATTGAGGAGGTCACGACATCGCGGCTTCCCACCCCGACACCTGTCGTACTGATTGAGCCGGGTCAGATTCCGATGCCCGAGGAGCCCGCTGAGCGGTATGGAATGTACAGTATGGGCCGGCCTGCGCAGGTGATTGATCCGGAGAAGACCTATGAGGCGACGCTAGAGACCGAGCAAGGGGATATCGTCCTTGAGCTTTTTGCGGACAAAGCACCGAAAACGGTCAACAATTTCGTCTTCCTGGCGCGTGAGGGATACTACGATAACACGACCTTCCATCGCGTCATCGAAGATTTTATGGCGCAAGCCGGGGACCCTACTGGTACGGGGGCGGGCGGGCCCGGATATATGTTTGCTGATGAGATCCACCCGGATCTCAAACACGAGGGCCCCGGCATCCTCTCGATGGCTAATGCCGGCCCCAATACCAACGGGAGCCAGTTTTTTATCACATTCCAGGCGACGCCGTGGTTGGATGGACAGCATACAGTCTTCGGTCGGGTGACAGAGGGAATGGATGTGCTCGAAGAGATCAGCGTGCGCGATCCCGAAACGGCGACGGAGCCCGGAGATACGATAGAAACGATTGTTATTGAAGAAAAATGAAAAACCGCATACCGATGCGGTAGATGTATGATAGGTAGGTGTGCACCTATGGGTGCGTGCACCTCTATGCATAATCAACAGGAGGCCTATTTCGATGGTAGCAATGCCCAATGATCCAAAAGAACGCAATGGTATGTACCATAGTCCGCCGGAGATGATGATCGATCCGGAGAAGTTGTATACGGCGACGATCAAGACGGAGAAGGGTGATATCGTGGTGGA
>CAYMAQ010000391.1:0-3139 GCA_964388385.1 uncultured Anaerolineales bacterium | reverse complement strand
GGGGGCTTTGAGCCCTTTCCGTTTCCTCTCTTGCTGCCTGGGAAGTGAAGAGTACAATGCTTCATACGACCTTACCGGCGATGATCACTGGGCGCTTTAAAGAAAGGGTGACCTGTGGAAACCATCTCTTCGACATTCGATTGGATCAATCTGACGCCCGAACCGGGACACTACACCTTTGGATATTATGATCGCTGTCCCTGGGATTTCGACAATCGGTTTCATCTGGCCCTGCGGATTCCGCAGCAGGAACGGCTGCCCGATGCCGGCGGGCCGGCCGACGTCGGCTACGTGGACAGGGCGTCCCGGCATTTTCATAAAGTCACCGAAACGTTGGCCTGGTGTCACCAGCAGGGCTCGATGACCCTGTGGCTCAAGCACCGACCGCTCACCTTTATCACGAACGATTTCGTCAAGGAGGCGGGGGCGTGGCGTCCCATTGCCCGGCAGTTCAGCCTTAGGGACGGCGAAGTAGGGCGCTACGAAGTGCCCATCTACGCCATGTCGCCGGATGGACGTTGGGGGGCGACGCTTAATTTCGCCCGCATTCCAAGGCGGGGATACAGCTATGCGCTGGCGCCGCTTCCGGTCGACGATCCGGCACCCGACCTGGATGGGGATGGACTCTTTCTCGTGGATATGCACAGCGGCGAGACCCGTCTGATCGCCAGTTACCGGCGTTTGATCGAGGCGCATCCGATGCCGTACGATCTGGACGGCGTCTATATGTGGCTGAACCACACCATCTTCAACTCCGATGGGAGCCGCGTGATGGTCCTTTTCCGCACCTCGCCCGCCGTCGATCGGCCCTCACCATGGCGGACGTATATGTATACGATGCGGCTCGACGGGAGCGACCTGCGGTGCAGCCTGTCCGATATCTATTGGCGGGGGGCGATCTCGCATCAGATATGGGGGCGGACGCCGACCGAGATTTTGATCGATGCCAACTGGTTTGGACGCGGAAATGAGTACGTCGTCTTTGACGAGGCGGTCTGTCCCTTCCAGGCGCAGCGTGTCTCCCTCGGGATGGGGCCGGCCGGGCACCTTCAGTTCTCGCCGGACGGGAGTCTGCTGGTGGCTGACACGTACCCGAACGAGGACGGCGTGCAGCGGCTGGCGCTGGTGGACACGGACTCAGGCGACATGACCGAGATCGGCCGCTTTTTGCACCGCACGCCCGATGCGATCGGGGATATGCGCTGCGATCTGCACCCCCGGTGGTCGCCGGACGGACGTCTGCTAACCGTCGATACTATTCACCAGGGCGAGCGAAAGATCGCGATGTTTGACTTGGCTCAACAGGAGGCTTAGCGCATGAAAATTACGAATGTCGTCACGTTCAGGGTTACGGGGACGTACGAATCGCCGGATTTCCCGCCCGGGAACCGGCAGGCTCGACCCCTGGATCTCTATCCAGCGTTCAATGCAGGAGGGTGGGGTGGACCGGCGTCAGAAGGACCCTACCCGATCAGCGAGATCTACGTCGAGATTGAGACGAATGAGGGGGTGACCGGGATCTTCGGGCCTATCGATGAGACCCAAGCCTTTGTGATCCGGACGCACCTCGTCCCCTTTCTGATAGGCCGAGATCCGCTTGCGACCGAGCTGCTCTACGATCAGATGATCCGGATGCACCGGCACGGACGATCGGGCCTCTTTATGACCGGCGTCAGCCCCGTGGACTGCGCACTCTGGGATCTCAAGGGGAAAGCCTGGGATCAGCCGATCTACCGGATTCTGGGCGGCCCGACCCGTCCCGCCGTTCCCGCCTACGCGAGCATGTTGGGCTATTCGGTCGAACCGGAAGCCGCGGCAGAGACCGCTGCGGCGTTCAAGGCGCAGGGCTTCACGGCGCAGAAGTGGTTCTTCCGCTACGGTCCCGGCGACGGAGCCGAGGGTAAGGCGAAGAACGTCGCCCTGGTCCGCGCGGTGCGTGAGGCCGTCGGTCCGTACTACACGCTGATGGTCGATGCCTTTATGGGCTGGGACCGGCGGTATGCGACCGAGATGGTCAAGGCGCTCGCGGATACCAACCTGACGTGGCTGGAGGAGCCGCTCCCGCCGGAGCGCGTGGGCGCGTTCCAGGCCCTTAAAGCGGCGGCGCCGGTGCCCCTGGCGACGGGCGAGCACGTCTATACCCGGTGGCAGGTGAAGGAGCTTCTCGCGGCCGGTGCCATCGACGTCGTTCAGACCGATCCGGACTGGACCGGCGGGATCACCGAGCTGGACAAGATCTGCGCCCTGGCCTCGGCCTATGAGACGCCGGTCATCGCCCACGGGCACTCGCTGCTGGCGGCGCTTCATATGGCGGGGTCCCAGTCACCGGCGACGGTGCCCTACGTCGAGTACCTCTTCCGGCATCAGTCCCGGAAGCAATGGTTCCACCACCCGTTCTACGAACCGCAGGACGGCAAAATCGAATTGCCCGACCTGCCCGGATTAGGCCTGGTGCTGGACCCGGAGAAGGTCAAGTCGCGCGAGCCTTTAGACTGACGGTCATTATGGATCTGATCATGAATAACTAAAGCGTTTCTACGTTGCCATGGGCATCACGGAAAAGTTTAGTGATTCGTGTCCGGATCTGTAAAAGGAGGTCGCTGTACCGGAGTCTGTACGGTCGACCCTGTACAATGCATAACGAGTTCAAAGGAGCAGAGATGAGCACGTTCAAAGTTGGCATTATCGGATGCGGACGCCGGCGGGGTCATCCAAAGGCGACGGGCGCCGGGATGGCGCACCACCACGTGGCGGGTTACAAGACGTCGCCCGACGTTGACGTCGTTGCGGCGGCGGACATCTGCAAGGGCAATCTCGACGCCTTCACCGAGGAATACGAGATCCCCCGGGGATATCTGAGCGCGGAGGCGATGTTTGCGAATGAGTCCCTGGATATCGTGAGCATCTGTCTCTGGCCTCACCTCCACGCGCCGATGACGATCCGGGCGGCGCAGGCCGGTGTCAAGGGCGTTCACTGTGAGAAGCCGATGGCGACGTCCTTCGGCGAGGCCAGGCGGATGGTTGAGGCGTGTGAGCGGAACGACGTTGTGCTCACCTTCAACCATATGCGCCGGTTCGGGGCGCCCTTCCGGAAGGCGAAGGCTCTGTTGGATGCCGGGGCGATTGGGGAGTTGACGCG
>CAYMAQ010000390.1:0-3145 GCA_964388385.1 uncultured Anaerolineales bacterium | reverse complement strand
GGGAGGATCAGGGCGGAGAATAAGGACCTTGGTATGCAAAAAGCGCGCCCCTAAGGATTGGCT
Source organism: uncultured Anaerolineales bacterium (assembly GCA_964388385.1). Classification (GTDB taxonomy): domain Bacteria; phylum Chloroflexota; class Anaerolineae; order B4-G1; family SLSP01; genus PWVB01. The sequence continues at coordinate 3,082 of CAYMAQ010000390.1, read as the reverse complement.
ATCAAATAACTTCCGCGAAATCAAGCTGAAAGCGGTGCAAAAAGCACCCCAAACGTGGAAGTTATTGAGCTTTCAGCCCTCAAAGCTGCAAACAGCCGGAACCGCGACTCTGAGGACGCGCCACGAAAAGGGCGCCAGCAACGGGCTCATTCAGGCGTGACAGCGCCCGCCTGTTCCAGACCTTCCTTCATCGCATTTAAAGCCAGAAGCGCGCACTTGACTCTTCCCATGCTGAGACGTATCCCCCCCATCATGTCCTGGATGTCACCCAGGCCCATCGCCTCGACCTGATCCGGTGTCTTTCCAAGGAGCGCCTCGGTGAGCATTGAAGAGGCTGCCATACTGATCACGCAACCCTCTCCTTCAAACATCACCTCGGCGATTCGGCCCTCGGAATCCAGATTAGCCGTCATATGCACGCTGTCCCCGCAGGTTGGATTATCCATTTCGATGTCCACGTCCGGCGTCTCCAACTGGCCAAAATTCTGAGGATTATGATAGTGGTCCAATAACTGCTCACGATACAAATCTGTGCTCATCCTACTCCCTCCCCCTGATGAGAGTCCGGGCATCACTACGTTCGCCCATCTCAACCGCAGTAGACCTCAAACCGTGGTCAAGCCCACGCTCTTCAACGACCCAGTACATCATTAACCTTGTGCAAGCCCTCAATCAGGGCCTCCACGTCGTCGCGGTCATTATAGACGTAAAAGCTGGCACGAGCACTCGCGGGGATACCGAAGCGGTCGTGTAACGGCTGTGCACAATGATGTCCGGCTCGAACGCAGACCCCCTCCCCATCGAGAATCGTCGCGATATCGTGTGGGTGTGCGGCGTCCATCCAAAAGGAGACGACCCCGCCGCGTTTCTCGGGAGCAGGCCCGAGTATATGCAGCCCGGACACCTCACGTAAGCGATCCATCGCATAGGTAACGAGCGCCAGCTCATGATCATGGACGGCATCCATTCCCAGATTGTCCAGATAATCGATCGCGGCCGCCAGCCCCACAACCTCGGCAATCGGCGGGGTCCCGGCTTCGAATTTGTAAGGGAGCACATTCCATTGGGAGTCCTCGCGCTTAACCCTGAGAATCATATCCCCCCCGTAGAGAAAGGGAGGCATCGCCTCCAGGAGGGCACGTCGTCCCCAGAGCACGCCGACTCCCGGCCCCCCCAGCTTATGACCGGAGAAGGCCATAAAATCTGCCCCCAACGCCTGGACGTCGACCGGTTGGTGAGCGACCGCCTGCGCACCGTCCAGGACCACGATCGCGTCAACCGCGTGAGCCATCTCCACAATACGCGCAACGGGGGGCAGCGTACCCAGGACGTTGGACATCATCGAGCAGGCGACCAGTTTCGTGCGGCCATCCTCCAGCAGTGGAGGCAGGGCCTCCATATCGAGCCGCCCCGACTCGGTGACAGGCAGATATGCCAATTCAGCACCCTTCCGCTTCGCAAGCTGCTGCCAGGGCACCAGATTGGCGTGGTGCTCAAGCTCCGTAATCACAATGCGGTCCCCGGCTTGAATCGTCGTTTCTCCCCAGCTGTAGGCGAGCAGATTGATCGCTTCGGTCGCGTTGCGTACGTGAATGACCTCACCCACGTCGTTGGCGTTGATAAAACGGGCAATCGTCGACCGGGCGGATTCATAGGCTTCGGTCGCTTCCTCGGCAAGCGCGTAAATTCCACGATGCACGTTGGCGTAGTGATAATTGTAAATGTGCGCCATCGCCTCGATGACGACGGAGGGTTTCTGGGCACTTGCGGCGCTGTCGAGAAAAACCAGCCGCTTACCGTTGATTTTACGTTGAAATATGGGATATGAGTCCCGAACTGCCGCCACGTCTAAGGGCATACACGACCTCCTTTGTGTTCATCAAAAGACCCCGCTATTATAGCATAAAAAAACAGAAGTTCATCGCCCTTTTTCTCTTTAATTCTGATCCGAACGGACTATAATAGGATACATCATGGTGGATAAAATCGGTGCACACCAACTGTCATTTTTCTCGGACGAGGACTCGCCGTCCCGCGATGAAGCGCAGGCTCAGAGCGAGCAGCCGCCGCTCCAGTTGAGCCCTCGCTCTCCATTGATCCGGGCGATAGGGGCCTTTGAGCCCTATATGGCAGCGCGTGGCTTTACGGACAACACTCAGCAGGCCTTCCGATTGGACATGGAGATCCTGAGCGATTATCTTGGACCGGACAAGACGTTGGGAGACATCAGCACGGGGTCATTGAACGCGTTCCTCAAATGGATGGAATCTGGACGGGGGATCCCATGCAGCCCCAAGACTCTGGAGCGACGCATTACCACCCTCAAAGTCTTCTTCGGATGGCTGTCCGAAGAGGGATATCTGCCCCGCGACGTGTCGGCTCCCCTGATCCACCGGACAGTCTCGGCGCCCCTGCCGGATGTGCTCACAGAGGCTGAAGTCGAGGCCATTCTGGAGACCACAGAAAGCTACTATCGGGGTGCAGAGGGCAAAGAACCGGACGCACGACCGCATCTGCTCTTTACCCTCGTATTGCATACCGGGATCAAGAAAGGAGAGTGCGTGAGTATCCATCTCAATCACCTGGATCTCGCGGACGCGAACCACCCTGCGGTCTGGATTCGCTATAAAGATGTGCGCCGGCGTCACAAAGAACGGCGGATTTCGCTGCCACCCTGGTGGGTCGGGGTATTGGACGCTTACCGGAGTCAGTATCAACCCGAGGAGACGCTCTTCCCGTGGAGCGCTCGGAACCTCGAATACGTCCTGACCGGCGTTGCGGAGGAATCCAACGTCTCCCGGTTGAGCTTCGAAATGATCCGGTGGACCAGCGCGCTTCGAGACTTTCAGGATGAGATGGAACTCGAACGCCTGCGCAGAAAGATGGGACTCTCACAGATCAGTTGGTACGAGGTGGAGGATAAACTCAACCGTCTCGCACAACGACGAGCCCTGCAGCGTTGACCCCTGAGCGCACGCCGCAGAATCCTAATTTCGAATCAGCCGCCACTCACAACTTCGAGGACCGACAACTATGACAATCCGTATATTGAAAAACGCAAAAATCTACACCGGTCACCCGG
>CAYMAQ010000389.1:0-3152 GCA_964388385.1 uncultured Anaerolineales bacterium | reverse complement strand
CTCCGTTGGCCCCGCCGGCGCCGGCGGGTCCACCTGCTCACCGAGGGCTCCGTCTTCCACCCCGCCGGCGCCGGGCCCTGGGGCCGTGTGGTCGACGTCCGGCCCGAGAATTGGACCGCCCACCCCATCTGGCGGTGGGGCTACGCCTGCCCCGTCGGCGTGCAGATCCCCGAGAATGATGAAAGGAGCCCCCATGCCTGACCTGATCCACACTCTCGCGCTGGAGATCACCGTGCTCAGCCCGCTGCACGTGGGCAGCGGACGGACGCTGCTCCAGGGCTACGATTTTGTGACCCACGACCGGCGCACCTGGCGCATCGACGAGGACGCGCTGCTCGATGCCACGATGGGCGGCGGGGAGGCCTTCGACGCCGCGCTGCTGGGCCGTCCCGCCGACGAGCTGCTGCGCGACGGCGACTACGATCCGGAAAGCGGCCTCTTCCGCTATGTCATGCCCGGCGTCCCGGCCTCCCAATCCCGGGGCGCCGAGGTCTCCGCGCAGATCAAGGACGTCTTTGACCGGCCCTACCTGCCCGGCTCGTCGCTCAAGGGCGCCCTGCGCACCCTCCTCTTCTGGGGAATCCACGCCGGGTCGGACGCGAGCCCGGACCTGCGCCGCATGAAGCGCAGCCGCAGTTGGGCTTCCCAGCCGCTGGAGCAGGCCGTCTTCGGACAGGATCCCAACCACGACTGGCTGCGGGCCCTGCGGGTGCGCGACAGCGGCCCCGTCGACGCCGGCGGCAGCCTGGCCCTGACCACCGTGCGGGTCTATCCCACCTCTACCCGGGGGCGGGGCGGGCTGGACGTCGACGTGGAGGCCCTCACCCCCGGCACGACGCTCCGCGCCGAGATCGCCCTGGAGTCCTACGGCTTCACCGACCCCGAGGCGGCGACGCTCCGCTGGCAGGGCAAGCGCCGGTGGATCAAGGACCTGCCGAAGCTGGGCAAGCTGCGCGCCCGGGAGCGCCTGCTGACCGAGGCCGAGTACTTCAACCGCAAGGGCGGCCCGCCGGGCGCGCTCCGCTTCTACGACGACCTGATCAACCGCCTGCTGGCCCTGCCCGACGACGGGCTCCTGCTCCAGGTGGGCTGGGGCGCCGGCTGGGCGAGCAAGACCCTGGGCCGCGCCATGCTGGGTGGGGACGACCGCCGGTTCGAGCAGCTCCTGGACAAATACCGCGTGACCAAGGAGAAGAACCGCCGGCCCGGCGATCCCTTCCCCCGCAGCCGCCACCTGGCGCTGCGCCACGGGCGCCCGGCGCTGCCCATGGGCTGGCTGGCGGTCCGCATCGCGGGCCTGGACGCCGTTCAGGTGGCGGCGCCCCCCGCACCGGCGGAGGCTGCTGCCGGGCAGCGGACCGGCACCCTCCAGCGGTTTATGCCCGATCGGGGCTTCGGCTTCGTCACGCCCGACGGCGGCGGGGACGATGTCTTCCTCCACGTCAGCGCCCTGACCGGCGCCGCGCGCACGCCGCGGGCGGGCGACCGCGTCGCCTTCGACGTGGAACAGGGGCCCCGGGGCCCGCGCGCCGCCAACGCCCGCCTGATCGACGTGTGACGTTCAACAACCCTGTCGCTTGGCGCCCCCGTCTCGGGGGCGGTCCAGGCCAACCAAGAGGAGAGCCTATGACTATCATGCTTCTGGCCAACGTCGGCAACCGCGACGTCGGTGTGACCCGTGAAATACCCATACCTGGGGAAGTGAATCCCCTGTGGAACGACAAGGCGTCCCGTCGCGCGATGGGGCGGGCGATCCTGGAGAACTGGGAGGCATGCCGGCCCCATCTCTCCCTGCCGATTATCGGGAAGGCGGTGGATTATATCCTGGATCGGGAAGGGACGATCGACCGGATCATCCTGATCGCCTCCGATCAATCGGGGGTCCCGGATGTGTCGGATTATCATCTGGCCCAGGACACCATCGAGTTGGCCCACGTCGTCAGTCGGTATCTCACCGCGACCTGCGGGCTGCCGGAGGAAACCATCACGACGTGGACCATTGAGCGGAACCCCGCCGACTACGGCGGCATGCAGACGTTCTTCCGGGCGCGCCTGCGCGCTTTGAAAGAAGAAGAGCAAGCCCCGGGTCTCCGTGCGTACCTTGAGGTCTCCGGGGGCACGCCGGCGATGACCAGTATGTTGCTCACCGTCGGGGCCGAGGTCTTTGGCCTGGATGCCTACCCCCTCTACGTCTCGCAGTACGAGGAGACCCCGTTCCAGCTCGACCTGGGACGGCGGGTCGTCGCTGAGTCCCTTCAGGACGTCATCCGGGAGAACACCAGACTCTACGCCTACCACGCGGCGGCCCGCACCCTGGCATCGAACCTGGAACTGCTGGACGCATTCTGTCCGGCGGAGGCGATTCACGCTGTCTGCGCGTATGCCCATCAACGGCTCAACTTCAACTTCGAGGAGGCGCAATCCGCACTCACGCCTGCCCTGGAGGGCGCGCGGCACGAGGATCTGGGGACGCTTGCACTTTCGGAGGCGGAACACTACGGTCGAACCGAGTGGCTGCTGCACGAGATCCTCTTCAATGCGGAAATCCGCCTCCGCATCGGAGCCTACGGCGATTTCCTGGTCCGCGTATTTCGGTTCGATGAGGCGATCCTCCGCTATATGGCGCGAAGGTTGGGTGCCCGGCTTGTGGATCGCAAGGGAGAACCGGACGAGCATGGGGAGTTCTTGGACCCCGATTGGCTGAACGGTAAACCAGGTCTCCAGGATTACTTTGACACCAAGCACGTACGTCGTGGAGACGAGGGTCGTATCTCCGCGAACCGCTTCGTCCTGAATCTGACAGTTGTCTATCTGGCCCGTCAACAGGATGATCAGGCGGCGGACCAGGCCCGCAAGAAACTTGGCAAACTTCAACGGCTTTCCAGCGTTCGCAATGAGTCGTTCGCCGTTCACACATTTGATGGAGTCTCTTCACAGCGAATTGCTGCTGCGTTCACCGGTCGCGGCGATGCCGAGTCTGGTGAAACCCAGCTTGTGAAGATTGTGAACCGGATGCGGGAGGTCTGCGAATTGGCGACCGGTCAGCCGGTCGCGGAGATCAACCCTTACGACCGCATCAACGCGCGGATCCTGGATCTGCTCGACGCCTGAACGCGCGTTTCACCGCACCTTAACAGCTCAATAGCAATCCG
>CAYMAQ010000388.1:0-3162 GCA_964388385.1 uncultured Anaerolineales bacterium | reverse complement strand
GTTCGAATCCAGCCCGAGGAGCCATACGCAGCGGGGCCGCGCACGCGGCCCCGCTTTTTGGTTGCACTCAACCCTCAGACTCCTACTTCTCTCTTCCTTTTCATCACTATGACCCCACATACCCATCCCCAATATCCGCCCTGATTCCTCATCACCCTCACGTCCCAGCGACTTCGGACTTCTGAGTCCTGATGGACCCCGTCTCCGTCCCCACCTCCGGCGCGGCGCCGCGGATTACCGCCTGCACCTCGCTGGCGACGACCTCCGCCACGGCGCGCAGGCGGATCCGCCACGGGTCCGGCAGCCCCTCGGGGTTGAGCCGGATCGCCAGCGTCCGGGGGTTGTGCCTGCGCGCCTCCGCGGCCTCGTCGAAGAGGACGGCCCAGAGTTCGCGCAGGGTCGCGCCGACCGCGTAGTCGATGTAGACGCGGCGGTTATCCCCGACCTCGACGGCCCCGTCGGGCATCCGATACGTGACGAGGATGACAAACTCGCCCCGGCGGAAGCGGGAGTGGGAACAGGAGACTGTCACCATCGCATCGGCCTCCCGCCAACGGGACCAGCCGTTGAGGTAGTGCGCCGCTTCGCGATCAAACGTTGGCATGCTTTCCTCCTTGGGGGCAGTGGGATCCAGGGCGCCCCGGATCCCACCATGGTGCGGACTGCCTCGGAGCCCGTGGGGAAGGCTCCGCCGGGCGGCAGCCGCGAGGAACGAGCCCGGACTCAGGGGACAATCCAACGGCGAGGATCGATCTCACCGGGTGAGAGGCAGACTGTCAGCGCAACGGCATTCCTCAGCCAGGCACGGGCCGTGGGCCATCCTCGGTCCGGAAACAGACCGTGCGACTCAGAAGTCGCTTCCCAACTCCGTCGCCAGCTCGTCGAGAGCCTGCGCAATCGCCCCGGCGATCCCATCGGTCGCTTCGCCCGACAGGGCGCGCTGGTCGCGGAGCAGGCGTCCGATCCGGCTGGCGTTCAGCCCGTGAATCTGGAAGAGGCGCGCGAGATCCCTCACCACCAGGACCTCCCGATGGTTCTCCGCATAAGCCTCGATGTAGTCAGAGAGCTTCCGCTGCTTGGCGGCGAGATCGTGGATCACGGATTCGATGGTATCGGGAATCGCTTCAGGTTCGGGTTGCGCCGCGATCCGTCCCCCGTGAACGACACAGCGGGGCGGGTCGGAACCGCGGACAGCCCAGGCTCGACAGGGTGTGCCATCGCGTTTAGCTGCTGTACATGGTCGTTTCATATTTTTAGTATAGAACAAAAATTCTATCGATTCAAGGGACCAACCCTGGGGAATTTACAGATTTGGACAGAAAACACCAAACGTTTGTATGATGCCCATGGAAACGCAGAGACGCTTCAGTCATTCATACCCCAAACCATCATCGGGCGAGAGAAAATCGCAGGCATCGTTCGAGACGGGCCATCACGCACCCAGGCCCGCCTTTTGACGGCGGGCCTGGATTCTATTGCGGGCGCAAAACTCGAGGTCAGAGGATATTCGTCTCGGTAATGGTCTGGAAGTGATGACCGTAGATCGCCAGCGTCACAGCCAGGGGCAGGAGTGCGGGCTTCTTAAAGAGCGTCCAGGTGAGCAGATCCCAGTAATGGCGTCGGTTCTCATCCTTGATGCCTAATTCGTAGATCGAACGGAAGAGCGCCTGGATATGTGCCCTATTCAACGGGGCCTTGATCTTCGGCGGCCTGTACTCCTTCAAAAAGGTCTTGACCCGCTCGTAGTAGTGACTGGGTGCGTAGATGTGCGCCATAATCTGGCGGTACCCGTCGCGCAGGGCGTCCATTCCCATCTTCGGCAGCACGTTGGTCATCAGGTCGACGTTGTTGCCCATCATCTCACCGAGAAGCCGCCCCTCCTCTTGCATCCGGTGATAGAGCTCCGTGCCGGGAGGCGCCTGCAGCAGGCCCACCATCGCCGTGACAATCCCACTCTGCTGAATGAAGGCGATCTGCTGCTGGAAAATCGAGGGCGTGTCGCTGTCGAAGCCCACGATAAACCCGCCCTGAACGCGAAGCCCGGCGCGCTGGAGCTTTTTCACGTCTTCCAGGAGATCACGACGGCGGTTCTGGCTCTTGTGGCACTCGGTCAGGCCGGCGTCATCGGGCGTCTCGATCCCAATAAAGACCTTGTTGAACCCCGCCTCGACCATCAGCGTCATCAGTGCCTCGTCGTCGGCTAGATTGATGGAGACCTCAGTGTTGAACGGCATCCCCCGTTTTCCCTTCCGCCACTCGATAAGCGCCGGGAGAAGATCCCGTTTGAGGACCGCCTTGTTGCCGATGAAGTTATCGTCGACGAAAAAGACCGATCCGCGCCACCCTAACGCGTAGAGCCCATCGAGTTCGGCGAGGATCTGATCGGAGGATTTAGTCCGGGGTCGATGGCCGAAAAGGGCCGTGATGTTGCAGAAATCGCAGTTGAAAGGACATCCCCGGGAGAACTGTACGCACATCGAGTCATACTGATCCAAGTCCGCCAGGTCCCAGGCCGGCACGGGCGTCGTACGGAGGTCAGGATAAGCCTCGGCGGTATAACGGGGTTGAGCCTGTCCCGCGGCCAAATCCGCCAGAAAGCGCGGCAGGGTAATCTCAGCTTCGTTCAGCACCAGATGGTCGACGGCGTTGAAATCGTCGGGCTCGGTTGTGAAGAGCGGGCCGCCTGCCACGATGGTGAGGTCCGCCTCCCGGCAGCGCCGAATCACCTCGTGGGCCGATGCCTGCTGGACAGCCATCGCACTGACCAGAGCCATATCCGCCCAGGTCAGGTCTTCGTCCGTCAACGGCTTGACGTTGAGATCAACGAGCCGCAGATCCCATGACGACGGAAGCATCGGGGCGATTGTCAGCAGCCCCAGGGGCGGCGAGGTCGCCTTCTTCCCCACAAATTTCAGGGCGTGCTTGAAACTCCAAAACGTGTCCGGAAACTCCGGATAGACCAATAACGCGTGCATCATCTTCCCCCTCTACCCTGTTGGTACGGAACCTATATGAAAGATAAGACACTTTCGGGCGAGGCGATGACAACACGTCCTAAGACTCAAGAATGAATTGATGCTCAGTGTACCTCATTTCACTGTGCAATCAAGGCGACACCTATTCGTATGTAGGGCAATCGCAGTTGGCAGTAAAGGCTCAAAG
>CAYMAQ010000387.1:0-3165 GCA_964388385.1 uncultured Anaerolineales bacterium | reverse complement strand
GGATCAGATCTCGCTCATCAACGCCTGAAATGCGCGTTCCGGGGATGTCATATCGAGGCCGCCCATCGGCAGCCGATTCATCCGGTCCATGGCCACCTGAAGCGGCCTTCCATATCGCTCGATATGCAACGTTGCGTGAAAAACCAAATCGTTGACGGATGCGATGACACTCCGGTTGTAGGCCTTGGAGAACGAGGCCGTGTCGTCGGCTGCTATGTGTGACACGTAGAGGTCTTCATACCCCTGCGACGTCAACAAGGTGCGCAACTCAGCCCTCACCCGTTCGGCGTACGCGTCAGGCGTCGTGATTCCGCGGCCCCGGAAAAGAAGCGAATAGAGCGTCGCGGTGTTCGTGAGGATAATGTACTGCAACCGGTTCGCACGGAAGAGGTGACCGGACCAGTCCAGAAGAGGGGTGTCGTGCAGGGAGAGCGATTCCGGGGGTGCGACCCCGATTTTCTTGCCCAGTTTTCCACTGACCCTGAGGATCATAGGCGCCTCCTATCCTGGCGTGTAAATTCGCGTGCCTTACTTATATAATACTCCAAAACGGTCATTTATCCTATTGCGCAATCGTAAGGATGTCGAACGCCGGCGATCAGGGGACCGCAGCCTCAGTCCGTCGCCATCACCCCGCCCGCACTTCAGGATACCACAAGCTCGTTTTTATGTTTACCCAGTTGTACTATGTTCGGTTACCAGAATTTCGATCTACTGACTCTATTGAGTTCACGTTAAAAGGAGTGACGGTACCAGACCAGACTCCCTACAACGCCACTTCGCACGTCAACGCGAGGAAGTTATCGTCTGGATATCGAAAGAACGCCATCCAGAACTCGTGATCAGATGTCCTTTCGAGAAGATACAGTGCTTCCACAAAGACGACACCGCGCGGACAAGATTTCGAAGGCCGCCCGAATGTCAGGCGTCATCCTCTCCTTCGCGGGGACACTTCAGCCCCGCCACGTGCACTCAGCAGCCCCCCCGTCGTTTCCCCCGCCGGGCTGCATCCTCAAGATGCAGCCCGGCCTTTGAAGACGCCGCGAACCGAACGCTAGCGCACAACGATGGGCAGGAAAACCTGGCGCAATGCCCTATCCTCAAACCACACGACCACGTATCGATCGATGTCGGGCAGGTAAACGACGTCCGGTGAGGTCTGATTGGCCGAGCCCGTTGCGACCAACAGCGTATCTTGGCCCACCACGCCGCTGCCTGAGACGTATCGGGCTCGGATGTCCCGTGGGGAACCCGGTGTGCTGCGGTAGGTATAAGCCACCAGATATTGATCGTCCTGGGAACTGTAAGCGGCAGCCCCCATGGCTTCGTGCCGCGTCGCATTATCGGTAATCTGGATCTTACTCCCCAACGCTCCGGACGTCGAAACGGGACGAGCCCAGATGTTCCAATAAGCCGTGGACAGGTCTTGATAAACGACCAGGAACGTCTTCGTCGTCGGATTGTAGAGCACATCGTTGGGTGACTCGCGAGCTGCCCAGCCCGTCCCCGCGGCGATAGGTAACCGATCCCCCATCAGGGCACCGTCGCAGGAGACAAGCTGTCCGTACACGTCGAAGTACTCTTTAGCGGTCCCGGGATAGTCGCGCCAGACGACCAGATACACGCCCTCGCCGGGGGCGTACGCGACGTAAGGCGTAAGTTGCTGGTACGGCGACGTCGTAATGGTGAACGCGTCCCCAACCAACACCCCCGTCACGGAGATGCGTTGGGCATAAACATCGGCATTGTCCGGATCGTGCCGCCCATCCTGCCATACGATCAAGAACTCCTCATCATCGGGATTGTAAACCACTTCCGGATTGAATTGATCATTGGTCGCTTGGGCGACGACGAAAGAATCGTCCTGGAGCAGCTGCGCGTAAATATCGGCATCCCCGCTACGAGTATCGTGCCAGGTGAAAAGATAGGCCCCACTCGGATCGCCGGCGACTGACGCACCACGTTGATCCTGTTCGGCGGTCACCACCGGAAAAACCGCGGCGGTCGGATGAGACCAACTGCCGTACAGATCGTAATCGGTAGTGCCGCCGCCGTGCCGCTCCCATACGGTCAACATCCTGTCATCAATGCCGGCTGCCACGCGAGGCGCTGTCTCATCGCTGGGCGTAAAGGCAATCGCGTAAGATGTGGAGAGTGTGCCATCCGATGCAACCTGGCGGCCCAGAATATCGTGGCTAGTGGCGGTGAGCGATTGGGGCGCAGCCGCCCACGTCCCGGAGGTAATCAATGCGACTATCAACCCGAAAAGGATCAACACACTCAAAATGATCAAATAGCCCCCCCGATACGAACGGCGGCGCTGGCCATCACCGAGTCGGAGAGTCGACGTAGTCGTCCCCGGCTTGACATCAGACATTCTGCTATCGTGTCTCGTTTCCAATCTAGACGGCATCATTGTAGGCCTCCTTGATGTTGAAGCTAGAGATTAAAAACAGATGAAATCCACAGGGAATGCAGTACTCGAGTCGTTACAACACCAACGACACCGCTCAGCACCTATTCAAATGCGCTTATCCTCCGTCCAAAGGTGACCTCCTTCTCCGTATATGATGGTTACCCTGCACAACGCTCTATACGCGCCTACTACCCAGATCGTACGTCGTCGCCGGACAGCCGGCACATCGCGCACGATACTGGGGACAGCGACCGCAGTCCGTACCGCACGGGGCCAGGGACAGCACCGGCTCGACCGTTCCCCGCGACCAGGGGCTCGAGGTGCTGACGTCCTCCATTACGTGGACCTCCACGCGCTTGAGGTCCAGGACGTCCGGATACGCCTGGGGATACTCGATCCACCAGCGCTTGTGAGCTGGAAGCACGAACACGCCCACCACGAGGCGGTCGGTCGCCATATACAGCGCGACATACGGGCAACGCTGCGAGTCGCTCACAAATGCCCACGCGCGCTCGCACGTGGCTGCCCGACCGATCAACACGGCACATAGGCGATCTTCGTTCTTATTCATCGTTCCCTCGCGGTTAGATCCGCACACTTTCCTACTCTTCCTCCATCAATTCATTCCAGATCGAAGGCGCAAACCGACCCAGGACCTCGAACCCCGGCCGCACCAGGTTCGCCGCGATCCCACCGTCCATCTGGCCCAACCCGATCACGCCCATCGTCATCGCCGTCACGTCTATGAC
>CAYMAQ010000386.1:0-3167 GCA_964388385.1 uncultured Anaerolineales bacterium | reverse complement strand
AATCGTGCTGATTTGCATAATTTCGGCCAGTTCGATGTCGTCGTACCCGATCACCGAGAGATCCTCCGGGACGGAAAGCCCCTCTGCTTCTGTGGCTTGCAGCGTGCCCACGGCCTGGGTATCGCTGGCTGCGAAGATCGCGGTGGGGGGCTCCGGCAGGTTTAACAACGCCCTGGCCTGGGCGTGCGCCTGTATCCGTCCGTGCGTGTCTTTGGAATAGTATTCGGGCCGCACGGGGAGACCTGCCGCTTCCAGCGCCTGGCGGTAGCCCCGGTGTCGGTCCTCGCTCGACGTGAAGTTGAAAACGTCGTTCACCTCGTCCCCGATAAAGCCGATTCGGGTGTGGCCCAGCGCAATAAGGTGCTCGGTCGCCGTGCGTCCGCCCGCGACGTCGTCGATGTAGACCTGACTGAACATGTCCAGGTCGGGATGATACACGTCGATAAGCACGATCGGCACCTCCACCTCTCTCAGGGCCTCGATGTCCTCTGCCGTTGGAGTGAGGGAGATGATCAGCGCGCCGTCCACCTCGTCGGGCCGGGGGAGCGCCTCAAAGCACGTTTTGCGCTGCTCCGGCGTCGCGACGTTGTGAATGATCAGATCGTACTCGGTATCTGCCAGGGCAGTGACCACGCCGTGCAGACGCTCGGTCACCGACGGCCGGGTGAAGTAGGGGGCGAAGACCTTGAGCGTGAGGGTGCGGCCGGTGGACAAGCGGCGTGCGAGGACGTTAGGGCGATAGTCGAGCGCCTCGACTATCTCGAGAATGCGCTCCCGGGTCTCCGCTTTGACCAGTTCGCTGCGGTTCAGGGCGCGGGATACGGTGCCCGGCGAGACCCCTGCTTCCCGGGCCACGTCGCGAATGGTGACTTTCTTCCTGTTCATCAGGAACTCCCTCTCGTCATTCTCTGCGCATCCGATGAAAGCGGTTTCATTAAACCGTTTTCATGATACAACAGGGGTGTGGTGTTTGTCAAGCTTTTGGGCCGAATGATCGTATGTTCTGACGAAGTCCATCTCTGAATCCAACCTGACCCCAACGTAAGCCCAACGCTTTATGGCTTGTGTCATGGAAGGTGAAGAAGTCCTGGTAGGCCAGCACCCGTCCCGGATAGTCGACCGCCATCGACGTACCCGCGTTCACCTGGCGCGCAAGTGATCTCATATCTGGGGCTCATCGGAAGCCATCAGTGTGATCAGTGTCTTTAAACGTTCAGTGGTTCAAATCACGCAACCGTCCAGGACGCAGGATGGGGCTCAGCGGGCGGCGGAGGCGCGGCCCGTCGGGAGGGATGCCGAGTGGGTGGGAATGGTGGAGCGTCCTGGACGGGACCGCGGAAGCTCGACTTGCGGCGGGGCCGGTTCCGATTAAAATGTGGGCACACGAGGACGTCCGGTCGGAGATGGACCCTTTCGATCCGGGCGCGTTCATTCATCCACTTACCTACAGGAGGTACGATGTATTACGGGATGTCATCAAGCTCGCTGGCGAAGATGTACGTGGACGACAGCCTGACCCATGAGGACGGCAGGTTCTCCTTTCAGATCAAGAACCGCATCGAGTCCGGGCGGGTGAGCGGGATCGTCAAACTGGAGGTCGATGGGGAGGAGATGCCGCTGGACGAGGTCGCGGTGACGATGGGCGATGAGGAGCGCAAGGCCAGCGAAATCACGCGCACGAACTCCGTCTACGTCCGGTACGGGGCGGTGATGACGATCTCGGGCCCCGGCGAACTGGAGTCCGGCGAGCACGAGATCAGTCTCACGATCTATGCGCCGGAGGTGGGGAATCTCACGCTGCCGGTCAAGGACAGTGTGTAGGCGGGGACGAACGACCGACGGCGGACGATAGCCGCTAGCACGCGCGCGGTGGGCCGGGTTGGGCCCACCGCGCGTCTGTAATTCCCTCAGTCCTCAATCCTCTATGCTCAATCCTCTCCCTCCTTGATCATCACCTTAATCGTCTCCGCGGGGTGCTCGGAGGCGAAGGCGACGGCCTCGATGATGGCGTCGAAGGGAAACCGGTGGGTGATGAGCGGGGCGACGTCGAGTTTCCCCGAGGCGAGCAGGGAGATGGCGGTGGGATAGGTGTTGCAGTAGCGGTTGACGCCCCGGATGTCCAGTTCCTTGTCCAGCACCGTCTCGATGTTATACGGAAAGGACGCCTGTTCAGGCCAACCGACGAGGGTCACGACCCCGCCCCGGCGGGCGATCAGGGGGGTGAGCTTGCAGGCGCTGGAGGATCCGCTGGTGTCGAAGACGACGTCGACGCCGCGCCCTTCGGTCCATTGCGTGATAGCCTCCACGGGATCGACCTCGGACGCGTTGACGGCAGCCGCTGCGCCGAGATCGTCGGCCAGCGCCAGGCGGTTGTCGAGCAGATCGACGGCGTACCCCTCGGCGGCGCCGAACGCGTGGGCCACGGCCATGGTCACCAGACCGATGGGGCCCGCGCCCAGGACGGCGAACGTGTCGCCGGCGCGGAGCCCGGCCCGGCGGCATGCCTGGATGCCCACGCTGACCGGCTCGACGAAGGCGCCGGCCTCGTCACCCACGCTGTCGGGCAGGGGATGGGCGAAGTCCGCAGCCAGGGTCACGTACTCGGCGAAGGTGCCGTCGACGGGTGGGGCGGAGAGGAACACCACGTCGGGGCAGAGATTGTACCGGCCCGACTTGCAGAACTCGCAGCGGCGGCAGGGGATCCCTGGTTCGATGGCGACCCGTTGGCCGACCTCGGGGCCGTCGACGGCCTCGGCGGCGTCGACGACAGTGCCGCTGGCCTCGTGCCCCGGCGTGTAGGGCTCGGTGACGGTGAACGGGCCGAGTTTGCCGTCCTCGTAGAAGTGAATGTCGGAGCCGCAGAGCCCGTTGGCGCTCACACGGACGACGACTTCGTCCGGGGCGGGGTCCTGAACGGGGATCTCCTCGAGCCGCAGGTCGCCGGGTCCGTAGAGCCGCGCGGCGCGCATCGTACGGGGGTAGGTCATCGGTCCTCCTTTGTGTGTGTCTGGGCGTGTGAACGTCATTGTAGCACATTCTCGCGATCAGTCCCCGGCACTCGCGACCCGCGTCCTTTTGACATAGCCAGGAATCGGCGTACATTGGGGGTACAAAAGACGTAGCCCTGATTCGAGGAGGGAAGCGAAACTATGCACTCATTGGATGCG
>CAYMAQ010000385.1:0-3171 GCA_964388385.1 uncultured Anaerolineales bacterium | reverse complement strand
AGTGCCCCCGCCACGGCAGCGGCCTGAATCCTTGCACGAAAGCTTGCACGTGATTCCGGGCGTTCCACGAGCATTTACACCTCTCTCCTTGCACCTGCGTCAGTCCGGCGGGGTCAATCGCTTTCAAGACGCGGCAAGGCAGGCGAGTTCGCAGGGGCGTGGGCCGATAGCGACTCACCGACGCACCGCTCCCACGCTCGCAACGCCGACCGGACGCTGCACCAGCCAGACCTCGAAGCTCGAAAGAGCGCAGGAGTCCGCTATACTCGGTCCGGCATGTGTGCGAGAAGAACAACACCTTCGGACCGCGCGTCAGCGGCCATTCAGGATCAGGAAGAGCTTTCCGGGCTCGTGGAACGTGTAACGTTCCACAGCGACGAAAGCGGATTCTGCGTCCTGCGCATCAAGGCGCGGGGGCACCGTGAACTGGTGACCGTGGTGGGCACGCTGCCGGAGGTCCGCGCCGGGGAGTACGTTCAGGCCCGGGGGCGCTGGACCCTCGACAAGCAGCACGGCCAGCAGTTCCGCGCCGAGGTCATCAAGACCACGCCGCCCAACACGGTCGAGGGCATCGAGAAGTACCTGGCCAGCGGGCTGATCAAGGGGATCGGGCCGGTCCTGGCCTCCCGGCTCGTACGGGCATTCAAGGAGCGGGTCTTCGAGATCATCGACCGCGACCCGCACAACCTCACCTACGTCGAGGGCATCGGGGCGACCCGCAAGAAGAAGATCGTGGCCGCCTGGAGCGAGCAGAAGGCCGTCCGGGAGATCATGGTCTTCCTCCACAGCCACAAGGTCTCCACCAGCCGGGCCTTCCGTATCTTCAAGGCCTACGGCAACGAGGCCATCGAGACGGTGCAGGAGGACCCGTACCGCCTGGCTCGCGATATCCAGGGCATCGGGTTCAAGACCGCTGACGTGATCGCCGAGAGCCTGGGGATCAGCAAGCAGTCCGATCTTCGCGCCCGAGCCGGCGTGGAGTACGCCCTGCAGGAACTGACCAATCAGGGCCATTGCGGCTACGGCCGGGACGAACTGGTCGAGATGGCCGCCAAACTGCTGGAGATTCCCGGCGAGATCATCACGTCGGCCGTCGAGCATCTTCTCCGTGACGAGCGCCTGGTCGCGCACACCATCGACATGGGCGCGGGGCCCGTTCCCGCTGTATTCCTGGCGAACCTGGACCATTCGGAGGGCAGCCTCGCCGCCGACCTGATCGCCAGACAGAGCGGGCCGCATCCCTGCCCAAGCATCGACGTGGCCAAGGCCATCGCCTGGGTGCAGCAGAAGACCGGTCTGGAACTGGCCGCCCAGCAGCGCCGAGCCGTCGAACTCGCCTGCCGCTCCAAGGCGATGGTCATCACCGGCGGGCCCGGGGTGGGCAAGACGACCATCATCAACTCCATCGTCAAGATCATGCGGGCCAAGGGGCTCAAGGTGGTCCTGGCAGCGCCCACCGGCCGGGCGGCCAAGCGGATGAGCGAGGCGACGCGCGCCTCGGCCAGCACGATCCACCGTCTGTTGGTGTTCGACCCGAAACGCGGCGGCTTCCGCCACGACGCCAGCCATCCGCTATCGGGCGATGTGTTCATCATCGACGAGGCCAGCATGCTGGACGTGACGCTGGCCTGGCAGTTGATCAGGGCGATTCCGCACGAGGCCGCCCTGGTGCTGGTGGGCGACGTGGACCAGCTCCCATCGGTGGGCCCGGGTTGCGTGCTGCGCGACATCATCGATTCCGGCCGCGTGCCCGTCTGCCGGTTGACTGAGGTCTTCCGCCAGGCCGCCCGCAGCGCCATCGTCACCAATGCCCACCGGATCAACCAGGGGCACATGCCCACCTTCCCGCTGGAGAAGGTCGCCTCGCCCGCCGAGACCGACTTCTACATGGTGCAGGCGGACGATCCCGACCGGGCCGTGGAAGTGCTTCGGGCCCTGGTCTGCGAGCACATCCCGGCCAAGTTCGGCTTCGACCGCGTGGACGACATCCAGGTGCTTTCGCCGATGCAGCGCGGCGTGCTGGGCTGCCGCAACCTCAACGACGTGCTCCAGAAGGCGCTGAATCCGTCCGGGCCGGCCGTGGAGCGGTTCGGCTGGACCTTCCGCGTCGGCGACAAGGTCATGCAGATGGTCAACGACTACGACAAGGACGTCTTCAACGGCGACATCGGCCGGGTGGCCGGGATCGACGAGGTCGAGCAGGAGCTGACCGTCACCTTCGATGGGCGGCCCGTGAAGTACGACCTGCGGGAGCTCGACGAGCTGCACCTCTGCTACGCCACCACCGTCCACAAGAGCCAGGGCAGCGAATACCCGGCCGTGGTCCTGCCCGTGCACACGCAGCACTACGTGATGCTCCAGCGGAACCTGCTCTACACGGCCGTCACGCGCGGGCGCAAGCTCGTGGTGCTGGTCGGCACGAAGAAGGCCCTGGCCATCGCGGTGCGGAACATGGACGCCCGCCGGCGGGTCACGATGCTCAAGCAGCGCCTCCAAGGCGCCGCTGACGAGCCGGTCCTGCCGGGATACAATGGCGACCGAGATCAGGAGAACGTCACATGAGCAGCAAAGAGCAGCGCAGTCGTGCGCCCGAGCCACGCGGCCAGCGCATCTACGACCTGGAAGTGTCTCTCTTCAGCGGCCCGGTGACGGAGGAGTTCGCCGAGGCCAACCCGACGGTCTCGCGGACGATCCAGATTCGCGGCGACCAGACGCTGACCAGGCTGCACGATGCGATCTTCGATGCCTTCGACCGGTGGGAAAACCACATGTCATTGCTGTCCAAAATAATCGCGGTTCAGTAACTCGCCCAGCCTTTCGGGGGTGATTCTGCCTGGATTCCGGGGTTTTGGACGGTCTCGGACCCTCGTGGACGTTCTTTTCGGCCCACATTTCGCCGCCGCCATTTCAGGTTCCCCCCGTTTTGCTGTCCAGGATATTCGCAAAAAGCGGCAGTGCATATTCCGGCGGCTCTGAAGCCGGATACGTATACGGCTCATCCAGCCACTTCCATAGTTCCCGGTAGGTCAGGAGGTTCATCCGCAGCATCGCCGCCAAATTCGACAGGCTCCAGCCGAAGCTCGATCGCAGCTGCATCAGCTTGAGCAGCAGGATTGCGAAGACATGAAGAGTCGCTTCTGCGGCGACAGCGAGACCTTATTTGAACGAGTG
>CAYMAQ010000384.1:0-3174 GCA_964388385.1 uncultured Anaerolineales bacterium | reverse complement strand
GTAAATCAATGCATCCTCGTTCGGGCCGGTCTCCTGACCGCGCCCGCGTTTGGGATGGACAAAGACCGAAACCAAGGAGAACGCATTATGAAATCAAAACAGATCTTCACCATCGCCATTGTGGCCGCGGCCGCCATCGCTACTATCCTGGTGACGACAGGACAAGCGGCACTCGACCGACCGGTGTCCGGCCCCCTGGTCGCCTCGGGCTTCATCGAGGCGGAGGAGATCAAGATCGGACCGGAGACCGGGGGCCGCATCGCCGCCATCACCGTCGCCGAGGGCAACTGCGTCGAAGCCGGACAAACCCTGGTGCGCATGGATGACGCCGTCCTTGCCGCGCAGATCACGGCAGCCCAGGCGTCTTTAGCCGTCGCCGAAGCAGAGCTGGCGCAGGCAGAGGCCGGCGCGCGCCCAGAGCAGATCCGGCAGGCCGAGGCGGCCCTGACCCAGGCCAAGGCCCTGCACGACAGCGCCCACCAGGCCTGGCAGGATGCCGTCGCCATTCGCGACAACCCCCAGGAGTTGAACGCCCGCATCGTGGACGCCCAGACCCAGGTCGCCGTCGCCGAGGCCGCCGTTACACAGGCCGAAGCACTCAAGAACGCCGCCGAGATCGCGCAGACAAACTACGACGACGCCTACGAGGCCATCGACGAAGCGCAGGAGAAGTGGAAAGCCTTGCCCGAGGAACTGCGTCCGCCCGAGCCCCATCTCAACGCCGGTTTGGACTCCCACCTCATCCCCAACCGCACGTGGCAGGCATGGGTCACCCTCAACACCGCCAAAGCAAGGCTCTCCGGCGCCCAGGCGTCGCTCCGAGATCTGCTGCGGATGCGGGCTGCGCCGCAATCCCTGGATGCCCAAGTGGATGCCGCCCGCGCCCGTTACGAGACCACGCAGGCCGGGGTCCAGCAGGCTGAAGCCTACCTCGCCGAGATCACCGGAGGCGTTGCGCCGGAAACGATGACCGCGCTGGCGGCCCAGGTCGCCCAGGCTGCCGCGCGGCTGGAGACGCTCCAACGCCAGCGCGCCGCCCTGACCGTGACGGCGCCGGTCGGAGGGCGCGTGCTTGAGATCGGCCAGCACGCAGGAGAACTGGTGGCCGGCGGCGGTACCGTCCTCACCCTCGGCAACCTCGACGAGGTCACCCTCACCGTCTACGTGGCGGTGGACCGGCTGAGCGAAGTCCAGATCGGACAGCCGGCGACGGTGAGCATCGAGAGCCTCCCCGAACGCACCTTCACGGGCACCGTGGTCGCCATCGCCGACGAGGCCGAGTTCACGCCGCGCAGCGCCCAGACGAAGGAGGACCGCGCGCGCATGGTCTTCGCCGTTGAAATCCACATTCCAAATACCGGTCAAGCAACGGATGGAACGCTCAGACCGGGACTGCCCGCCGACGCACACTTTGCCCCACAAGGAGAATCATAACGATGACACAGACATATCGCATATTACGTCAAAGGACGCAGTCTCTCGCCACCCCGCTGGTAGCCCTGCTGGCCCTCGCAGCACTGGCGCTTGCCGTGGCCGGCTGCGCGGAGTTACCGGTGCAGGCGGAGCAGGCCGCGCCGTTTTTCTCCGGCTTCATCGAGGGCACCGAGGTCACCGTCGCGCCCCAGGTGGACGGGCGTATCATCGAGATCGGCGCCGATCTTGGGGACACAGTCCGGCGCGGCGACGTCGTCGTTCGCCTGGACGACGCGGTCTTGCAGAGCCGGCGGGCCGAGGCCGAGGCGGGATTGGCCGCTGCCCAGGCCAACCGGGATCGCACCGTGGCCGGCGCGCACGCAGAGACCATCGCCGCAGCCGAGGGTGCCCTGGCCGAAGCGCTGGCGCGCTACGAGGGCGCTCGGACCGCGCACCTCAACGCCCGGACAGCTATCACCGAACCCCAGTCCCTCAACGCCGAGATCACCGACACACATACACAACTCGCGCTGGCCGAACAGGCGGTGGAGCGGGCGGAGGCGGAGCTGGCAGCGACGGAGCTCAAAGCCGGCATCTACGCCGACCGGGGCGGCGACGTCGAGCGCACGTGGGCGCTTCAGACCGAGGCGGCCCGCGCAGCATTAGCGCAGGCCAAGGCCCAGCAGCAGGGCGCCGCCGCCTATCTCAACGCACTCCTGGCGATGCGCCGGAACCCCCTACCGCAGCAGGCGGAACTGCACCGGGCCGAGGGCGAGGCAGCGGTCGCGGCAGCCCAGGTCGAGGCCGCGCGGGCAAAGCTCGCGGAACTGCGGGCCGGCCCCACCGAGGCGTCGGTGGCGATGGCCGAGGCCCAGGTGCAGCAGGCCGCGGCGGCGGTGGCCCAGATCGACGTCCTCCTCGACCAGCGCACCCTCACCGCGCCGATCAGCGGCATTGTCAGTACCCGCAGCGCCCACGCCGGCGAGGTCGCGGTAGCGGGCCGCCCGCTGCTCACAATCACCGACCTGGCGACGGTCACCCTGATCATCTACGTGCCGGCGGACCAGGTCGGCACGATCGTCCCTGGGCAGACCGTCGCGGTCACCGTGGACGCCTACCCAGACCGGACCTTCTCCGGCGCCGTGGTCAGCATCGCCAGCGAGGCTGAGTTCACCCCCCGTGATGTCCAGACCTCGGCAGTCAACGTCAGTCTGGTCTTCGCCGTTAAGGTGACGATCGCCAACCCCGACCGGGCGCTCAAGCCCGGTATGCCCGCCGACGCGATCTTGCTGGCGCCTTGAGATCCCGGTGCCCATCTCCGGTGTTTTAAACGCCCCGAACCTCGACTTCGCGTTCTCAGAGATTATACTATGGACAGGAACAGGATAGGCGCCCTCCCCTCAGGGCAATTGCAGTTGTCAACTACATCCCACATCGTCTCCCCTCCCTGGGATAAGTTCTGCGCGATTTCCAGAAGGATACGGGCCGGAGTCTCTTGACAACCAATCATTTACACCGTATACTATATACACCGCAAAACAGACAGGAGTCCTATGCCGCGACCCAAGAAGACCGAGAAAGAGATCCAGGCGATGCGCGAGCGGATCCTGGACGCAGCCTTCACGCTGCTCCAACAGGAGGGCATCGAGGGCGTGAGCATCCGCAAGATCGCCGACCGCATTGGCGTTTCGCATATGTCCCTGTATACCTACTTTGAGAACCGCGCAGCCATCATCAAATCGCTCCGCGAACGCGCTTACC
>CAYMAQ010000383.1:0-3186 GCA_964388385.1 uncultured Anaerolineales bacterium | reverse complement strand
GAGTGTCAGCTTGACAGAACCGTCTATGCCCTTTAAACTTGTGTCAGGACGGTGACTTATGCAATATCAAAGTGAAATTCTTCGGTTTCAAGAAGGGACGCGAAGCCAGCATCCCTCTCCCGAGGCCACCATCGCGTCTGCGCAACCTGGTATGCTTTCGGAGGTTGGGGATCAAATCGCGGTTCTCGTCGATCTCAAGCCACGGCTTCCCTACCGGAGCCGCGAGCTCCGCTCGCTGGCGGTCAAGACCTACTGGTCGTCATCCGGCAGTAGCGTCGCCCGGCTGCGCCGAGCCTTGGCTGCGGCTAATCGGCACCTGGCGCATTTTAACGACAAGACCCTTCCAGGGAATAAGTGCTCCGGCAGTCTCACGTGCGCTGTCTTCTCCGGTGAGGATCTTTTTCTGGGCCAGGTGGGACCGGCCTACGCCTTCGTTCTGCATCCCTTGAAGGACGGTGATGTGTCGGCGGAGCCCGATGGATTTGAGCTCTATCCCCCGCGGGACCGGGTACTGGTCCCTCTCGGCGCGTCGGTTCCTCCGGTCATCCACGTCAGCTACACGCCGATGCAACCGAATAGCACCGTTTTACTGGCGACCACGTTGATCGCGGAGTCCCAATCCCGCGCGCTCTGGCAGCAGTGTTTGGCACTCCCGGACTTTGACGAGCTTACGACTAAGATCGTTCAAGAGGTGACGGCTGGGCAGGTATCGGGGACGGTGGTCTCTATCCGGGGTCTCTCGGAGGCCGCATCTCGGACGAAACCTCGGAGATCGACACGATCCTACCGTCGATTCGTCACGGGACAGAAGCCGGTCGGATCCGAGCGACACTTAGCCGAGAATGGTGGGCTCAAGACACCTCAACGGTCCGGGTCTAAAGCGAGGTCAACCCCGGAGCAGGAACCCTCCGTGCGTCCGGTTAGACTGGTGCCTCATCTCGGTACAGGCTCGCGCGCTTCGAGTTCGTCAGCCCCCGGGAAAATCGTACGACCCCCATCTGTTCCAGATAAGGATGTGCCAAAGCAAGCTGTGGAGACCCCTGCAGTCTCGCGGTCTGGACTTGAAGCACGGAAGGCGGGCAAACCTCAGCCCGCTCCCGAGCCTGGAATCCCGCTGCGCGAACGGATGAGCGCCTGGCTTCGACGTCTCAAACGCCACCGGGAGCTTATGCGCAGTCAACGCGAGCGCAAGGCTGAGCGTACGGTTACCGCGGAACGGGCCCGACTTCGCAGAGCACTTCGGTTGGTGTTGCCGGGTAAAGTTGAGGACGTATCGACGCCGTCACCGCGCCAGGCGCCCCGTGAGAACGCCTCGGTGATGGGCGGTGTGGCCTTTGGCTTGATTCTTATCATATTCTTTATAAGTTTGACCAAGTACCTGCAGCTTGGCGGGCCTCTGAAAGCTCAAGAACTGATGGAGGAAGCGCAAAGTGTCCGCGAAGAGGCTTACGAGACACAGTCGCTGGATGATTGGGAACGACTCCGGGACATGAGCGCGCAGATCGTACACCTGGACCCTCAGCGTACCGAGGCTCTTGAGTTGAAAACGGAGGCAGAGCAGGCAATTGACGCATTGGAAAGCGCCGCTGTGCTCAGCGTCCATCCCTTACTCGAGTTGGGAACCTCTCCCAAGCCTCGACGCCTTTTGATCGGAGATGGTTGGATCTACGTGCTCAACACGGCAACCGATACGATGCTTGGACTGCGCCTTAATGAGGATCGCGTATCCGCTCCCTCGGATACGGCGACGACGATCTTGAGGCGGGGTCAGACCCTTTTGGGAGAGACCGTGGATCAACTTGTCGATTTCGCCTGGTTGGAGCCGGGCGGATCGTTTTCTGACGGTGCGGTTCTGATCTACGGTCAAAACGGAATTCTCTATATGTATGAGCCTGCTTTGGGGCCTGGGAACATCGCCTATCAGAAGATCGAGGGTGACCTGCCTCCCGGTTCGATCACGGCTATTGAGACGTTTGGCAATCAGTTCTACCTCCTAAACCGTGTGTCCAATCAGATTTTCGTCTACGAACCGGTCAATGGTATCTACAAATCGCCGCGCCTGTATTTCTCTGACGAGGCGGCGCCGGAGATGCATCTGGTCCTGGACGTTGCGATCGATGGGCGTATCTATCTCCTGATGGGGGATGGTACGGTGAAAAGCTACTTTGCGGGGACCGCTGATCCGTCCTTCGAGATTCATGAGCTTGTCGGTCCGGACTTCATGCCGATAGTGATGGCGCTGGAATCGGATCCCGAAAAGGGCGCGGTCTATTTTGGGGATTCCCGCCTGGAGCGGATTGTCGTGGTTAATAAGCGGGGAAGTCTCAAGCATCAGTTCCGCCTTCCACGGGGCGGGCTCCGCCAGATTGAGGCACTCGCGGTGAGTGAGGATCCACACGTGCTGTTTGTTATCGCTGAGAACCGGCTCTACGCGGCAAAGCTTCCGGCTTTTGCCGATTGAGCGATCCGGTGGCGTTTCCGGTATCCGGGTGGGTTGATTGCTTTTTCGCGTTATAGGGAGAATAGCCAGTGGCGACCCCGAAGACCCTGCGGACGTTTATCGCATTCCCGTTGAATGAGCGGTTGATCTCCGAACTCGACCGGATTCAACGAGAGCTCAAGCGGCGTCTGCCCGAACGTGCCGTACGCTGGGTGCGGCCTTCCAGTGTGCATCTGACGCTCTTCTTTATCGGGGACGTCTTGCCCGATCGCATCGACCCAATCAAAAATGCACTGAGTGTGATTGCGAAGCATGCTGCCCCTTTCTCCTTCTTTGCCGAAGAGGTTGGGGTCTTCCCCAATCCGCGGCGTCCCCGCATTCTGTGGGTGGGCGTGGAGCAGCCTGCCGATAAGCCGTTGACGGTGCTCCACGGCGCGGTCAACGAAGCGATGGAGCACCTGGGATTCAAACCCGAGACGCGACCTTACCACCCCCACCTGACGATAGGACGCGTCCACCGCCGGGCCAGCGGGCGGGATGTGCGGGCCATCGGAGAGGTGATGACCCGGGTGCGGATAGGACGCTTGGCCGAGGTATCTGTGGAGGAGATCATTCTTTTCCAGAGCGTCTTGAAGCCCGCAGGCGCCGAATATCATCGGTTGGCGACTCTGTCTCTTTCCGATTCGCCCTCTTAAGGATTGGCTATCAAATAACTTCCGCGAAATCAAGCTGAAAGCGGTGCAGAA
>CAYMAQ010000382.1:0-3190 GCA_964388385.1 uncultured Anaerolineales bacterium | reverse complement strand
CGGTGCAGAAAGCACCCCAAACGTGGAAGTTATTGAGCTTTCAGCCCTAAATTTCTCCGTGACGTGATATCCATAGAGATGCAGAAACGCTTCATGTATGGGTGAGCAGATCCATAATCCGTCGACCCGTCTTCGGAAGCTTTATGAACGAACCCCATCAATCCATAATATCTGCTAACTCAAGCAAACCCAGATCGAGAGGGCGCAGCTCCTCAACGGCGTCCTCCAGCGGATAAGCCTCAAGCTTATTCCCTCTCAGGGCGACCATCTTGCCGCTTGTCCCGTCGACAATCTGGTTGGCCGCAAAAGACCCCATCCGCGTAGCCAGAAGTCGATCGAACGAGGAAGGTCGCCCTCCTCTTTGAACGTGCCCCAACACTGTGACCCGCACATCAAAACCCAGGTCCTCTGAATGCTCATTGAGGTATTCGGAAACAGCGCGGGTTCCGGGTTTCCATCCCTCAGCAATGACCATAATACAGTGATGTTTCCCCCGGATATAAGCCTCAACCACCGTCTCCGCAATCTTCTCAACCGAAGGCCCTTCACGCTCCGGTACCAGGATCATCTCGGCCCCTCCGGCGATCCCGCTGGCAATGGCTAAGTATCCACAGTCACGTCCCATCACCTGAATGAGAAAAGCACGCTGATGAGACGATGCCGTATCTTTGATGCGGTCGATCGCATCGAGAATCGTGTTCAACGTCGTGTCGACACCGACAGCCATATCAGTGCCGGAGATATCATTATCAATCGACGCTGGTATACCAAACGTCGGGAAACCCATCTTGTGAACTTCGAGCGCACCGGTCAGCGATCCATTCCCGCCGATGACGACGAGGCCCTCAATGCCGCGTTGGTTCAAATTCCGAATTGCCGTTCGCCGCACCTTGACATCTTTGAACTGTGGACATCGAGCGGTTCCCAAAAATGTCCCCCCCCGCCCCATAATACCACCGACGTCTCGACTGCTCAGCTGACTTATCTCACCGTTGATCAATCCGCGGTAGCCCCACCGTACACCATAGACGTCGACCCCGCGACTGATGGCTTGACGGGTCACAGCGCGTATACTGGCGTTCAGTCCAGGCCCATCGCCCCCGCTCGTAAGCACTGCAATGGCTTGCATTGTGATTGCCTCCTAATACCGTGTTGAGCGAAACTTGGTCCGATAAATACGCTGAGATTGTAGTGGGATTTCGAGTCATGGCAAATACTCGATGGATGCTATAATTAACAAAGTATTGAGAATACACCGTAAACGAGACTCAATGAAAACGAGAACACACATGGATGAAATGCGAATTCCAGCTGCCTCAAAATTTAAAGAGGCCAACACGCCTGCCGAGCGCTTGCGAGAGTATCTGAAACGCATAGAGGCTCTGTTGGGAAAGCTGGCAACCAACAGCAACACCAGCGAAGCAATCGAGATTCTGAGGCGTTTCGATCAGGCGGCAGACTTGATGTCGCGGATCGAGGAAGCAGGGATGGATTTGGCACCCGAGCGAACGAGGTTTCAAACCATCACTGAACAGACGAGGCGTAAAGCGGAACTGCTCATAAAAGTGATCGGTGGGGCAGACAAATTACGGGCATTGCGACAGGAACACAATCCCGCCCCGGGTCGTTGGTGGTGGTTTCTAGATGAATATCTCCAAAACCAGCGACGCCAGCAAAGACAGTGGATTCTCCGGACCGCTGGAATCGGAGCGGTAATCCTCCTCCTGCTTGCTTTGCTCTACAACATGCTTCTGGCACCCGATCCCGAGACCCGTGCCAGGTATCAGTTGGAGATGGAAGCAGAAAGAGCGCTGCTTAACGAGGATTCGGTCACCGCCCTTGCCAAAGTCAACGAAGCCTTAGACCGTGGCGTGAGAACGCCCGACCTTCTTCTCCTAAAGGGGGCGATTCATCAAGAGATCGGCGATTTAGAAAAAGCCGAGAGCGCATTCACAGAAGCACAGCAATTGATGCAAGATGCCGAAATGTTCTACTTGACCCGAGCGCAAATCTATCTGCGCATTGGAAATCCTGAGCCGGCCTTGGTCGACGCTCAAAGGGTCTTGGAGGAGAATCCGGATTCAGCATATGGCTATTACCTCCAGGGCACCGCATTGATAGGCCTGGATCAATTCGCCAAAGCAGAGGAGAGCCTGGAAAAAGCAAGCGAACTCGCTGCAGAACAGGACAATGCCCAACTGCAGGGCATGGCCCGAGTTCAGATTGCTAACTTGTCAATGATGATAGAGGCCCCACCAACGGAATCAGGGACGCCGAATAGTGAATAGAAATGAGGACAACGGGGTGGCAGTGAGCGGATACTCCCTCCCACCCCGTTTGATCAGTTAGCGCCCCATCCATCCACCGTCGACGACGATGATTTCTCCGTGAACGTAGTCCCCGGCCTCTGAAGCCAGATAGACAACGGCTCCCTTGAAATCCTCCGGTTGACCCCATCGTCCAGCCGGGATTCGTTCGAGAATCTGACGGCTGCGGACGGGATCATCCCTCAGGGCCTGCGTGTTATCGGTCGCGATATAACCTGGGGCAATCGCATTCACATTGACGCCTTGGGACGCCCACTCATTGGCAAACGCTTTCGTGATCTGTCCCACCCCTCCTTTGCTCGCAGCATAACTCGGCACAGTAATCCCACCCTGAAAGGTCAAAAGCGAAGCCGTGAAAATAACCTTGCCTTTCCCCCGGAGGAGCATCTCTTTGCCGAACTCGCGAGTCAGGATAAACTGCGCGGTCAGATTAACCTCCAGAATCGTGTCCCAATATTCGTCTGGATGCTCGACCGCTGGCTTGCGCAAAATCGTACCTGCGTTGTTAATCAGAATGTCGACAGGCGAACACTCCTCCTTGACTGCACCGATAAACTCATATAACGCATCACGATCGGCGAAGTCACACGGGTAGGCATCAAAACGCCGTCCCAACGCTTTGATTTCCTTCTCAACATCGCTGCCTGATGGCTTGAGGTGAGCGCTTACGCCTATGATATCGGCGCCGGCTTCTGCAAGACCTATCGCCATTCCTTTCCCAATTCCACGCCGGCATCCTGTGACTAGCGCGGTCTTCCCATCCAAACGAAACTGATCGAGTACGCTCATCTGAACCCCTTCCTGTATCTACATGCAGTACTTGAAAAAAAGCTCTACGTCCCCAACGAACCCCACAAAGCGGC
>CAYMAQ010000381.1:0-3195 GCA_964388385.1 uncultured Anaerolineales bacterium | reverse complement strand
ATCACATGGGTGAGAGTATACGCTGATTTCACCTGTCGACAACCTGATTCTGACTATAAAATAAATTGAGTTTTCGCTTATGACTTGACAAATATTCTGTCTTATACTAGAGTATCTAACAATTGAAGTCTGGATTGTGGTTGTTTTTCGAGGGGGCGGCCTCCAGGTTCGGCGGATACGGATCGGGAGCGTTAGACCGCCGCAGTGGATTTCACAAGGAAAGAGGAGGGGTACGATGAAACACACGGTATATCGGCGTTGGACAACATTGGTTATCTTCCTCATGTTTGTCGTAGGCATGACTGCGGGACCGGCTCAAGCGGTCCGTAGTCGGTCGGTTGGCGCCTCGCATATCGTCGTCTTCCACGAGACCGTGGACGTATCGACGATCGTGCCGGAGGTCGCGAAGGCCCACGGACTGGATGTGGAGTTTGTGTACCAGCACGCGTTGAAGGGGATGGCTGCCGTGGTTCCGCCGGGACGGCTCAATGGCCTGCGCGGCGATCCGCGGGTGTCTTATGTTCAGGAGAACCGCCTCTACACCCTGGACGCACAGACGCTCCCCACGGGAGTTCAGCGCATCTTTGCCGATGACAACAGCAATATCGACATCGACAACACGGACGATTATCGGGTCGACGTCGACGTCGCGGTGATCGACACCGGCGTCGATTTCGATCATTACGATCTCAACGTCGTGGGTGGGGTCGACTGCTCCGGCGGCGGGCCGTTTGGCGGCACCTGCAAGTCCGGGGGCGATGACGATCATTATCACGGTACCCACGTTGCCGGAACCATTGGGGCGCTTGACGACGGCGTCGGCGTGGTGGGCGTCGCGCCCGGGGCCCGCATCTGGGCGGTCAAGGTGCTCGACAGTCGTGGCAGCGGCTACAGCTCGTGGATCATCGCGGGTATCGACTGGGTGGCAGCTAACGCCGACACCCTCGAAGTCGCCAATATGAGCTTGGGAGGCAGCGGCTACGACCAGGCCGAGTACGACGCCATTCAGGGGGCAGTTGACAACGGCGTGGCCTTCGCGGTTGCGGCGGGCAACGACAATGACGATGCGAACAACTACAGTCCTGCGGCGTTTGATAACGCGCTTACCGTCAGCGCCCTGGCTGATTTTGACGGCGAACCGGGTGGGAACGGAAGTCCGACCTGCCGGGACGATCAGGATGACACGCTGGCCGACTTCAGTAACTGGGGAGACGCGGTTGATATTGCGGCACCCGGCGTCTGCATCCTGTCGACCTTCCCGATCGAGGAGGGCGAGTACGGCACCATCAGCGGTACCTCGATGGCGAGCCCGCACGCCGCCGGAGCCCTGGCCCTGCTGGCGAGCACCAACAACCCCGGTAACGCGACCGACGTTTCCAATTTGTACAATGAGGTGATGAATGCCGGCAACTACGATTGGACCGACGACAGTGGAGACGGCATTCAGGAGCCGCTGCTCGACGTGAGTGATACCACGAAATTCGCGCCTGCCCTGATTGCGGGGGGCGACGATGGCGGCGGCACGACGGACAATCCGCCGTCGATCTCCATCACCCATCCCGCGGATGGTGCGACGGTCTCCGGCACGGTGAGCGTCACCGCCGACGCCTCGGACGATAACGCTGTTTCGCAGGTGGAGTTCCTTGTCGATGGCAGCAGCATCGGCACCGACAGCGACGGCTCCGACGGCTGGTCGGCCTCCTGGGACACAACGGCGTATGCCGACGGTGGATATATCGTTGAGGCTGTCGCGACCGATAGCGCCGGACAGACGGCGTCGGACAGCGTGTCAGTGACCGTGGATAACGATAGTGGAGGCACAACCGATCCGATAAGTCTGAGCGTCAACGCTTACAAGGTGCGCGGTGCCCAGTACGCGGATCTTAGTTGGAGCGGCGCGACATCGACCGACGTTGACGTTTACCGCGACGGAAGCCTCGTTGCGACGACGGAGAACGATGGCGCGTACACCGATTCTACCGGTCGAAAGGGCGGTGGGTCCGCGACCTATCAGGTCTGCGAGTTCGGAACGACGACCTGCTCAAACGAGGTGACCGCTATCTGGTAATCTCGGATCGACGCTGTGTTCAATCCTCAGAGAGGCTGCACACGCAGCCTCTCTTTTTGCTACTATCCGAACGCCCTCCGCGCATTATAGTACTAAAGTACTATGTGCTTACCCGTAATGTTTGGCCCCTTATTACGTCTTAATAGTTAGAAGGTGGTTATGACCTGAATGAATCAGGTGTGGTACGGGAGTAGGTTGTGAGATGGTTTTTCACTTCTAAGGAGGTTTGTATGCGATCGTCTCGTTGGTTGTTGATCAGGATGGTAGCGCTTATTGCGGTGTTAGGGTTGGCTCTCAGCACGACCGTGGTGCGCGCGGCTTCTCCCTCGGGCTTGGTCCAGCAAGAGGAGGACCCCGAGGAGGTGGAGGTTATCGGTGAGGTTGTCGGCGTCGATGAGGATTCGGGCACCCTTACGGTGGATGTGGACGGTGAGATCTACGTCGTTCTGGTTCCCTCGGACTTCGACTGGGATGCGATAGAGGTAGGCGATGTCGTCGAAGTAGAGGGCGTGCTCGATGAGAAGGATGTCCTTGTCGCGGACAAGGTCAAGGTTGAGGACGAGGATGATGACGATGACGAGGGGGAAGATGGCGATGGCGTCAACTTCTTCTGCACCAGCGAGGATGCCCAGCATCCCGTCGGCAAGGCGTTGTCCAACCTCTACGATGTGACGTACGACGACGTGATGATGTGGTTCTGCGATGAGGGGATGGGCTTCGGTCAGATCATGCTCGCCCTGCAGACCGCCAAGCTTACGGGGGAAGAAGCCTCGGACTATCTCGGGCGCAGATCTGCCGGAGAGGGCTGGGGCCGGATTTGGCAATCTCTCGATCTGATTGGCAGAAACAAGGAGCCGGGACGTCCCGAGCACGCGGGTCCCCCGGAAGATCTGGGAGAGAACGGTCGCCCCGAGCACGCGGGTCCCCCCGAGGATCTGGGTGAGGGCGGCCCTCCCGAACACGCGGGTCCCCCCGAGGATCTGGGAGAGAACGGTCGCCCCGAGCACGCGGGTCCCCCCGAGGATCGGGGCGAGGGCGGCCCTCCTGAACACGCCGGGCCTCCCGAAGGCGCCGGGCGTCCGTAGGGTCTCGATCCACGAATCTCGTTCATAGCCTACCGGCCCGGT
>CAYMAQ010000380.1:0-3216 GCA_964388385.1 uncultured Anaerolineales bacterium | reverse complement strand
GAAGCCGAAGCTGAAGCCGAGGTCGCGGAAGAGGGCGCGGTCCTCGACGAGGAAACCGGCGAGGAGACGGAAGCCGCCGACATCGAAGCAGAGGAAGCGGCCGAAGAAACTGAGCCGAACGACGCACCCGCCGAGGATGAGACCGCTGAGGATGACAGCGCTGCATAAGCGGTACGGAATCGCTAGCGCGGTTTTCGACGCTGACGTGATGGTCACCGCGCCGAATAATGAGGAGGCAAACCTATGAGTATCCCTTACGTCATTGAAAGTACCGGGCGTGGGGATCGGATGTATGACATCTACTCCCTGCTTCTCAGGGAGCGGATCATCTTTCTGGGCACCCCGATCAACGGGCAAATTGCCAACGTGATTGTCGCACAGCTGCTATTCTTGGATCGTGAGGATTCCGAGCAGGATATCTCTCTCTACATCAACTCGCCGGGCGGCGAAATCTCCGCCGGCCTCGCGATCTACGATACCATACAATTGATCCAGGCACCGGTCTCCACAATCTCCGTGGGGATGACCGCCAGTATGGCGACCGTGCTCTTAACCGCCGGCGCCGAGGGGCGGCGGTATTCGTTACCGCACGCCACCATCCACCTTCATCAACCGCTGGGCGGGGTCCAGGGCCAGGCAGCCGACATCGAGATTGCCGCTCAGGAGATCCTGCGCAAGCGCGACCTGATCAACGATCTTTTGCGGACCCACACCGGGATGAAGCAGGACACCATCGATCGCATCACCGACCGCGACTTCTATATGACGGCAGAAGAGGCCGTGGATTACGGGGTCGTAGACAAAATCTTGAAGCCACAAGAAGAATAGGAACCCAAAAGGGGGGACAAATGTCCCCCCTTATCTAGTGCCCGTGGAAAGCTGGGTTTTCCCGGGAAAACTTGATTTCACAAACAGGTTTTAGACGTGTAGTCTATCAGGAGGTAATGGAAGTGGATCTAGAAGTGCTTAACGGTCTTTTGCGCCCGACGTCAATTGCCGTTATCGGCGCATCGAACACAGAGGGCAAAATTGGATATACGGTCGTCGAGAACCTTCGTGACAGTGGATACCAAGGTGAGGTCTATCCGATCAATCCCAAATATGATGAGGTTCAAGGACTGAAAGCCTATCCCTCGGTCCTGGACGTGCCCGGCGAGGTCGACGCCGCGACGGTCATTGTTCCCGCTAAATTCGTGCCGGGTATCGCCGAGGAGTGCGGGAAGAAAGGCGTCAAGGGCCTCATTATCATCGCCTCAGGATTCAGCGAGGTGGGACGGGAGGACTTGGAAAAAGAGGTCGTGAGGATCGCCCACGAGTACGGAATGCGGGTGCTGGGTCCCAACATCGTCGGCATTCTCTCCAACTCCGACAATTGCAACGCGTCCTTCGCCCCGTTCCTCCCCCTGCCCGGCAAGGCCGCCCTGGTCTCACAGAGCGGCGCCCTGCTGATCGCGATGGATGCTTCGACGTACATCCGCCGGGTCGGATTTGACAAGATGATCTCCATCGGCAATATGTCCGACGTGAATTTCGCCGATACGGTGGAGTGGCTGGAGCATGACGAAAACACCGGCTGTATCTCCCTCTACATCGAGGGGCTGCAGGACGGTCGGACCTTTATGACCAACGCCCGCGCGGCTGAAAAGCCGATCGTGGCCCTCAAGTCCGGTACCTCGACCCACGGCGCGGCGGCAGCCGCCTCGCACACGGGTTCGCTCGCCGGCTCCGGCAAAATCTACGAAGCGGCCTTCGAACAGGCCGGTGTGGTGCGGGCCTTCAACCTGAACAACCTCTTCGATCGGACGCTGGCGCTCTCCCTCCAACCGCCGATGCGCGGCGATAACCTGCTTATCATCACCAACGGCGGGGGTGTGGGCGTTCTGGCGACCGATTCGGCCGAGCGCTACGGAATACCGCTGCATTTTGCACCGGAGGATGTGCAGGAGGAGCTGAAGAAACATATGCCCGAGTTCGGTTCGGCGAGGAATCCGGTCGATCTCACCGGTATGGCGGGACGCGACTGGTACCAGGACTCCACCCAATACGCCTTTGCGCACGAGTGGGTCGACGGCCTGGTGATCCTCTATTGCGAGACCGCGATGACCGATCCGATGAACATCGCCAGGGGCATCAAAAAGGGCGTGGATGACTCAGGCGTGACTGGGAAGCCGATCGCCGTCTCCTTCGTCGGGGGCGAGCGCTCCGAGGAGGCCATGCGCTGGCTCGTCGAGAACGATATCCCCGCTTACAACGAGCCCGACACCGCGGTCAACGCGATGGCGGCGCTCCGCGAGTACGCCCGCAATCAGGATATGGCAGCCCACCCCTTCAATCGTTTCGAGGACGTCGATGAAGCGGCGGCCCGCAAGATCATCGAAAAGGTGCGCGCTCAGCAGTCCGAACGCGGCGTGACCGAGATCGAGTCCAAGGCTATCTTCAACGCGTACGGACTTCCCATCGCCAAGACGCAGTTGGCCGAGTCCGAGGATCAGGCCGTCGAATTGGCCGAGTCAACGGGCTATCCGGTGGTGATGAAGATCGTATCACCGGACATTCTGCATAAATCCGACGCCGACGGCGTCAAGGTGAATATCGGCAGTGAGGAAGAGGTCCGCGAGGCCTATAACGAGATCCTGGATAACGCCAGGGCTTACAAGGAAGACGCCGACATCGACGGTATCGCGATCCAGGAGATGGCGCCGTGGGGCACCGAGGTCATCCTGGGGTCCGTGAACGATCCGACCTTCGGTCCCTCCGTGATGTTCGGCCTCGGTGGTATCTTCGTCGAGATTCTTAAAGACGTCACCTTCCGCGTCGCGCCGGTCTCCGCCGATCAGGCGTTCAAGATGCTCAGCGACATCAACGGCGCGCCGATCCTTGAGGGGGCCCGGGGCGAGGAGCCCAAGGACCGGCAGGCGTTGGCTGAGGTGCTCAGCCGCTATTCCCAGATGATCCACGACCTGCGCGATGAAGTCCTGGAGACGGATGCCAACCCGGTGATCGTCTACGATGAGGGCGAGGGTGTGACCATCGTGGACGCGCGGATCATCCTGAAGGACAAGAAGTCCGAGTAATTCTCAAACGCAGCGAGATACCATCGCCTCACGTCGGGGCGTTGAAGTGCGACAGGCCGACCGGTTGAACCGGTCGGCCTGTCAGCGTTTGCGTCAAAGATAGGATATACCGCTCCGTAACCCTTTAGTTTTACGAGCAACC
>CAYMAQ010000379.1:0-3283 GCA_964388385.1 uncultured Anaerolineales bacterium | reverse complement strand
GCCTCAGCTAGGAAGTTAGTTTTAATTCGCTCATTTCTCAATTCGTTGTCTATTTTCAGAGGAAAAATGCTCATGACATCCAAACGCACGCTGCTGATCCATCCGGACACCCACGATCTGCCGGTCGAGCACGGATTCCAGAACGTCAACGGCCCCTCGCTGATCCGCGTGCCGGATTGGCTTCCAGACCCGTTGGGCCGCTACTACCTCTACTTCGCCCATCACGGGGGGAGCTGCATTCGGCTGGCTTACGCCGACGACCTCCGGGGGCCGTATACCCTCTACGATCCCGGCACCCTCCAACTCGGGCAGACGCCCTTCACAGGCCACATCGCATCCCCGGACGTTCACCTCGACGCCGTCAATCGCGAGGTCATCATGCTCTATCACGGCCTCTACCGCGATGCCGAGGGCGGTCATCAGTGCGCCGCCGTCGCGACCTCCCCGGATGGGATCCACTTCCAGGACGTGGGCGGTCGCTTCGAGGACGTCAAGAGCTACCTCCGGGGATTCTGGTGGCAGAACACCCTGTACGGCACGCACTTCTGCTGGCTCACCCGTGCGGAGGGATGGTTCGGGCCGTTCGAGACGCGCGACCGCCCGCTCTTCCCCGGCTGCAGCGGCAGCGCACGGCGCCACTGCCCCCGCCACACCGCGAACCTGGTGCAGGGGAATACGCTCACAATCTTCTACTCACGCTACCAGGACCAGCCCGAGCGGATTCTAAAGAGCACGGTGCGGCTCGGCAGCGACTGGGAGAGCTGGACGGCGGGCGAGCCCAAGGAGGTGCTGGCGCCGGTGGAGGCGTGGGAGGGTGCGGATCTGCTGGTCGAACCGTCGGAGGGCGGGGCGGCCCGCGAGCCGAAGCATCAACTGCGCGATCCGGCGATTTATCAGGAGGACGGGCGGGTCTATCTGCTCTATGCGGTTGCCGGGGAATACGGAATCGCGATCACGGAACTGTCGTAATCGCCCTACCCCCCGCTGGCTTCCCCCCGGCGTTCCTCAACGGATCTCGACGACGACGCCGACCTCCGCCCATTCGTAGAGCGTCTCCGCCTCGGGGATGCCCAGGATGATGCAGCCAAAGGACGCGGGGCTGCCCAGGTTTCCCTCCCAGAGCCGGCTCCCGCTGGCGAGGATGGGGAGCTCGTGGAACCCGTTCTCCACGCCGCCCCCGGCGACGTAGACGGAGATAAAGTAGGGCATCCAGAGATCCCACTGCGAGGCGTAGGCTTGGTCCTGCTTCTCCAACACCTGGAAGGTCCCCCGTTGCGTGGGCGACTCCTTGATGCCGGTCGAGGTCTGCCAGTCGTAGAGCAGCGCCCCGTTTTCGTAGACCCGCACCCGCTGCTCGTCCAGGCTGACCACGATCTTCTTTCCCCGCAGGGGCATATACGGCGTGAGGATATCCTGGGACGGGATGCGGATCTCCTGACCGACGGTGATCTTATTCACGTCGATCTCCCGGTTGGCCTCCGCGACCAGACCCGGCGGCATCCCGAACTTCGCCGAGAGGCTGGTCAGCGTATCCCCGGGCTGGACGACGTAGGTGCGCTCCGGGTGCGTCAGATAGAGCGCCAGATCGGGCGTGCCGTTGTCAAAAGCAGCCAGGACCTGCTGCGCGGCCTCCTCATACCGGAACCCCCGCCCGCCGTCCATCGTGGCGGCGAGCTCCCGCAGGGTATCCTGGATGGCATAAAGGTTCATATCCACGGTGGGACGCCCGCCCTCGCCGGGCTTCAGGTAGAGCCAGTCCACGATCTCATCCCGATCGAGGGTCCACGCGAAGGCCTCCTCGGTCAGCACGTCGTACGTGTGAAGGGTGAGCGACCGCGCCAGGAGCGCGTCGGCCTCGGCGATCACGGCGTCCGCGTCCTCCAGCGGCACGGGCTCCACCATGCGAAACGCCAGCGCCACCTCCACCCGGTACGGCGTACCGCCGACCGATTGGAGCCGGTTGAGCGACGTAGCCACGTCCAACACCCGGCCCGGCTTGCCGGGCACCAGCACGACGTCCTCGCCCTCGATCCGGATCTGCGGATCGACGGTGGGAATCGAGACCTCCTCCGAGAGCGATTCGAGCAGATCGCGGGCCTCGCCGCTGTCGAACCCGAAACGCGGCGGGACGTCGTAGTAATTGACCCACACCCGGGCCTGATCCTGCCACGTCCCACCGCGCCCGATGGCGTATGCGGCCTGGGCGGTCGTCTCGGCGTTCAAAGTCAGCCCCGCCTCGGACCAGGAGTACGACCAGCGGGCCTCCCCATCGGTGAGAATGAGCAGCCCGGTGTCGAGCTGAGGCGCGATCGCCTCCAGGGCCTCGGCAGCCTCGGGAAGCGTCTTCCCGCCGAGGTCGACACCCAGGGCGTAGACGTGGGGATAGATGTGCCCGCGGAAGAGGCGCTCGGTCCGCTGCAGAAAGACCCACCCGCTGAAGACGATGGCGGCGATCAACATCACGATCAGGATAGGCACGGTGAGCAAAAGGCGCCTGCGGCTGCGCGGTCGGGCGCGCCGCAGGCCCGGCAAGGTCGTCATCACATCAGACTCGGTCATGCCTTATCTCCCAGGATCGTCCTTCATTCATATCACCCGTTTGCTTCCACCACGTTCGTAATTTGCAACCGTTTAGTCAGGTGAGCAGGGCGTAGCTTCCCCCTCCTAACCTCCCCCTAGGGGGAGGTTAGGAGGGGGTGATCCTACGGTTGTGCATAGTTGCTCATAAAACCTAAAGGGTTACCGTGATTTCTGGCCCGGCGGCGTCTATGCGGGTTCAATCCATCCGCGTCCAGCTGAACTGAGCCTTGGCTGCCTGCCGGGCCTCGAAATACTCGACCCGCACAGTGTGGGCGCCTTCACCGAAGGAGACCGTAGCGTAACGGGTGCCCCGCATCGGCCGCCAGCTGTTGATCACCAGCCGGTCGTCCACGTAAACGCGGATGCCGTCATCGCTGACCGTCTTGAAGCGGTAGGAGCCCGCCTCAAAGTCGAAGGTCCCGGTCCACCGCACGGCGAACTCGTCGACCGGCAGATCCTCGGCAGGTGCGCCCCACGCCCAATCGAAGTCGATCGCCGGATCGGTGCGGACGCGCACCGGATCGCCGGTCAAGGTGCGTCCGGTGAAATACTCACCGGTCCACGGACCGGGCAGCGCGGCACTCGGCTGCGGCGCAGGGGATGCAGGCGGCGGAGCCGGGCTCGTGCCGGCGCCGGGGGCGTGATAGTCCGGTGAGGGCGCCATCTTGCGAGCCGCGTCCGCAGTGGGCGCGTAGTCCCACCA
>CAYMAQ010000378.1:0-3284 GCA_964388385.1 uncultured Anaerolineales bacterium | reverse complement strand
CTACAACCCCATTGTAGCGCCCTAGCCAAACTGGGCCACGCCCCGTCACAACGATATGTATTATACACGGTTCTCCGATGTTGGCAAGTCCACTCGCACCTCCAGCAGCCGATCAATCTAAACCTCAACACCAAACTCAACACGATGCATCAACCTGGCTAAGGCATCGGCTGGCGTCATGGGATCATCGGCAAATCGATAGCTGAGATACCGGTAAACATCTCTCAACAAGGCGGTAATGATAGGGGCCAAAATCAGCCCCGGCAGACCCGCGATCTCTGCGCCAACCACCAACATGACCATCATAATCACAGGATGCAGGCCCATCGTTCGGCCCAAAACCCGTGGAACAATCAAGGAATTCTCAATGTTCTGGATCATATTGTAAGAAACCGCCGTGATAATTGCCAGGCCGGGACTGCGGGTTAGCGCAAGCAGAATGGCTGGAATCGACGCCAGGGCGGGGCCAATGTTGGGGACGACCTCCAAGGCTCCCGCGATAACCCCGAGTAACAACGCATACTCCAACCCCAGAATCGTAACCACAATTGCGGTCATAACCCCCACAACCATTGCAAGAACGAGCTCTCCACGGACATAAGCACCAACGGTTCGGTCTGCAATCAACAGGACACTCCGAACGTCACCCCTGATTGCCTCAGGAATTGATTTCTCCAACGAATCACGGATCTGGGTGTAATCACGCAGAAAGTAGTAAGTCCAAAAGGGCACGATCGTGATCCCCAGGACGATACTTGCGGTAAATGTGATAGCAACGCCGGTCGCCTGCAGGGCTTGCTCCAACACCCGCTGCAGAACGTTGCCGACATAAGTGTTGACATTCTGGATGTACTCATCCACCTGCGACCGAACCTGGTCCGGCAACAGTTCGTACTGCTCGAACACGTTCCTGCCTATATCCTCACTAACCTGCTGGATCTGATTCCAAATCCCCTCACGACGCGACCAAAGATCCTCGGCTTCGTTCATAATTATGGGCACCGCGATCGCGAAGAATCCCGCAATGAAGCCAATTAGGAGCAAATAAGAGACGAGAATACTTAAAGTACGCGAGCGTTTATACAAAAACCCAAAATGGATTCGCTCGGCAAACCATTCAATCCCATGCTGCACGCCGTCCACAACTGGAGCCAAGATATATGCCAACGCAAGCCCGATGAAGTAGAGCCCTAGAACTTTTCGGGCTAGCCACAAAGTAACGGCAACGACCAGAGCAGAAAGAACCCATAATAAAAATCGTTTTCGATGCTGAGAGGTCATTTGACGCCAAAGTTCCATACCTTCATCTCCACATCATCCTTGATCGTGAACCCCTGACATAAGACAATTCATCCGCGCACCAGTGCGGCTGCACTAGCAATAGCCCGATCGATCCATACTTCCCGATCGCCCCCGGATTTGTTCAACACCCACCACCCCAAGAACTCAACGTTGCCGGCGGGTCCCACCAAAGGAGAAACCATCAGTCCCTGCAATCCAAATCCAAGGTCCGCCATCATCGACGTGACAGATTCCAAAACCCGTCGGTGTACGCGGGGCTCTCGCACCACACCACCCTTGCCGACATCTTGACGCCGGGCTTCAAACTGCGGCTTGATCAATGAGACCACGTCCCCCGTCGGCTTCAACCACTGGGCAGCGGTCGCATAGATCAATTCCAACGAGATAAAGGAGACGTCCGAAACAATAATGCTGACCGGTTCGGGAAGTGCCGTCAGGTGTCGGGCATTCACCCGCTCCATCACGACAACACGTGCATCCTGTCTCAACGTCCAAGCCAACTGACCATAGCCCACGTCAATCGCGTAGACCTTATCGGCTCCACGTTGCAAGAGACAGTCGGTAAATCCGCCCGTGGACGCACCAATATCAGCCGCGATGCGACCCGATACGTCAATGGCAAACGCCTCAAGCGCCGCGTCCAATTTCTCACCCCCTCGGCTCACAAACCGGGGTTTCTGTTTGAGGGTGATATCCGCATCCACGGACACTTCCGTGCCGGGTTTGTCAACGAGGATACCATTGACCCGAACCTCTCCAGCATAGATCATGCGTTCAGCGAGAGCCGAATCGCGGATCAAACCGCGTTTGACAACCAGCTTATCGATTCTTTCCTTATTCACAAATCTAGGATACCTAACATCCATCGAGACGTCAACCGCCAGGACGTGATCACCCGGATAACTTTCTCATCTCAGGGGAGCCTGATCGATACGTTCCAGGGTATCCAGGATCTGACACAAATCGAGCGGAAGGGGAGCTTCAAAAGTCATTCTATCGCCTCTACCAGGATGTTGAATTGTAAGTTCGCGGGCGTGCAAAAATTGTCGGGGAGCCCTGTCAGCGACCCAATTGGGGGCGTAAACCTCGTCACCGACCAGAGGATACCCAAACCAGGAAAAATGAACCCGGATCTGGTGCGTGCGCCCCGTCAACAAGCGCACATCAAGGAGCGTATAATTGCCGCCACGCTCGTCGCGGTAATACCCTCTGAAAAGCCATTGCGTTCGCGCTGGTTTTCCCCCAGTCCGCACGGCCATCCGCTTTCTATGGACCGGATGGCGTGCAATGGGCGCCTCGATCCGCCCTTCTGTTTGAGGAATCTGCCCGGCTACCAAAGTAACATACACTTTGCGAACGGTGCGGTTCTTAAACTGACGCTGAAGATGTCGAATGGATCGATCATTTTTCGCGACGACCATCACACCCGAGGTATCCATATCGAGCCGATGAACAATCCCGGGTCGCCGCTCCCCTCCCACCCCCTGGAGATCTGGACAGTGAGCCAGAATCGCATTGACCAGCGTTCCGGACCTATGACCGGCTCCTGGATGAACCACGATGCCAGCTTCTTTATTGATCACGAGAATATCTTTGTCCTCATAGAGAACATCGAGGGGTATAGACTCGGGCTCCAAGGTAGTTGGCTTGGGTGGCGGGACGTGGACTGAAATGACATCGTCTTTCTGCAAGGTGTAAGATTTTCGCACAGGAAGTCCATTGACAACGATCTCCTCTGCGTCAATAAGACGCTGAACTGCCGTACGAGAGAGGCTGCGAACCTTGTCGGCGACATAGCGATCTATACGATCACCTTCTTCAATCACCACGAATTCAAATAAGCGCTCCTTCATAACTGCACACCTCTTCCTGCGCCATCGATAGCAATAGAGGGCCAAGACCTGGTCCTGACCCTCCGCGCCCTCTGATAACAAACTACGCGACACGTAGTCTGCGCGACATATCGTGGGCACGATGCTTAG
>CAYMAQ010000377.1:0-3284 GCA_964388385.1 uncultured Anaerolineales bacterium | reverse complement strand
CCTAACCTCCCCCTCGAGGGGGAGGGATGGCGTTCCCCTCCCCTGGTGGGAGGGGGTAGGGGAGGGGGAAACTACGTCCTGCTCACTTGACTAAACGGTTGCGTCTGAGATTCCCGGACTCCTTCGTATCGGGGTGCTCGTCGTGAATCGTGCATCATCATCGTTTGTCTATCGCCGCCTCCTTTCCGTTTGCGGGCACGGCTCCGGGTGCCGTTGAGGCCATTATAGATAGATTTGTCGGAGTTTGCAACGAGCGCCGGGGTGGGATCAGAAACCCCCCAGGTCCACCCGCACCGCCTGCACCTGGCGCGCGCTGAAGGGCCGGACGAAATACACCCGGGCGCCGTCCCGGGAAAAGACCGGGTTCGCGTGGGCGCGCAGGGCCCACGTCGGCGTGCCGAAGTCGTGGGCGTCGAGCACCGAGGTCGGCTCGACCCCGCCCCGCCGAAAGAGGGAGATCGTGATCGGCGTCCGGTGGTACATGGAGTCGGTCACGAACCACTGCCTGTCCGGGGACATGTCGATGTGGTTGCCCGGTCCGGCGAGCCGTTCGAGCCGCGTGCCGTCCGGCCTCCAGCGGTAAATGTGCCCGGTGTCGTGCCGGTCCACGGCGTAGTAGGTCGCCTCGTCGTACCAGAGCTGGTGCAGCGGCTTCCGCGGGAAGAGGGTCTTGCGACCGCCGTCGGTGTCCGTGCAGATGAGGGACTCGCACTCCTGCAGATCCCAGCGGGCCATCATCAGGGTGGCGGTCGGGTTGGGCATCACGTGGAACATGCCGGGCGTCCGGTCGGTGGGGGTGTAGCCCTCCGCCCGGATGAAATCCAGGATCTCCGAGGTGGTGACGATGCGGCTGACCGCGCCGGTGTCGCAGTTGAGGCCGTAGATGCCCGCCGCGTCGATCGCCGGATAGGCGGGGTTTCGGGCGACCTGGTCGGGCGTGATCCCGAAGAAGATCTTGTGGCGCGCCGGGTAGTGGCCCAGGCGGCCCACGACCGGCGCCAGGAGCGGCTCGCCGGTCTCGGCGTCGATCACGAAGATCGTCTGCTCCCCGCCCTCCGTGCTGCGCAGCACCAACCGTCTGTCGTCGATCCAGCCCGCCATCGCGCCGTTATGCTCGAAGCCGCTGCACGTCAGTCTGAGGTCGAAGATTTTGCGGTGGTCGGTCAGGTCGGTGGTGCAGATCCAGACATCGGCGGGGAGGGTTTCCTCGTCCTCGGCGGCGGGCCGCGCCATCCGCATGTAGGTGAGGCGCGTGCCGTCGGGGCTCTCCGGGCAGGTGCCGTTCCAGCTTAACAGGGTGGATGCGGATCCGAGATCCGGTGGGGCGATGGGTGTCAAATGTGTGTGCTCGTTCACTTGGGGTTCCTTTCTTGATAGGGATTCGTCGTTGAAACGCGTGTTGATCCACGAGCCGGGCATCTGGGCGAGGCCCGGGACTCGGCGTGAGAACCGGCTAGGAGCCCACGGCCTCCACCCGGTGGACGCTCAGGTCGCCGTATTCCGCGATGAGATAGGCCATCTGCCGGAGCCCGATCTTGCCGCCCGTGAGCACCGGTCCGGTGCTCTCCCCGTCGTCGACCCAGTGGAAGAGCACGACGTCGTTGACGGCGAAGCGGACGTGGGGTCCGTATTTCACGATCTCGACCCGGTAGGGCTCCAGGGCGTACTTCGCGTCCGGCAGCGGGTCGCCGCCCTGGGCCACCAGGTGGAATCCGTAGCTCTTCCGCAGGTTGCAGGTGCGGAACTCGATCTCGCCCGGGTTGCGCCGGTAGTACGAGGCGTGGAGCGCGTTGACGTCGCCCTTGAAGTACTGCCGGTAGTCGCCGTCCCGGGGCGCCAGGCGGGGATCGAAGAGGTCCTCGCCGCCTCGGCCCCGGGCCGCGATCCAGATCATCGCCAGGCCGCGGTCGGTCATGGGGCGGAAATCCCAGCTCACGGCGATGTCGTCGGGGAAGTCGCGGGTGCACCAGAGGATGTAGTTGGCGTGAATGCCCCGGTCCCGGTCCCGCTCCAGGGCGTTCTCCATCCGCATCCGCCCGCGCGGGAACGTGATCGCCGCCTCACCCTCCAGGCGGAAATCATCCAGGTCCCCGTGCGAGGCCAGCGGGTTGTGGTAGAGCAACTCTGTCCTGACAACGTCCATGGTGCGCACCTCCTGGTTCGGTTGGTGTAGGTGGATATTCTCTTCCCGATTCTAGGCCCGATTTCCCACGCGTCAACCGCCGACCGGAACGCTTGCCGCTTTCCGCGATTCGGCTACCATGGGTTGTGGGCCTTGGGGTGTCACGCCCCAACTTCTGGGGCCCGGAGGGCCCCGTCTTGAGCGAACATACGATTCACAGGAGGTGTGTTATGAATCTGCATGCGGATGCGCCATCACGAGAAACACCGCCGGTTGATGCGTCCGGTGGGGACACCTGGACCCGTCCGGGTGATGGATCGGTCATGGTCTACGTGCCGGACGGCGCGTTCCCCATGGGCAGCACGGCAGGAGCGGATGACGAACGTCCGGTGCATACCGTGGACCTGGACGGCTTCTGGATCGACCGGTGTGCGGTGACCAACGCGCAGTTTGCGGCCTTCGTGAACGAGAAGGGCAACGGGGAAGACGGCGGTGCGCCCTGGTTGGATTGGGAGGACGGGGACTGCCGAATCGAGCGCAGCGGCGATGTATTTCAGCCCAGCCCCGGCTATGGGGATCATCCGGTGGTCGGCGTCTCCTGGTACGGGGCCCAGGCGTACGCGAACTGGGTGGGGGGGCGGCTGCCCTCGGAGGCCGAATGGGAGAAGGCCGCCCGGGGGGCCGAGGGGTATCGGTATCCCTGGGGGGAGGGTGCCCCGGCGGATGATCTGTGCAACTACGGCTATAACGTCGGT
Source organism: uncultured Anaerolineales bacterium (assembly GCA_964388385.1). Lineage (GTDB taxonomy): Bacteria > Chloroflexota > Anaerolineae > B4-G1 > SLSP01 > PWVB01. The sequence goes on along the minus strand of CAYMAQ010000377.1, from coordinate 407 downwards.
CACACGACACCGGGCGGCGCCTACTCACCGGAGGGTGACAGCCCTTATGGGGTCGCCGATATGGCGGGCAACGTCTGGGAGTGGACGCTGAGCCTGCTCAAGGACTATCCCTACGATCCCGGGGACGGGCGGGAGGAGGTCGCCGTGATCGGTCTGCGGGTGGTGCGCGGCGGCGCTTTCTACGATAACGCCGATGACGTCCGCTGTGCCTGTCGCAGCTCCCGGAGTCCGCAGGGTTACAAGGGCGTCAACGGCTTTCGGGTAGTGCTGTAGGGGGCGTGAAGCGTATCTTTAATGACGTATCAAGGGAGAAGTGAGGCTATGAACTTTGACGAGATCGTCGACCGCAGTCAATATCCGACGTTGAAGTGGAGCCGGGACTACCTTTCGGAGTATTTCGGGAACGA
>CAYMAQ010000376.1:0-3284 GCA_964388385.1 uncultured Anaerolineales bacterium | reverse complement strand
TCAAGCCTACGGAGTGTACTCAAACGTCCAGTAGTCGTTGCTGTACCGGCAGCCGACGCAGCGGGTGGCGAAGTTGCCCGGATAGTGGAAGCCGCAGACTACGGTGCGGTCCCATGCGGTAAAGTGTACGGTATACCCGCATTCTATGGGATCGGTTGCAAGGTCGCCGACGTCCACCGTGTGGAGATTGTTGAACAGGTTCCAGTTGAGCGTGCCGGTGCTGATGATGTTGTCGGTCGGATCGTCGTAGTATGCGACGGTGGGGTAATGGTGAACGCCGTAACTATTGCCCGATATGGCCAACCGGTACCGGTGGAAGTGTGTATCGCTGATCCGCCCCGTGACCATCAAAGGCATATCCGTCTCGGAGAACTCATCACACGTCCCGGCTTGTTTGTCCAGATTCACGATGGGCGCCTGGTTATCCAATTGCACGAGCCGCGTTGTGTCGCTGACAATGCCCGAGGAGGTCTCTGTCTCCAGAATCAGCTCGTAGCGTGCCTCACTGCCGGCGACCGCAGCTCCCGACTCCCAGACGGTGAGGGCCAGCCCCGGATTGCAGCCGCCCAGCGCCGGTCTGCTGAGATTCCGGTAATCGACGCCGTCGAACCAGCCGCTGGCGGATGAGGACCACGTCATCGATCCCACGCAGTCGGGGCCCGGCGGAATGAGTGCGTCTATTCTCACCTGCCAGTTTCGCGGTACGGGCACATCGATCGGCTCCCATGGATCCGAGGACCCGGCCTTGCGGTAGACGACACGGAAGCGATCGACGTCATCGCAGATCTGGCCCTCGAGCGGGATGCGCCCACCGAAGGGCTGCGGTGCGTTGATCCCGCTGATCGTCAGCGGCATGACCATGCCTGTGCCCGGATTGATGTCGGCGATATCGACGCCGCCGATCTTGGTGATGCGGCTGATACATACCTCCGGCCCCGGACGCAGGTTGACGGTCAGGGCATCCAATCCCAGCATATCGGCCTTGGGTTCGAAGGGCTTGATCAGGTCCCAGTTGGTCGCGACCACGCCGTTGCCGTACCGCAGCACATCGCCATCGGTGAAAGCGACTTTGCCTTCGTAAAGGATCTCGGTCGAGTGGTGTATTGTCCGCTTCGTCCCTCTGCGGTCCGTCGCGACCGCGTCAAGCCCAAAATCGACGCCCTTGCCGGGGATGCCGGCTGGCACGCTGGGGTCGAGCAGATCCGCATTGGACGCCACGACGGTCCCATTTCGGGCGGACAGCAGATCTCCATCCAGGAAGGTCGGCGATGCCAAGGGGCCGAAGGTCCCCTCGGTTGAGAACCAGATGTCGACCGTCGAATAGGTCTCAAAGAACCTGGACAGAGTCACAGCGTCGACCGGGCTCTGACCTGCCGCGGCCTCCAGGAATCGTCTGATCTCGACACGATCCCCGACGAAGTGAATGGCATCCAGCCCGAGGTCGTAGTTCACATCCCACTTGGCGGTGAGTGCCTCGTTGAGGATGACCGCGCCGTTGGTTACCAGGAGGTCGCCCGACGTGAACTGCCCCGCGTTCGGGCTGTCCAACTCGGTCGAAAAGGCGACCAGGCCGAGGTTCGCCGTGACGGTGATGACGTCGGCGGCATCAAGTCCCAGATCGAAGGCCGCCGGGATATCAAAGCCACTCAGTAATTCGGCGTTTCGCGCGCACAGGGCGCCGCCCGGCCCCAGCAGATCGCCATCGGAGATGATCGGGTTGCCGTCAAAGGGCACCGGACCCTGGGTGACGAAGTCCTCCTCTACGGAGAAGCCTATCTCAAGGCATTGCGCCAGACGGGCTGGATCTACCTGCCCCGCTACGGCGCTGGGCTTCACCAGCAGTGCCGTCCCTATCATACATAGAACAATCAACCCTCTTACAAGCCGTCGCATGGTTCGCTCCTTTCGCGCGCTCATGGGTACACCTTCAGGATAGCTGGGAGATAGACCCTGTGTGAGGTCGGTTCCAGCGTCCCGTGTATCGCATCCAGCCCCAGCTCTCTCACCACGGGCTCGAACGCGTGGATCAATGCGTCATTTGTCCAGGCGATGCCGTCACCTATCCGAATGACATCGCCATCTGTGAAACTGACTTCATGCTCGTACAGAATCTCGGTCGAAAAACGCACCCGCTCTCTATCTCCGGTGCGGTCGGTTGTGACAGCGTCCAGCCCGAAGTCCACGCCGTCCTGCGGAATGCCGGCGGGCGCTGCGGGATCGGGCAGGTCCCGTTGTTGGATGAGCACGGTGCCCGACCGCGCTGACAGCAAGTCGCCGTCCAGAAAGCCGATCGCCTCGCCCTGCATCCACGTGCCCTCGGTCGAGAACCAGATATCCACCTCGGCAAAACGTTCAAAGAGGCCTGACAGCTCCGACCCGTCGACCGGGGAAACGTCGGCGGCTGCCGCCAGGAACTCGACGAGCTGATCTTGATCGCCGACGAGATGGACGGCATCCAGTCCGATATCGTACGCGACCTGCCAGCGCGCGGTGAGCGCCTGATTTCGGATGATCGCGCCGTTGGTGATCAGGAGATCGCCCGCCGTGAACTGATCGCCGTGCGGGCTGTCCAGCTCGGTTGAGAAGGCCACCAGGGCCCGTTCCGCGCTGACGACGTCGGCCGCATCGAGGCCGAGGTCGACCTGCACGTCCAGTTCCTTCAGCAGCGCTGCGTTTCGGGCGCAGACGATGCCCGTCCCCGCGCCGACGGCGTTGGATTGGAGTCCGAGCAGATCTCCGTCGGAGATGACCGGGATGCCATCGGCGGGCTCCGGCCCCTGGGTGATGAAATCCTCCTCGGTTGAGAAGGCCAAATCCTCGCAAACCGGGGGTAACGCTTCAAGCTGCATGAACGCCCGCTGCGAGGGTTGGAGGAACAGCAGGAGAAGCACAACTCCTATGATAAGTCTTGATACGCATAGTCGCATGACATACTCCTTTCAAGGTACCTTTTGCGGAGTCAGATACCAAGTGAGACTCAACGTTTCACATTCAGTTCATCCATCCCTCCTTTCACGATACGGGCCGGATACGAACCGCGTCGTTCGGCTGTGGCGGGAGGCGGGAGCGTGTCCATGATGAGGGTCGTGCAGCGCTGAAATCCAAGAAGGGGGCCGGGAGCGTTGGGGGGAGGGAAAGCGTACGACCCTCAGGCTACGAAGCGTCGTCAAGCTCCCGGATCAGAGTGCTGAGTCCAGATGGTGCCCGCCACTATTATTATACATTAGATTTAATGTTGTGCCAATATACCAGGGTCCAGGAGGGGCCTTGTTGTCTAAAATCGC
>CAYMAQ010000375.1:0-3318 GCA_964388385.1 uncultured Anaerolineales bacterium | reverse complement strand
AAGCGGCGAGGTCCATGGACCTCGCCGCTTGTGCTTGCGGAGCAGCCGCCTGGTCAGTTTTTGCCGATGCGCTTGAGTTCCTTCCGCATACGCGCCCAATCAAGAGTTGCGCTTGACAGTAGGGTGTCGGCCCGGAAGAACTGGGCTGCAAGTAGGACGAAGCCATACGCCGTGATGGCGAGGCCGATGGCACTGGCGATGGACTGCCAGAGCGGCACACCGCCCGTTGCGATTCTTGGCAGCATCGTGGTCGGCGCCGTCAGGGGAAAGAGGCTGAGTACCGTCGCCAGGGTGCCGTGCGGCGATTGGACGAGTGCCGAGTTGAGGAAGAGCGGTATCATCATCGGGAGCATCGCGAGAAAGGTGAACTGTCCGGTCTCTCGGGCGTTGGGGGCCAGCGCGCCGATGGCGCCCAACAGCGATGCGTAGAGGATGTAGCCCAGCAGCATATAGACGAACGCCCATATCATGAATCCGTTCGGCAGTTTGATCTGGCCGACCATTGTCAGGCCGAAGTTAGCCAGCGCGCTGCTACCTCGCGTGGCGGTCAGGATACTGCCGCCCATCCAGATGCCCATCTGGAGCAGCGCGACGATTCCCAGGCCGATCACTTTGCCCGCCATGATCTCCCTTGGTCTCAGACTGACCAAGAGCACCTCCACGACGCGGCTCTCCTTCTCCTTGGAGACGCTCCGCAGCATATAGCTGCTGCTCATCGTCAATACGAAATAGAGGATGAAGAGCGTGCCGAAGACGACGATGGAGCGCGCCGCTTCGCTCTGCGCGTTTTCGGTCTCCTCCAGGGCTTGAAGATTCGTGGTGTTGAGATGGGTGAACGGATCGATCGCCCGTTGCACCCATTGCCTGTCCTCGATGAGATTATACGCCAAAATGCGCTCGATAACCTGGGAGGTCCCGAGGTTACCAAGGGGAGAAAACTCCTGGGTGATGACCTCGAGATCCCCGCTTTCGACGTAATCCTTCGGGATGACGTAGTATTCACGGATCTCTCCCCCATCCATTGCCTCTTGGGCCAGCGCCTGGCTGTCGTACGCGCGTAAACGTCCCTCGGGTATCTCCTCGGGAAGTGCCTGGATGATCCCCGACCGGTCGACGTAGCCGATAGCCTGGACCTGTCCGGGTTCTGTCTCTTCGCGTATGACGTCCGGCTCTTCCTGTAACGCCCTCGACCCGATGAACTGGGCGCCGAACGAGAAAGCCATCACGACCGCCGGCAGTACGAAGGTCGTCAGCCAGAACGCAGGCTTTCCCAGGGTGGTCACAATTTCATGTTTGATGACGTGAGCTACTTTATGCATCGGGGTTACTCCTGTTCTTGAACTGGTATGCGTGAGTTTTACGTACCACGCGGTTCATCGAACCGATCCCCGCATCGCGGTGAGCAGGCTTTTGACCGACAACCGTTGTCCGTAGCGGAGCATTCCGATCCGGAAGACGCGTCCTCCCAGCCACATACTGAATCCGGCCGAGCCGACCAGCACGAGCCAACTGACGATAAGCTGCCACGCCGGAACCGAGGCCATCGCCCAGCGCATCATCACGGTGATAAAGGAGGTCGTGGGGAAGATTGAGAGTGCGATAACCCATGGGCTGTGGGGTTTGGCTATGATCAGGCTGATGAAGAAGAGCGGCATCGTGAAAAGCATATTGACCAGACCGCTTATCTGCTGCGCCTGCCTGAGATCGGTGACCATACTGCCGATGGTCGTCATTGCGCCGGCGGTCAGCGCGTAGGCCGGAATAAAGAAGGCCGCGACAATTCCCAGGAACCCCCAGGGCACTGTAAAGCCGCTCAACTGGGGCACAAACTGCGCGACGACGATCAGGACGACCACGCCGGTGCCGATCCAGAGTAGCATTTGCGTCAATCCCACCCCCATCAGGCCTACCGATTTGCCCCCCATCAGCGCCTCGGCGCGGACCGACGTCGTCAGGATCTCGACTGTGCGGTTTTCCTTCTCGTCGGTGATCGCCTGAAGAAGGTTGCCTCCCGAGCTCATCACGGCGAAGATAAAGATGAATGCCGCGACAAAGGGGATAACGAAGTCAAGAACCCGGTCGCTGCTGAACGTGCGGTTGCTATCGGATGCCCGAATGGTCGGCTGTCCCCCTTTCAGGATGCGCTCACGGATGGCAGGGGGGTGGTCCTTCAGGATGTTGACAATCAGGAATTCCTCAAAATCCTCCCGAACGACCTCACCCGGGGATTCGTTGAGGTAGAGCAGTTCCACATTCCCCGTCTCCAGATAGTCTGCGGGGAGGATGTAGACAGCCTGCACCTCCTTGGATTTGAGCGCATCAACCGCGACCTCCCGGTTGGCGATCGATCGAAATGTGACCACTCTCTCGTCCTCGTCCAATGTCGGCATTATTGGGTCGGACAATACACCGGCGTGGTCGACGTATCCGACCGGTAGGTCGCCCCGCCCACCGATGGCTGCCAGAATACTCACTGCCATCACGACGAGCATCAGGGCCGGCAGACCGAATGTGGTGATGAGAAATGATTTCTGCGTGACGACCCGGGTGTATTCGTGTTTCGCGACGAGCCACAGGTTACGCATGCTGAACCTCCGGCTCTGCGTCATACTGTTCGCCCTCCTGGACGACGGTGACGAAGATGTCCTCCAGGGATGGCTCTGCCAGCTCAAATCGTTCCAGTTTGGTCCCCTTGCGGTTGATCAAAGCGGACAGGATCTTCTGCGGATCGGCCCCGCTCTCCAGGGTCAGGTTCCACGTGCCGTTGTGGCGGCGGGTCTCCAGGACGCCTGGAAGGCCGGTGAAGTCCCCTTCGCCCTCGATCTCGATCGCGTTGCCGGCAAATTGGCGCTTGATCTCCTCGACCCGACCGTTCAGGACATCGCGGCCCTTGTTGATCAGTAGAATTCGGTTGCAGAGTGCCTCGACCTGATGCATCTGATGGGTGGACATAATGATGGTTTTGCCCTCCTCGCGGAGTTCGTCGATGATGTCCTTGACCAGACGGGTGTTGACCGGGTCCAGTCCGGAGAAGGGCTCGTCGATGACCAGCAGGTCCGGATCGTGCAGCAGGGTCGCGATGATCTGGGCTTTCTGCTGCATACCCTTACTGAGATTCTGAATCTTCTTCTGTCGGTGGTCCGCCAGGTCGAATCGCTTCAGCCAGGAATCGAGTTGTCTCTCCGCGGTCGAGGCCTCGACACCTTTGAGCGTGGCGAGATAGACGAGGGTCGGTTCTAATTTGAGATCCTTGTAAAGCCCCCGCTCCTCCGGCATGTATCCGATGCGATTCTTTTTGTCCTCGGTGAGATCGCCGCC
>CAYMAQ010000374.1:0-3355 GCA_964388385.1 uncultured Anaerolineales bacterium | reverse complement strand
CCCCTTTCCCTTATAATAGGTCCGCTACGCACTCACGCATCCTGCCCATCTACCTCCCTTCGGAGACGTTACGGGTCCTACCTAATGAAGAAATCTTAAAATTGTCCATCCCCCCGTAAGGTTTCGATTAGAATTTCGTCATAAAGAGTAGGAGAGCCAAAGAATGACAGAGGAATACGACCTGCTGGACCACGCGAGAACCCTCGATAAGCAGGCCATTGGGGAATTGTACGACACGTATGCCCCCCAAATCTATGCTTATCTTTACAGGCGTGTCCACGATGCCCAAACCGCCGAGGACTTGACGGGCGACGTTTTCGTCAAGTTCATCCAGGCGGTGGATGATGGGCAGGCGTGGCACACGTCGGTACGAGCCTGGCTTTACCGGGTGGCCCATAACCGCCTGATCGATTTTTACCGGAAACAGCCGGAGGAACCCAGCTTACCCTTGGATGAGCGGTTGATCGCGGACACGGAGGGCCCGGATTCTGCACTAGCAGAAGCGCTCTCCTACCGGACTCTCCGTTCCGCGATCAGCCAGCTCACCCAGGGACAACAAGAGGTGCTGGCCTTACGATTTGCCGAACGCATGCAAGCGAAAGAGGTCGCAGCCGTGCTCAACAAGAGCGTGGGTGCGGTCGAGGTTCAGCAGCACCGGGCATTGGTCACGCTGCGAAAGATCCTGAACGCGCAAACAAGGGGTGAGGACGATGTTTAGACGACGCAAAGAGAGAAAAGGGCTCGCCGAGGTCCTGGAGGCCCTGAACGATCCGCAAGAGGCCCAGGCATTGCTGCAGGCAATGTCGGATGGCCTGGCCCGCACGCTGCGCGCCCTCCTTGCCATCGCGGCCAAAACGTCCCAAATGTACCGGGACGAATCCGCGCACATTCCGGAGCCCCCGCACGGCCTGCAGGCCGGTCGCGCCCGCCTGATGGCGACCGTCGACGAGCTCCACATCAAGCGGCAGCGCCGCTACCGGACGCAGACCCGCTGGGCGATGCGGTTTGCCGGCGCGGTGATGGCTGTGGTCATCCTACTCGTTCCCACCGGCGTCTACGCGTTCCGCGCGTCCGATCAGAGCTTGCCCGGTCAGGTGCTCTACCCGCTCAAGCACTCCCAGGAGTCCTATATGCTGCGCCGGACCCGAGAGGAACCCTCGGCGTCCGTCGCGCTCTCGATGATCTTCGTCGACGAGCGCATCCGGGAGATGCAGGCGCTCGCCCGCAAAGAGCGTCCGATCCCCGCCAGCGTCCTGGCGAGCGTCGACGCCCTCACCCACCGGGCGGTTGAGGCCGCGGCATGGACGCCGGAGCCCATAATGGCGACCCATCTGCAGATCATCGCCTGGTACAACCAGACCCACATTCACGCGCTGGAAGCCCTGAAGGCCGAGACCGCCTCTCAGAACCTGGACGTCCTCAGCGACGTCCAGAGCGTGCTCGTGAACCGGTATCTCGTCACGGAGGCCGCGATGACAAACCCGGATCTCTTCCGGGCGGCCTACCAGGCGGGCGAGCCGGAGAAGCTAGCCACCCCCGGCGGCGGCCCCCTGGGCACGCCGGAACCGACCCGCGTCCTCGAGGATATTCTCGAGCACCCGCCGACGGCGGCCCCAACGGACCTGCCCGCCATAAAGATGACCGTGCCGATCCCGAGCCCCTCCGTCACACCGGGCGTATCGGGCACACCCCGTCCTTTGACGCCGGAACCGGCGGACAATCCGGGCGTGCCGGCGGACCCCGCCAATCCGGCCGATCCCGGAGAGCCGGGCGAACCCGCCCAGCCCGCCGATCCAGCCGATCCCAACAACCCCGAGACGCCGCCGGGCCAGGACGTCAGGCCCGAAACGCCGCCGGGGCAGGAGGAATCCCCCTCCGATCCGCCGGGACAGGGGAACCCGCCCGACGATCCGCCGGGGCAGGACACCAAGCCTGACAACCCGCCGGGCCAGGATAAGGACAAGGGCAAGCCGTAAGGAACGCACCCCTCAGCGATATCCAACACCGATGCCGAGGTTTCATATATCGATACATTCTAACCATTTTCAAACAAAGGTAACTGATTGGACTCAACGATCGCCAGATATGGCCGGGGGTAAGGGACTATGAAGAGAAGACAAAAAGAACGTGGACAGACGTTGGTGGAGTTCGCACTGATCCTGCCGGTGCTGCTTATGCTCATCATCGGCATCTTCGAGTTCGGTCGGATTATTTTCCTGTACGCCAATCTCTTCAACGCCGCGCGCGAGGGTGCGCGTTACGGCCTCATCAATCCTCAGGATTACCAGGGCATCCTGCGGCACTCGCAGGAGCGGGTCACCTTGGCAGAGGTAAACGACGGGCACCTTTCGGTAAGCATGGATACCGGGCCGGACAGCGACGATAGCTGTACGATGGCCCCCGACGAGACCTGTCAGGCCTACGCCGTCGTCGGCAATCGGGTAATTGTCGGAATCAACTACGTGATCTCCCCGATCACACCGTTCTTCGAACCCATCATCGGCGATCTCAACTTGAATACGTCGGCCGCCCGCACGATTCAGCGGGTGAGCGGCGCGGTCAGCGCCCCCGCGCCCCCCACCGGCCCACAACCGGGCGAACCCGGGGAGGCGCTGCCGGAGCTCTCGGTTGTGAAGTCGGCCTCGCCCGACCCCGTTGCGCCCGGCGATACGATCAGCTACGACATCACCGTGACCAACAACGGCGCCGGCGACGCCACGGGCGTTATAATCTCCGATGACCTGGACGGGAACACCACCCTGGTCGCCGGATCCGTGAACGCTTCAACCGGCACCGTGACGACAAGCGGCAACTCGATCACGGTTGACGTCGGCGACCTATCGAGCGGTGCCAGCGTCTCGGTCTTCTTCCAGGCCACGGTCGACGACCCCCTGCCCGCCGGGGTGACCTCGATTACGAATCTGGCCTCTGCATCGAGCAACGAGGATGACACCCGCAGTGGGGAAGTCACCATCGCCGTCGATGCCGGGCCCGTGCTGCAGATCGCGAAGTCGGCCTCTCCTGCCTATGCGTCACCGGGCGACACAATCCTTTACGCGGTCCGCATCACAAACAACGGGAATCAAGAGGACACCCAGGTCGAATTCAGCGACACGCTTCCGAGCGATGTCAGCCTCATCGCGGACTCCGCGGGCACCACCAAGGGGTCGACGACGACGAGCGGGAATTCGATCACGGTGGACGTCGGCACGCTGGCAAGCGGATCCTCCGTGGACATCACCTTCCAGGCCACGATCGCGAGCTCGGAGAACTTCGAGACCGGCGAGACCGCCATTACCAACGAAGGCGTCGTCACCAGCGACACCTACCCCGATGGCGTGAGCGACAGCGCGAC
>CAYMAQ010000373.1:0-3384 GCA_964388385.1 uncultured Anaerolineales bacterium | reverse complement strand
AGGATCCCGTACATCAGGTGGTTGCAGACGAAGGTGCCGGCAGAGTTGGAGACCGAAGCGGGAAGGTTCGCCTCGCGGATCGCGGCGACCATCGGCTTGATGGGCAGCGTGGCGAAATAGGCCGCCGGGCCGCCCTCGATGACAGGCATATCGACAGGCTGATTGCCCGCGTTGTCCTCGAGCCGGGCGTCGTTCACGTTGATGGCGACCCGCTCGACCGCCAGCCCCGTCCGCCCACCCGCCTGACCCACGCCGAGCACCAGATCGGGCCTCACCGCGTCCATCGCCGTCCTGAGCACGCCCAGGGACTTATCGAAGACCGTGGGGGTCTCCAGCTTGATCACCTCGGCACCGGCGACAACGTCAGGGAGCCGCCGGACAGCCTCCCATGCCGGATTGACGGACTCCCCGCCAAAAGGGTCGAATCCCGTGACCAACACGCGGGTCACATGCTCTGTCATCACGCCTCCTCCGCGCACCAATGAACACAGATCAGCGTGCAGATACAAGATCGCACGCTGGCACACACCGTTTCAAGGGTACTCCAGTCCGAGGGATACACAAGGAGAACGCCTCCCCCCAACCCCCAGGGCCCGCAAGCCAAAGCAAAAAGGGCCTGCGGTGTGAGACCGCAGGCCCTTGATGGGTTTCGAACGTACGATTACTGGATCGTGTAGACGACCTGGACGTTGACCGAGACGGTGAACGAGCCGGACTCGATATCAGGGGCCGAGGCCTCCCGCATCGCACCGCCACCCAGCCCGAAAGCCTGGGCCACGGGCACCGGCCCGCCGCCACCGACCTCGGTCACGAAGCTGGGCTTGCCCAACGCCAGCCCCATCTGATCGGCGATGTGCGCCGCGCGCGCCTCGGCGTCCGCCAGCGCTTCCTCACGGGCCTGTTGCTCCAGCGCCGAGAGATCCTCGACGGAGAAGGTCACGCCGGAGATGGAGTTCACGCCGCTGTTCACCAGCGACGCCAGGAGCTCCCCGACCGTGTCGAGCTGGTCGGTGGTCACCCGCACCTGATGGCGCAGGTGGTAGACCACCCCGCCGGTGGGCTGACCGGTCTCACGATCCCGGTTGGTCTCGACCCACAGATTGTACTCAACGGTCCGGGTCCGATCTTCAAGGATGCCGAACGCCTTCGCGGCCTCCATCGCGGCTTCCATCGCCGCCGTTGCCTCGGACACCAACGCATCGGGGTCGTCGCCCTGGAGCTCCACCCCGTAAGTCACGTGGGCAATCTCGGGGTCCACGCTCACCGACCCGGTGCCGACCACCGCGACCCCCTCGCCCATGGCGCCGGCACGCTGCACGACCAGACTCGCGCCCCCACCGGCTGCCGGCGCGACCTCACGGGACGCCGACACGGGTGGCAAGTTCAACGCCCTGCATCCGGTCAAGGCCAAAACCGACATCACCAATCCTGCTGCTATCCAACGAAGCTTCCTCATCTTTGTATCCTCCTGATTAGGGCCAGTGCTCTGCGCCCGACCTATGAGTTGAACGTATTTAAATGGAATCCCTACCCTCCGGGACGGACCCTATCAGGCGTGTCCCATCCGGTCGTTCTCCATTCTGTCTATATAACGTCAACCCAACTCAAAAGGTTCCAGGGATTAGAGGGATTGGGGAAAATCGCCGTCAACCGATTGCTTTTTGACCTATAGCCATCAAACAGATCGCGCGGCTCTTTGATGGGATATCGACCAGCTTCCAGAACTCAAACCCCACCTTCTCATAGCAGCGGAGCGCCGCGCGATTCCGAACGTCGGCGCCGGCGATGCATCGCGCTGTATAAAAGTCGCGGAATACGACGCGGTCGAGGAATGCCCACAGCATCGCGGTGCCGAACCCCACATAAAGATAATCGCGCTCGCCGATGAAGAGATCCACCCCAGCCGTGCCGGGCCCGGCGCCGATCAGTTCGCTGTATCCGGGGCGATCAACCAGACGGTAGGTCTGAATATACCCAATGGGCAAGTCATCGTAGAGCATCAGATAGGGCGCGATAGGCACCTCGCTCCGGATTCGCAGGTCGTACCGGCGCTCAACGTCTTCGTAGCTGCGGGGCTTGGCTCCAAACCACCGGCTCACGAAATCGCGGCTGAGCCAGGCGTACATCAGGGGCAGATCGCAATGATAGAGAGGACGGAAGCGGATCTTCGACTTCTGGATGAGGGAAAACGCAGCAGGAGCATCCGAGAGGGTTACCGTAGGACGCATGGAGAGGCCTCCTCGAGAATGTGATGAGTCAGAAAGACATGGCTCGCATTCCAATAAGAGCGCGAAGGACCATGCCGACAATACGCTGCCGGCAGCATCACGACGCCAATATAGAGAATCTATATTGTTGACCATATTATAATTGGAAACACAGAGATATGCAACATGACCACAATACCATCCATGCTCAACAGAACATGGCGGAAAGACCGTACAAAGATGTGGCATGCACCTCTAACCGCAGCAAAAAGGGACAAACCCAAGAGAAAATGGGCTAACCGAGGAAAAAGAGGGGGAGATCCGGCGCTTGCCTCTGCGAAGCCCGCATCTGAATGAGGCTGTCGCACCGCCAACGCCCCAAAAATGTATTGACGACGAATCCAAAAATCGTCAGTATTTTTGGAAATACGCGAATCAGGTCAATCCCATCACGATGCCCATTACCACAAACGCCACCCCGGAGATCCGAAGGAGCAGCTGTTCGGGAATCCACCGGCAGAGCTGGCGGCCGCCCAGCACACCCAGGGCAGTGACGCAGGTCAGGGCCACCGCCCCACCCAAGAAGACGAGCCACGGCGACCCGTGTTTGGTCGCCAATCCCAGCACGGCGAGCTGGGTCTTATCGCCCAACTCGGCGAGGAAGAGCAGGGTCAGGGTGGAGCCAAAGGCTTTCCAATTCCATACACGGGGTCGATCATCCTCGGGGTCGGAACACGCCAGCTCACACGCCTCGTCCTCCCCCACATAATCCGCCGCTTCCCGCCAGATCAGGATCCCCATCGCGATAAACGCGATGACGGCGACGGTGCGGATCACCTGCTGGGGAATGAACGCGCCCAAAGCGCGCCCTCCCACCACGCCCAGTGCCGTAACGCCGCTGAGAGCCAGACTGCCGCCCATAAAGACCGGAAGCGAGGCCCGATATTTGCACGTCTGGGTCACCACCGCCAGCTGCGTCTTATCGCCCAGCTCCGCGACGAAGATCAATCCAAAGGTTGAAAGTAACGTCTGCCAGTTCACAGTCTCCCCCGTCCTTCTTGTCTGTCAATGCAAAGCAGTCAATAAGTATATCACAAGACAGACGGGCGACACCCCCAACCCTCAAGAGAGGCCCACAGCCGGGAACGTGAGAGGCGCAAGGTAGGAGACTTCGACG
>CAYMAQ010000372.1:0-3411 GCA_964388385.1 uncultured Anaerolineales bacterium | reverse complement strand
AAGCGGTTGAGCTTCCTACCGAGGACGTCGTATTCGCGGGAGAAATGCTGGTGGGTGGGATCGGGCATGGATCCCGTTCGGTGGAGCATATCCAGGTGGACGCGGGTTTCGTCGCAGGATGCCAGCGCATAGACGACGAACCGGACGTAATCCTGCTTATAGCGCCGTCGACCGAATCCCTCGGCTATATTGGCCGGGATCGACTTGGCGGAGCGGCGAATCTGGCTGCCGACCTCGTACATCTCATGCCTGGGTAGGCCTTTGGACATCCGGTCGATCTCCACAGCGAGTTCAAACGCTAACCGATAAACGTCCAGATCCTGGAAGCTCCGCACCTTCCCCACCCATCACCTCCCTACCAGCATCCAGCATCAAGCATCAAGTATCCAGCTTCCAGCCTCCCACGCGTCGACCATCGCCATCCAGTTCTCAAACTCCTGTCGCGCCATCGTGGGAGACGGCCCCTCGGTGGGGCGTAAGACGAATCGGTAGGTGCCGCCGGCAAAGGCGGCGCGGACCGCCGCTCTCACGTCCTCGGTCGAGCCGCTGCAGAGCACGCGGCACTCGACGTTGCCGCCCAGCGCGATGCGCCCACCGGCGAGCGCTTTGGCCTCCGCCATCGTGATGTCCCCGTCCGGCGGAGGTTCCACGGGTTCGGTGTAGTCGCCCCCGCGCTCGATCGTCCGCTTGAGTGCGTGGCGCATGTGCCCGTGGCAGTGAATGTGGACGATGGGGACGCCGTGCGCGTGTGCATACGCGATCAGGCTCCGCTCCTGCTCCTGGACGAGGGCGTCGTAGGTTCGCGGTGAGGCCATCGGGGGCGTCACCCACTCGCTGCCGCCGATCCAGAGGTACTCGATGCCCGGCTTGGAGAGCAGCACCTTCAGCACGTCGAGGCTCCGCCGGCGGCAGACCTCCGTCAGGTCGGCGATCCACGCCGCCTCGGTCGCCGTCAGCTCCAGAAACATCTCAAAGGGCATCATCCCGGCGACGCAGACGAACGGCGAGGAGATGCGGGTGTCGCAGATCCCCCGCGCCTCGAACCCCTCCGGCATGGGGCCTTCTGGGGGCGCGAGGCTCTCGGGGATCTCCCACGGCACCGAGGCGATCGCCTCGATGTCCGCCTTCGTCTTGACCGGGTATTCCATCGTCCAGGTCGTGCCGGAGACGGGGTCATATTGCGTCCGGAACGTCAGGTCGCCCTTCGGCGTGTCGATGGTGCCGTGCGTCTCCCGGCAGCCGTTGGGCAGCGTCTCCGTCTCCCGGTGGATGCGCTGGGGCGGGGTGACCAGGTAGCGGTTGATGGGGTTGGGAATCGTATGCCGGAACGTGATCTGGTCGAAGACGCGGTGGGCGATCTCCCGCCGCAGCGGGTCGGGGTGCGCATCGACCTCCGCCCGGGTCCGGAACTCAAAGCCCGGCAGCACCAGCGGTACCCGGTCGGGGGTCCCGCCCTGAATCGTGGTGAGCAATCTCTCTCGCGGTTTCATAGGTCTTCTGGCCTCTCCCTTTCCAAGCTTTTGCGCGCAGCGGCCTTCGGTATGGAGGACATTATGGCATGCCTTTTGGAGCCGTCAATCGACTGCAAGCGGTAGAGGCTCAAAGCCTCTCTTGAGAGGATATCTTTCGCATCAAAGGCCCCTGTGCCAAGCTGCACTGGGATAAAGGACGGGGCTTTGAGCCCTTTAACGCGGCGATTGGGAATCGTCGCGATCGGAGTATACTTGAGGATAGGGACGACGAACAAGTCGGACAGGACATAGCGGGTCGTTCCAACGACCTGAGAGAGGATATCGTCTATGAAAATCACGAAGCTTGAGACCCTGCACGTCAAACCCCGCTGGCTCTTCCTGCAGATCCACACCGACGCCGGCATTGTGGGCCTGGGCGAGCCGGTCGTCGAGGGGCGGTCGCAGACCGTCGAGGCAGCCGTCCGGGAGATCGGGCGCTATTTGATCGGGCAGGACCCGCGCCGGATCGAGCACCACTGGCAGGCCATCTACCGGGGGCAGTTCTACCGGGGTGGGCCCGTCCTCTGCAGCGCCATCTCCGGGATCGAGCAGGCGCTGTGGGATATCACCGGCAAATGGCTGGGCGTGCCCGTCCACCAGTTATTGGGCGGCGCGACCCGGGATAAGATCCGGATGTACGGATGGCTCGGCGGCGAGACCTACGGCGATTACATCGAGAGCGCCAAGGTCAGCGCCGATCAGGGCTTCACGGCGCTCAAGACCGGGATCGGCGGCGCGGTTAACTGGGTCGATACCCCGGCTGTGGTCGAGCGGGTCGCGAAGCGGTTTGCCGATATCCGCGAGGCCGTCGGCAACACGGTCGACGTGGGGATCGACTTCCACGGGCGCTGCACGCCCGCGATGTCGATCCGCCTGGCGCAGGCTCTCGAGCCCTACGCGCCGCTCTTCATTGAGGAGCCAGTGCTGCCCGAGAACGTCGATGTCCTCGCGACGGTCGCCCGCAGCACCAGCATTCCCATCGCCACCGGTGAGCGCCTCTTCACGAAATGGGGATTCCGCGAGGTGCTGGAGAAGCAGGCTGCCGCGATTCTGCAGCCCGACCTCTCTCACGCCGGCGGGATCCTGGAGACCAAGAAGATCGCGGCGATGGGCGAGACGTACTACGCCGCCGTCGCCCCACACTGCCCGCTGGGGCCGATCGCGCTGGCGTCCTGCCTGCAGCTCGACGCCTGTATTCCCAACTTCCTCGCGCAGGAGCACGTCACGCTGGGGGAGGGATATCTCAAGGAGCCGTTTGAGATCAAGGATGGGTATATCGACGTCCCGACCCGCCCCGGTCTGGGGATCGAACTGGATAGGGAGGCCCTGGAGGACAAGGTCTTCGATGGATCGTGGGAGACGCCCCGGTTCTGGCACGCGGACGGGTCGGTTGCGGACTGGTAGGGCCGGACGGTTGGTAGAGGTTCGCAGGATGGAGACGTCGTCGGACGTCAGGGAGTGACCTATGGCTACGGAACGACCGAATATCCTTTGGATTTGCACGGACCAGCAGCGTTATGATACGATTCGCGCGTTGGGGAACGATGGGATCCGCACCCCGAACCTGGATCGTTTGATCGCGGAGGGGGTGGCGTTTACGCGGACGTACTCGCAGAGCTCTATCTGCACGCCGAGCCGGGCGAGTTTTCTCACCGGGCGCTATCCGAGCACGGTGCACGTCAACCGTAACGGCGATGGGACCTTTCCGGAGAACCCGGGTCTGATCACCCGCACCCTGCGGGATGAGGGCTACGACTGCGGGTTGTCGGGTAAGCTCCATCTCACCGCAGCCCACGGGCGGGTGGAGGCGCTTCCGGCGGACCGGTATGGGTACCGCGTGATTGAATGGAGCCACCATCCGCAGCCCGAGGACTTCTGGCCCACCGAGCAGCACGACTAC
>CAYMAQ010000371.1:0-3416 GCA_964388385.1 uncultured Anaerolineales bacterium | reverse complement strand
CCCCCAATCGGTCAGCCGGCGCTTGTCGCGCTGGTCCCGGTTATAGGGCTGGTCGAAGACCACGTGCTCCCAGCTGGGTTCGGCCACGCCGTGAATGGTGGGCCGGTCGTCGATCAGGACGTCGCCCTTGATCAGGGTCTTGTCCTTGGAGAGGATCACCCGGGGGATCCATTCGCGGCCCAGGTGTGCGTCGACCCAGGCGTATTTCTCACGAACACAATTCTCATATCGGGTGAAGGGGCTGCTGCAGATGAAGACCTCGAGTCCCGCCTTGCCCATCGCCTCCAGCGCCTCGATCGCCCTCGGAATCGGCGGCAGCCCCCGGATGAAGCCGGGCTCGTACTGGATCTCCTTGATGAGGGGCTCGAGCGCGCGGGGGTATTGGTCGAGGATGTAGAAGGAGGTCCGCGCATCGACCGGGACGTACGGCTTGTCGGGGTGGCGCGCCCGCCACCGGCTCAGGAACTCCCGCTCGAAGTCGGCGAGGACGCCGTCCATATCCACGAGAACTCGCATCGTTGACCTCCTTATCCGATCCATACCCGGTATCCCCAGGGTTCCAGCGCGATCCGCGTGGCGGCGTCTATGGACACCGCCTCCCCGCTGAAGTACTCCGTGTACGCGCCGAAACCGGGACTTTCGTCCCCGGCGCCAAAGGACACGGTCTGGGGCCGGCCCGAGAAGTTGATGGCGGCGAAGACCGCATCCCGTTCGTTCCGGCGCACGAAACTGAACACTCTGTCCGGCGCGCTGTTGAGCACCTGGACCATCCGCGCGCCCCAGCGGGCGTTCCACAGCGCCGTGTTCGCTTTCTTCAGGGCGAAGAGCGCCCGGTAGAGATCCCCGATCGGATGGTCCCGCCATTCGATGGGATCCTTCTCGAAGAAGGCCAGCCGCCTGGGGTTCCCGGCCTCCTGCCCGCTGTAGATCAGCGGCATGCCCTCGCTCACAACGGAGAGCACGATGGCGGCCTCCAGCCCCTCGCCGAACCGTTCGAACTGGGTGCCCTCCCAGGTGTTGTGGTCGTGGTTGCTGACGAAGTTCATGCGCATGGCGTTCGCGGGGTAGGCCTTCTCGTTCCACGCGTAATAGACGAAGAGGTCGCTCAGCCGGCCGTCGCCGGTGGTGATCCCGCGGACGGCCTGGTTCCACGTCCACGCGTAGGTCATGTCGAACGCCTCGGCGTGGAGGTCCCGCGATTCCCACTCCGCCAGCATGAAGACCGGCTTGATGGCGTCCAGCTCCTTCCGCACGCGGTTCCAGAAATCGGTCGGGACGAAGCCCGCCACGTCGCAGCGGTACCCATCGACGTCGGCTTCCGCCACCCAGTAGGTCAGGGCCTCGGTCATATACTTCCGCAGGCCCGGGCTGCTGTAGTCCAGGTCGATGATGTCCGCCCAGTCCTCCCAGGGCGACGGTCGGAACTTGCCCCTCCAATCGCGGACGTACCACTCCGGGTGCTCGGCGACCAGGTTGCTGTCCCAGGCCGTGTGGTTGGCGACCCAGTCGAGGATCACGTGCATGCTCACCGCGTGGGCTGCGTCGACAAAGTGCCGGAGGTCGTCCAGGGTGCCGAACTCGGGGTTGACACTGAGGTAGTTTTTCACGGCGTAGGGGCTTCCCAGGGTGCCCTTGCGGTTGACCTCGCCGATCTGGTGGATCGGCATCAGCCACAGGATGTCCACGCCGAGGGCTTTGAGCCGGGGCAGATGGCGTTCCGCGGCCCGGAACGTGCCCTCCCGGGTGAACTGGCGGGTGTTGAGTTCGTAGATGGTGGCGTTCTTGCTCCACGCCGGGTGTTCGAGTTTGACGTACGGTCTGGGCCTGTAAGGGTTTTCGGTCTCCATCCTTGATGCCTTTCTGGTGTGGGTTTATCGTGACGGGGTGGAGGGATCGTCGTGCAGCGCCCGGTCCAACAACCGGACCAGGTCCGCCATCCCCGGGGGCTTGAGCATCCACCCGGCCAACCCCTCCGCCTGAAGGTCCTTGAGTTCGTTTTCCATCGGATGGCCGCTTAACATCACCATGGGGAGATTCGGCTCGCGCTCCTGCAGCGTGTGAAATAGGGGGATTCCGCCCATCACCGGCATCACGACGTCGCTCAGTACCACGTCGATCCGATCCCGGTGTGCGGCGATCGCGGCCAATGCCTCCTCACCGTTGGCGGCCTCCAGGGTCTCGTAGTTCCACGCCGCCAGGCTCTCGACGAGTGCGGCCCGCACCGTGGCCTCGTCCTCCACGACCAGCACGACCTCACCGTGCCCCTGAGGGAGCGCGGGCGCCTTCTGCGGGCTTACCGCTGGTGGCGCCGTCTCCAGGACGGGTAAGTAGATGATGAATGTCGTTCCCTCGTCGATCTCGGTCTCCACGTCGATGGCGCCGTCGTGCTGGCTTACGATCCCGTGTACCTGCGCCATGCCCAATCCGGTGCCCTCTCCGGGCGCTTTCGTCGTGTAGAAAGGCTCGAACATATGCGGGAGCACGCGCGGGGATATCCCTGTGCCGGTATCGGAGACGGTCATCCGGATCCACGGTCCCGCGTCCATCTCCTGGATCGGGGGCGTCTGGCCCGGTTTAAGGGTGAGCTTGCCCAGTCCGATGCGCAGGTTCCCCCCGTCCGGCATCGCGTCCCGCGCATTGACCGCCAGGTTGGTGAGCATCTGCTGCATGCGGGTGGGGTCGGCGTTGACGGTATAGGAGGCGGGTTCGTAGATCAGGGTGACCGCGATGTGTTCGGGGATCGTCCGCTGGAGCAGTCTGACCATCTCCTTGAGGAACGGCACCAGGTCCATCGGTTCGCGCTTCAGCATCGCGCGGCCTCCGAAATCGAGGATCTGTTGGATCAAGTCGGTGGCTCGCCTCGCCTGTTGATCGATGACCTTCAGGCGCTCACGGAGCTTGTCCGGCAGGTGCGGAGTGCGGAGCCCCATCTGCGTGTAGAGGACGATGACGGCCATGATGTTATTGAAATCGTGGGCAATCCCGGCAGCCAGTTTGCCGACGGCTGCAAGCTGCGCCTGCCGTTGGAGCTGTTCCCGGATCTCGCGTTCCTTGGTGACCTCGTTGATCACCAGCACCCATTGTTCCGGCTCGGGTCCGTTATCCACCGGCTTGGCGATGACTTCGAAGATGCGCGCGTCCGAGGCGGTTTCCGCCCTGACTTCGTGCCAGAGGCCCCGGGTGGGTGGGGAGGTGAGCAGTTCTGCAAGGGAATGGTCGCCCAGGTGCGTGAGGCGGTCCCCGGGCCGGACGTCGGCGAGGACGGTCAAGGCGCGTTCCGCCACGGGATTGGCCTCCAGGATGCGGCTCTGGGTGTCGAGCAGCAGAACGCCGGCGGGCACGGTTTCGAGAATGTGGGCCATCTGCCGCGCCTGCTCGCAGACCTGGTCGACGAGTCGGAGGCGTTCCTGCTCCAC
>CAYMAQ010000370.1:0-3427 GCA_964388385.1 uncultured Anaerolineales bacterium | reverse complement strand
GATCCTCGCCCGCGACTCCCTCAGCAAACTCCTCTCGCCCTCCCGCGAGGTCAGTCCCCGGCACTCTCGTACCCCAGAGAGTGCCGGGGACTGACCTCGTACAGAGCGTGCCGGGGACTGACCGGGCACCTCTCTAAACGAAATCCAAACCCAAGTCGAAGGGAGTCCAAACACTGCTGCGGGTGCTCTGTCGTATCATAACCTTGGAGGACACAGGATGACTTATCGAGACGCGGTCCGGAGCGGGATCGACGTCTCCTGGTCAGCGGAGGTGACCTTTTATGGCCCTTTCAACCACAGGGCGCACCCTCAATCGCACGGATACGGAACCTGAGGGGTTGGTGCGGAAAAGGAAACAGTCCCCGGCACTCTCGCAACCCAGAGAGTGCCGGGGACTGTTTCCGGCTTGTTTCCCAAGTCGCCTCCCAGCGAGTGCCGGGGACTGGACGGTTCAATCAGACACGATCTCGAAGGCACGTGCCTGCGCGGTCGTGTCTTTGCTTTTACACGTAGCCAACGATCGAGATAAAGGAGATCTCTGCTATGCACAGGTTATTGACGACTTCCGCGCTTCTCGTTCTCACGTTGATGCTCCTAACCGCGGGGTGTGCACCCCCATCGACGCCGACCCCGACGTCCATGCCGACACATACGCCGGCGCCCACGGCCACGCCGATGCCCCGGACGGTGATCGTCGCCGGCCCGAGGTGCCCCGGCCCGTTCCGTGAAGACGGGGATCGCCACGCGGACGTGGCCCTCGGCGCCGGGGGCACCCTCACGCTGACCCTCGGATCCTCCCCCTCGGTGCCCTGCTGGTGGGAATCGCCGGAGGTCAGCGACGAGGCTGTCGCGCAGCAGGTGGCCTATCACAGTGAGTGGCCCGCTGAGGATGTGACCCCGAAGCCGGGCGCGCCGGGCACGGAGTTCTGGGTGTTTGAGACGCTTGCGGATGGGGCGTGCGACATCGCGGTGACGTGTGCGTGTCTCGGTGAGGAGGGTACCGGCGAGGAGGTCCTGGGGGCGTATGTGCTGGGCGTGCGCGTGCAGGAGTGAGGGGGTGAGACTTTGGTGCGGAAAAGAAACCAGTCCCTTCCTCGTTTCCAAAGTTAAGCCTTCCGTGCTATGATGATCGTAGAGCATAGAGCGCTATCCTATCCTCAAGGAGGCTGCGATGGAGAGTCTGCGAAAGCCCATTTTCGTCATCGCGTTGGTGTTGATCTCGCTGGTCGTGCTGGTGGAGGTCGGGTCCCTCGGCGTGTTGAAGGCCGGGGGCAACGGGAACCTCAACGACGTCGTGCCGTCGAGGGGTGAGGTGCGGGAGGCGTTCGAGAACGCAGACCCGCAGGATCTCAACCGGGTGCAGGCGCAGGATACGCCGCCCGGTCGCGCAATTCCGGCGATGGGACTCCTCGACGGGGTTGTGCTCTTCACGACCGCGCTCATCGGCGTGAGCCTGATCGTGCGGGAGCGGATTCAGGGTCGGGTCCAGGGCGTGGCCACCCTGATCTTCTCGCTGCTCACAATCATCGGCGGGATCGTTGCCGTCATCGCCGCCGTGGCGGCTGTGATGTTGATGGTCTCCCTCTTCCTCGCGGTGCCTTTCGGGACGCTGACCTATCTGGTGCTGTACGGGTTCTTCAACCGGACCGGTGCCAGCGCGGCCCTGGGGGTGCTGATGCTCCTCAAAATCGGGTTCGCCATCTGCCTGCCGCTGGCCCACCAGCGGTTCCTGCAGAACAAGGGACTGGTGCTGTTGGTCATCACCTCGTTCCTGGGCAACGTGGTGGTCAGCTTCCTGCACGGGCTCGTCCCTGGATTCCTGGTCAGCATCACGGACGGGATCGCGGCGATCGTCGTCATCGTGTTGGCGGTGATCTGGGCGGTCGTCCTGCTGATCGGCTCGCTGCCCGCGGTGATCAAGGCGCTGCGCGTCGACCGGGTGTGAGAACTGGCCCCTCTGTCGAAGCAGGTCCTCCCTCCCTGGGGGGAGGGAGCCAGAGGGAGGGGGAATCGGCGGCCTAGGCCGGCGCCGCAACCGACGGACGCTGCGTTGAGTGGATCGCCCCCCTTTGTCTTTCCCCCCGGAGGGGGAAAACCTGGAGTTGTCCCGGCAGGGAAACCTCGGGTGCGATCAGTCCCCGACCGCCAGGCGGCAGGCCGCGCCCCCGGCACAGGCAATCGTCAGCGTGCCCCCCTCCTTGAAGATGGAAATCGTGACCCCCGTCTCGCCCGTGTTCGCATTCAGACTCTCTCTGGCGGTCAGCCGATCCTCGCCGGCGGGGTCCATCGTCACGTTGGCACCGGCGCCCCCGGTCAGTTCGAGCGAGAGGGCGCGCAGGTTGGTCCGCGCCTCCGCGATGACCATCTCGCACTGTCCGCCCGCCGGCAGCTCGAAGGCGCCCTGCTGCAGCTGGTCCCGGCAGACGGACGGGAAAGCGATCTTCACGTCGTCGGCGTCAAGCGGCTGCTCCAGCAGCCCGCGCACGGCATCGCCCCACGCGGGGATCGAGGCGGACTGCGCGTCCGCGGCCCGGCTGACGTTCAGGCCGGTCCCGATGAGAAAGAGCACGACCAGCACGCCCAGGATAATAAAGAGCACTTTGGGTTTCATAGAGTCCCCTTGATTGTTAGGTTTCTTCCGTTGCCTCTACTATTCCGCTTATAGTTACGGATAAGTAAGCTCGACACGACCACTGACACTTGGCGAGTTGAATCCTGTCAGCGATACCCTCCAGATATCGCCCTGATCGAACTCCGCTGACGTGACGTCGTAGTCGATCGAAAGTGGGCTCGATCCATCCTGACGGGCGAAGTATCCCATTTGCCCCGGACCGTTGAGGATCAGCGCGAGATCTGTCGCACCGCTCCATGTGGCCTGCGCTTGGATTGGCCCAGCTTCCTTCAGCACGATGAGATTGGTTGAGGATCCGTAAGTGGTGTCGACTGTGAAGCTGTCCCTTAGCGAGGAGACGCTGCGGGAGCCACTCGGATAACTGAGATCGACAGTACCCTCGGCCCGCCCATTGCCGAAGCTGACGATACTCAGGCGCCAGGTATCCCCCTCCTCGAGGTCCGACCGCGAGACCTCGTACGCGACGGTCAAGGGGCTGGATCCATCCTCACGGGCGTAGTATCCTCCTTGCCCGGGACCGTTGATAATCAGTGCCAGGGTATCCTGCGAACCGGACCACTGGGCTTGGGCCTTGATAGTACCAGGCTCGGTCAGGCGCAAGTAGTAGATCTGGCGACGGCTGTTGACGACGATGTCGTGGGACCAAGTTTGCTCTGATGGTTCCGGTGGTTCTGTCGGTGTGGGCGTGACGGTTATCGGGGGCGTCGGCGTGGGTGTCGGGGTGATGGGCACCGGGCCGCTGGAGACGATAAGGGTCACCTCCGACCCGCGGTCGGCTTCCGTCCCGGCGGGTGG
>CAYMAQ010000369.1:0-3429 GCA_964388385.1 uncultured Anaerolineales bacterium | reverse complement strand
GGCATACTCTAGAGGCATACTCTAGGCATACGCTGCGCACGCAATCCAAAGACACGGTCAGGACAAGGAGGGGCACAATGCCGCAGTCAGCACGAGAGCGATTCTGGATGGAGCCCATTGGACGGATCCGCCGGCAGGACGATCCCGTCGTCCTGGCGGTCGACGCCCCGTTCCGGCCTAATCCCATCGCGATGACGACGTGCCCCATCCTGGCCATCGATCAGGAGGCAGGCCGGGTGCGGGTTGGCGAGATCGATGCCTTCGACGGCACTCGGATCGTCGATCTCAAGGCGTACCTCCCCATCTGCGATCGGGTGTAGGAACCGCGCACGCCGCCGTGGCTCGATAACTGGCCGGCGTGGCTGCCGGAAGCCGGGATGCGGTTGGTGGATCCCAAGGAGTGACTCAATTCGTATATTCGTGACCCATTCGAGTCGGCCTGCGATATCGTGATCAACCTTTCAGAAAGGAGCTTTGATGATGGCAGAGCACGTTCAGGATAAGAGACCGGCGTACCCGCCGGTATTGCCCGATGCCCGCGTGGAAATCTACAAGACGGTGGACGACGTCGACCTGCGGCTGTGGATCTTCGAGCCGGAGGGGCCCCAGCCCGACGCGCCTCGGGCCGCGATCGTTTTCTTCTTCGGCGGCGGGTGGAGGGCCGGCAGCCCCGCCCAGTTTCAGGCGCACTGCCGGTACCTGGCGGCCCGGGGAATGGTCGCGATGACCGCCGACTACCGGGTCTACGCCCGCCACGGCGTGAAGCCGCACACGTGCGTCGCCGACGCCAAATCCGCCGTCCGGTGGATTCGCGCAAACGCGGACCGGTTGGATATCGATCCCGACCGCATCGCGGCTGGCGGTGGGTCCGCCGGTGGTCACCTGGCGGCTGCGACCGCGACGCTGCTCGCTTACGACGACCCGCAGGATGATCTATCGGTCAGCGCCCAACCCAACGCGCTGGTGCTCTTTAATCCTGCCCTGGTGCTGACGTCGATTCCCGGCAAGCTCGAGATGCCCGAAGCCCGAATTGTGAAGTTGGCCGAGCGGCTGGGCGTCGATCCCGCATCGATGTCGCCCTATAGGTACATCACGTCCGAATCTCCGCCGACGATCATCTTCCACGGCATAGCCGACGAGGTCGTACCTTACGAGACGGTGGCGCTGTTTCAGAAGGGGATGCTGACCTATGACAACCGCTGTGAACTGATCGGCTACGAGGGATGCGGTCACGGCTTCTTCAATCAGGGTCGCGACCATAATGCGCCTTTCGTCGACACGGTACGCCGGATGGACGGTTTCCTGACCTCCCTGGGCTATCTCGAGGCGCCGCCGGCGGTTAGGGTAGAGCGATAGGGGAGTCCGTGTCTCATACCCTGGAGACGCGTTATCGCTTTTATAGTCCCGGAATCCACCCACCATCTGTGGGATATCGGCGATTTCACCCTTGACAACCCCATTGGTATTATGTTATACTATCACCACTTCAAGGAAAGGAGCTTCGGTTCCGATCCAAGAAGGAAAGGGAGTCCCGAGTATATCGACGACGACCTTATCGACACCGGAAAGAAGATTGAAGCTGTAAGGTTCATTGTAGGCAGAGATGTTGAACGTGAACTGACAAGGTACAATCGACTGGAAGGACATCTCGAAGTGAAGAAGCTTGAAAGAGGATCCAACGGTGAAGCTCAGGCAACACCGGAGGAAAATCGGAAAAGTGAAGAAGCGGAGAGAAGAGTAGGTGATACTCAACGCCAAGAAACTGCGAGAGCGGTGAAAGGCAGCGAGGAAAGCCGAAAACGGTAGGGACGGAAGAGATTACTTGGGACCCCTTTTTTTGTTGTCCCGTTGGACGCCCCCTCCTCATTTTTTGCAACTCCTGACTCGGTGCCCTCCTATGCGAGGAGCAGGGCTGCGACCAGGACCGCGCCGAGCGCGCCCACGCCGAGGCCGAAGGCGATCACCGCGACGTTGAGCCAGCGGGATTTGCGTTTGAGCACCCGCGCGAACGCTTGGGCCTGTTCGTCGAGCCGGTGGCTCGAGACTTCAAGACGCATCGGCATCAGCACACCCAGCGCGCCGGTCAGGGCCGCCAGCAGCGCGGCGACCGAGGCCACGCCCAGGCTCCGTATCGCGGGATAGCCCATATAGGCGGGCAAGGAGTCCGCCGCGACGGTCAGAACGCCGAAGAGCGTGCCGATCAGGGCGGTGACCAGGCCCAGGAGGGTGCGGGCGGCCGCATCCAGGATGTCCGGCGCGGCCAACGTCTGTTGATCGAACCATCGACCGAGCTGCGTTTCCTCTTCGGTCTCGGGGCGACCGGCGACCTTGGGGATGTCGGCCACGTCACACCTCCGCGACCGTGAAGACGTTGGTTGTGTGGCATGCGGGACACCGCACCCGGTAGGTCAGGTTCTCCGCGTCCACGTCCTTGTAGAGGATCAGATCCTCGTCGTCCAGATCGTCCAGGTCTTGGTACCAGCGGTGACCGCACTTGTGACATTCGATCTCGTATAAGCGTTCGGACATTCTCGTTCCTTTCTGTTGGTCGCGTGTTTGAATGATTTCTACGCGACTGAAGTCCCTATCCGAGGCGCGTTGCGCCGGACGTCGACCTTCGTCGACGTGCAGCCCCCGTCCGCGCAGGCGGACGTTCGGCCCGTAGGAGCCTCGTGAAGCACTTCAGTGCGTGTCACGCCGCCTTCCGGATGGCGGCCACGTGGGCGGCGTAGACCTGCGGGACGGGCGGCATCGGTTCCCCGCGCAGCAGGGCGACCACGGCGCGCAGGTAAGTCGCCAGCGCGTCCCAGGGGCTGCCGGGCGCCTCCCCCTCGGCGGCCTGGTTGGCGACTGCCTCGATCCGGGCGATGAGCGCTTGGCGGTTGGTCTGACCGCGCTGCGCGGCGATCGCGCCGTCCCGGGCCTGGTCGGCCAGCTCGTCGATCTGCCGGCGGCGGTCGGCAGCCGAAGCGGCGTCCTCGGACTCGGCCGCATACGCGGCGCGCTCCTCGTCGCTCATCTGCTCCCACTCCCGGACGAACTGGCGGACGGCGGCCTCCGCCTGGGCCTGCTGCTCGGGGGGAATCTGGGCGATCTGGGCCCGAAGCTGCGCGGCTAGCTCCTCAGAGGACGGCGTGTTGGGGGCAGCCTCGCCCTGGGCCGCAAGCTGCGCCCGCGCCTCGGGGGCGAGGGCGGCCAACCGGCGGGCCTGGGCCAACGCCTCACGGTCCGAGTCCAGGTCGGGGTGGTCGGTGCGCGCGTCGAGGGCGACGACCTCCTCCAGGGTGGCGACGGCGTCGTCATAGCGCTCGGCCTGCTCGTAGTAGCCGGCCAGGTTGTAGAGGAGGACGCTGAGCGCGACCAGGGCGTCGCGGTCCTCACCGGTCTCCGCCGCGGCCCGGCGGGCCAGGGTGACGGCTTCCTCCTGGG
>CAYMAQ010000368.1:1507-3430 GCA_964388385.1 uncultured Anaerolineales bacterium | reverse complement strand
GGCAGAACGGCAGGCGTACCAAGACGCATCACCGCACGAGTGCCTTGCACCGGCTTTGAGCATCACCCGCAAACCCCGGAGCAAGGCACTAAACCGTCGTGGCCCAAAACACATCCTCCCGTTCCTCGAGGGCACCGCGGTCTCAGCCCCCCCACGTTCACGCTTGAGACGAAGTGGTTCGATCTCCGATAGCTCAAGGTCGTGGATTTAGACTGGCAGGACAGTAGAGAGAAGCCGCGGGGTTTGATCTCATCGTGCCCCACGTCGACCTTCCGCCGTTTTGCCAGAATAGATTTGCGAGCTTTGAGTAAAAATATGGTATAATATACGCAAACTTAACCATAAAGGAGGATCGATGAAAGCTAACCTACGGATCAAATGGCTCTTGCCGCTTGTGCTGCTGGCGGAGTTAGCAAACGTTATTGCGGCATGAGCGTATCCCACCAAGATAATTCGCACCCCTATCCGGAGACCTACTTCGTGGCGGGCAGCGAGGGCATCGAGCTGGTCGGCTTCAAGTACCGGATCTACATACCTTTGGCCTTGAGGAACTAGGGCCGTCTCGTTCCTACACATAGGGCTAACTTCCTTTCATCCGCACGGGAGGTCTGAAATGCAGCACAAGAAGTGGTCCGTTCTCTTTTCGTTAGCAGTGGGTCTCCTATTGACGCTTTTTTTTGTCATACCGGTAATTGCCAATGTGGACACAGGTTGGGAGTGGTCGGACGGCGGTGATGGCAAACCACAACGGACGTTGACTTACTGTATTGAAGGGGATGACGATGATTTCGGGAGTGACGTCGACGCGGCAACGGCTGCGTGGAACGGTGAGGGACTGGGTTGGACGTTGACCCAGGAAGAAAACTGCGAGAACGCCGACGTCGGCGTGAAGCAGGAGGATCTCGGAGGCGTGACAGAGGGCAAAATCACGTTAGGCAATACCATGCTTAACGGCAACGAGGGCGCCTGGCAGGGCACGGCACAGGGCGGGACGATCCGCATCAACAACCATTCGGATGCTAACTGGGGCACGCCTCCCACCGGACGGAACCGGGTGCGCGCCCTTATGCACGAGTTCGGGCACGCCATGCGCCTCGACCACGCCTTTGGCGCCAACGATATCATGAAGCAGAGCACGAGCAGCACGTTGGAGGGCACCGCCATCTCCGACGAGGACCGGCGCGAGGCACGTACGGCGGCGAACTACACCATCGGCGGCACCCGGGTCGTCGGCTACGTGCACCCTGAAGCGGCGTCCAGTGAAGTGATCATCTACCCGCTCCCCGGTGCGGAAGCGGCGATGGATCTTGCCGATACCTTCCACGTCTGGGTGGAGCCTTTCTTTGATGACATGGAGACCGAGGCTCTCCCCGGTTGGCAAAAGGGCGCTATCACGGTGACTGTGTCCAATGTCAACGCGATGACCATCGGGTCTCACGCAGGGATAACCGTCGTGCTTAACGGGACGAAGCCTTTCCACGCCGAGATCCCCGTTACCTTCGCTCCTTTGCTCCCCGACTCTACACCCCACGCCGACTTCGTCATCACGCCGGAAGTGGCCTTGGTCAACACACCCATCCACCTGGATGCGGAGGCCTCCACCCATGGCGTCATTGACCATGGTTTGTCAGAGGGTCACGCAAGGATGACCTACCGGTGGAAGATCGTCGAGCAAGGGGGCGATCAGGTCTGGTACACCTACGACGACTACAGCACGCTCTTCCTGCCGGAAGGGGAGTACACCGTCACCCTCATTCTGGAGGATCGGTGGGGACAGGTGGACGAGATGAGCCAACCTCTCACCGTTCGCCCACATCGCGTTTACATTCCGCTGGTCCTACGCTAGAGGGCACCGCGGTCTCAGACTCACCCCCAGGAGCGCCACGCACCGTAGTCAGGCAGCGCGAACCGAACCGACCCCCA
>CAYMAQ010000368.1:0-1407 GCA_964388385.1 uncultured Anaerolineales bacterium | reverse complement strand
GACCCGCGGGTGGCGTTGACCCGCGGAACAGGGGGTGAGGTGTCCCTAAAGCTGCCAGCGCTCGAAGACGTCGCGGATCCGAGAGAGCATCACGGCGACCTCGTTGTAGCGCAGGGTGTTCATCTCGACGCTGTAGGTGCCGTCGTACCCCGCGTCGCGCAGCATCACCATCCGCGCCTCGAGGGTCTCGTCGTCTAGGGCCGGGGTGAAGTGGGTGTGCATCACCCAGGGGACGATCATAGCGTCGCCGTGCTCGACGTCGCCGCCGTGCCAGCGGCCCAGGTGGAGCAGGACACCGAACGCCTCGTGATCGACGGCCTCGCAGAGCCGCTTGAGGTTCTCCGGAACGGCCTCGGCGCCCCAGTGGTTCTCCGGGCCGATCAGGTACCCGTGGTCGTGGGCCCGCCGGGCGTACTCCTGGTAGCGGGAGACGATGGTGTCAAACTGCTCGTCGGTCCATTCAAGGGTCTCGCGACCGCCACCGGCGTCGATGCGCACGGTCTTGGCGCCCAGGAGTTCGGCGGCCTCGATGTTCGCCAGCGCGCGCTGATAGTTCGCCTCACGCTGCTCGGGGTCGTCCTCCCAGATGTGGGCCCCGTCGATGCAGACGTCCGCCAATTCCAAGCCCCGGCGGTCCAGTCCCGTCTTCACCTGGGCCAGGTAGTCCTTGTCCAGGCTCGCCAGCGTGCCGTGCCAGAGGTCCGCCGCCGGCAGATTGTAGCGATACCGGCAGGATTCCATATAGCCGAAGACGTCCATAGTGCCGGCCTTGGTCATCTGGTTGAACGCATAGGAACAGATGGATAGTTTCACTGTAATCTCCTTCTTTCGAAGCCAGGTGCCGGGGATCTAGGATCCCCGGCACCTTCACTAGATAGGTTAAAGGACGTCCAGCGGCAGGGGCTCGAAGGTGGTGCGCAGCTCCTGCGTCTCGCCGGTCTCGGCCGCGCGGTAGGCGGACTCGATGATGTCGATGACGTGGCGCGCGTGGTCGGGGGTCACGATCGTGGATTTGTCGTCCAGGATCCAGTCGACCAGCTGCATCATATCCTCGTAGACGTGGCTCTCGCGCATATCGGTGTGCGGGCCGGTGACGTGGGGCTCGTGATCGCCCTCCTTCTTCAGGTCCTCGTCGCCGAACTTGGTGCCGACGATGGACCCGTCGGTCCCGTAGATGTTCGGGTAGAAGCCCATCGTGACACCGCCCGCTACGGTCGCGTAGACGATGGCGTAGAACGTGTCGCCGAAGTCCAGGGAGATGATCGTCTGATCGTCCATCTCAGTGGTGATCGCCTTGTCGTGGTGGACGCGCTCGGGAATCACGATGCCGGAGAGGGCCGTGATCCGCTTCGCCGGTCCCAGGATGCCGGTCAGGTTGTGCAGGCAGTAGACGGTCACGTCGTACTG
>CAYMAQ010000367.1:0-3443 GCA_964388385.1 uncultured Anaerolineales bacterium | reverse complement strand
GGGTTGGTTGGCGCGGCTTTTTCGCACGGGGAGACATCCATGATACAATGCCTGCAGAATACTGGGTCGTGCCCCCCAGAATAGGAGCAAGCGAATGAAGATTACGAAGATTGAGCAGATCTTCCCTGTAAGCGCACCCTCTGGTTAAGGTCACGGTCGATGAGAATTTGATCGGTGGGGATGAGATCACCTTAGAGACCGCCCGAAAAGCACCGGCGCGGCAGTCAGCGACGGCAGTGTCGCGGACTGGCAGGGGGTGAGGCAAACACGTATGCGTAGAAAAAGAGGAAATTGAGCAATGGCATGGATTCTACCTGAGAAAGAGCAGAACTACCTCCGCACGTTAGCCGAGCGGCAGGCGGAGATCGCTGCGCTGCCTGTCATGGAGACACGTAAGCAACGCTGGTACGAACTGAACGATGGACGCGCGGGCGTGCACCCGCCGGTGATTATCGAGACCTGGACCTTCGACCGTGATTTTATGCCCGAGTCGATCTTCCAATGCAAGTCAGAGATCGGCAGGGGAATTGAGAGACAGCTTCTTCGCAACATCCGCAATCACGAACTGATCGACGATGACAAGGTGATACCCAACACCTTTGACATCGGATGGTTTGTGGACATCGACGAGTTCGGTCTGACCATCGAGCGGACCAAGGTGAAAGACGCCCAGGGCTTTGAGACAGGGTATCAGTTCGAGCATCCCATCCAAGACCTCGAGCGAGATTTTGAGCGGCTCAAGCCCGCCGTCTGCCGGGTGGACCGCGAGCGAACCGAGCGCTGGCAGGCCTTTCTACACGATTTACTCGGTGATCTCCTGCCGGTCCGGATTCGGACCGGCACCTTCGGCAGCACGATGCTGACCCATCGGGTCATCGAGCTGATGGGAATGGAAGCATTCTTTGTGGCGATGATCGACACACCAGACGCGATGCACCGTCTGATGGCTTTCCTGCGTGATAATGCGCTCCGTATGATGCACTGGGCCGAGTCGGAGGGTCTGCTGCGCGTCAACAACGGCAACCAAGCCAGCTTCGGCTCCAGTTACAATTTCACGACGCAGCTCCCCGCACCCGACTACCCGGGAGGCCCCGCGCGGCTCAAAGATATGTGGGGCAACGCTAACAGCCAGGAAACCGTCGGCGTATCCCCAGCGATGTTCCACGAGTTCTGTTACCCTTACTACCGTGACGTCTGTGAGCCCGTGGGGTTAGTCTACTACGGATGCTGCGAGCCGGCTCATCCATTCTGGGACGATCTCAGCCGGTTGCCAAACCTCAAGAAGGTCTCGATCTCCCGCTGGTGCGACGAGGCCTTTATGGGAGAGGCCCTCCAGGGCACAGAGATCGTCTTCTCCCGAAAGCCCGACCCAAATTTCCTAAGCGTGGACGAGACGTTGAACGAAGAAGCTTGGGCGGCCCATATCCGCGAGACTCTGGACGCAACGCCGGGGGTGTTCGTGGAGTTCATCATCCGAGATGTCTATACGGTCCACGGAGACCTCGGCAACGCACGGCGGGCCGTAGAGATCGCCCGACGCGAAATCGAGGCGCACCGACCGTAGCCCGAGCTACCTCAGTATCGGGCAATTGCAGTTAAGGCTCAAAGCCCCTTCTTTGGCGATTGTAACCTTGGCTAAGGGGGCATCTGGCAACGAAACCGTCCCTAAGCCCCGGGGTTTTGAGCCTTTTCGGCCAACTGCGGTTGCCCTAACCTCAGTACGGATGTGTTTCATTGAAACCATGCTATAGTTGAGTATGACCTATCCAACCAAACAAGGACCCCAACGAGTGACCTATGACAAATAACCATCGAAAGACGCTGCACGACTTTGCGGTGATCGTCGTCCCTGAACGTGACGACGTCGCCGTCGCCAAACAATGGATCCCCTCGGGCACGACCTTGGTGTGGGAAGAAGAAAGCACCGAGATCATCCTCCGCGCCGACGTCCCCACCGGACACCGCTTTGCCATCCGCAGCGTGCCTGCCAACGAATGGGTCCGCCAATACGGCCAACCCTTCGCCCGTTCGAAAGGGCTCGAACCCGGAGACCGTGTAGATGATACAACCGTGGACAGCGATTTTCCCGAGGTTGAACCATCCGAGCTTACACTCCGCACGCCCGCGCTTCCTCAATGGGAGGGGCCGCAACCAAGCTTTGAGGGATTCCATCGCGCCGATGGAAACGTCGGCATCCGCAACTGGGTTCTCGTGGTCCCGGTCAGTATGTGCGCCGCCCACGAGGCCTCGCAGATTGCCCTCCGCGCGGAGATGCAGGGCCCCTACAGTCGGGAGGCCTATCCGAACGTCGATGGTGTGGTCGCGCTGCCTCACGATGGCGGATGCGGCTGCCCCTATCCCAGGGCCAACGAGACGGCTCCCGGGGCGTTTGTCGCCACGCTCCGGATCCTGGGCCAGCACATCCGGCATCCCAACGTCGGGGCTGCGCTGATGATCGAGCTGGGATGCGAGAAGACCAGCCTGGCTGCTTTCGACAAGTATGCGGATGGGCAGGCATTGAGCGAGTTCTACGGCAAGCCGGTGCACCGCCTCAGCATCCAGTCTTGTGGCGGCACTGCGGCGACGATTGAAAAGGGTATGGCCCTGATCCCCGAGCTGTTGGAGGCTGCGAATGCAACATCCCGGAAGGCCGCGCCCGCACGTAAACTGGCATTGGGACTTGAGTGTGGTGGCAGCGACGCATTCAGCGGGCTGACCGCTAATCCGGCCCTGGGCCACGCGAGCGACCTCCTCGTCTCCGCCGGTGGGCGGAGCATCATCGCTGAGGTGCCTGAGTTCTTCGGGGCCGCTCATCTCTTCGCAGAACGGGCCGTCGATCACGAAACCGCCCAAGCGATCTACAACCAGATCGAGGACTTCAAAGCCTATGCCGCACGGGTTGGGCACACCCTGTTGGAAAACCCCAGTCCAGGCAACAAGGAGGGTGGCCTTTTGAACATCGCCATCAAGTCATTAGGCGCGATGGCCAAAAGCGGCACCGCACCGGTACAGGGCGCCCTGCCCTATGGGGGATGGGTCTGGGAACAGGACGCGCCGGGAGTTTATCTGCTCAACACGCCCGGCTACGATCAGATCTCAGTGCCGGGCCTGGTCGGAGCAGGATGCCAAGTCGTTTGCTTCACGACCGGACGCGGTACGGGCATTGGCAATGCCATCGCCCCGGTGATCAAGATCAGCACGAATACCGAGCTCTACCAGAGGATGACCGGGGACATCGACGTCAACGCCGGTCGTATCCTCGATGCGGATGGACTGAATCCGCCGGATGGACTAAATCCGAATGAGCGCACGCTGCCGGCCCTGGGGCGGGATATTTTCAACGAGATTCTGGCTGTTGCGTCCGGCAAGCGCACCCGCGCCGAAATCAACGGACACCGAGAGTTTGCGCTGTGGAACGTCGAAGGCCTCTGGCTCTGAAGTCC
>CAYMAQ010000366.1:2151-3453 GCA_964388385.1 uncultured Anaerolineales bacterium | reverse complement strand
TGCAGCTCCTGGGCGTCGCTCAACTGCGTCCGGAGGCCGCGTACGGCGCCAGCCCAAGCAAGTGCTGAACTGTTTTTTTTGCCCTGTATATCAAGATGTATTCATATAAGGAGTTGACATTGTGGCCGTAGAGAAAAAACTATCGTTCTTTGAGAGATACCTTACGATCTGGGTTCTTCTCTGTATCGCTGCCGGTATTGCGCTGGGCAGGCTTGCCCCGCAGATAGCGGTCACCTTAGATTCTATCACGCTGTATCACGTCTCGATTCCCATCGCCATCTGCATGTTCTTTATGCTCTACCCGATTATGGTAAAGATCGACTTCTCGCAGGTGCTCAAGGTCACCAAGAATCCCAAGCCGATCATCCTAAGCGTTATCATCGACTGGGCGATTAAGCCCCTCACGAAATACCTGCTGGCTACCTTCTTTTTGGGTTTTGTCTTCAGGGGGTTCATCACTGGCACGGAGATTCTGAAGTCAGGGCAGGAGATCGAGCTGTGGCGGGGGTACACCTCCGGACTGCTCCTCCTGAGCGTGGCCCCTTGTACCGCGATGGTTCTGGTCTGGAACCATCTGGCTGATGCCAGTATGGAGCTGACCCTCGTCATCGTCGCGCTGATGTCGCTGTTGATCTTGGTCCTCTTTGCGCCGATTGCGACGTTAATGCTCGGCGGCGTAGGCATTGTGATCCCGTGGGAGACGATGCTGCTCTCGATGGCCATCTACGTGGCGCTTCCCCTGATCAGCGGCTACTTTTCGCGCCGCTGGATCATCAACAATAAGGGCGAGGCGTGGTTCGAAACTCATTTTGTGCCCGCTTTGACCCCGATCAGTATCGTCGCTTTGCTGGCAACCCTGGTCCTGCTTTTTTCCTTTAAGGGAGAGGTGATTCTGGAGAATCCTCTCCACATTTTGTGGATCAGCATCGTGCTGAGCATCCAGACGCTGGGGATCTTCGTATTTGCTTACTTCGGTGTTGGAAAGCTGTTCAAGCTGCCCTATGAGCAGGCTGCGCCACTGGGCCTGATCGGGACCTCGAACCACTTCGAGGTCGCCTTCGCGACGGCGGCGATGCTCTTCGGGCTCTCATCGGGCGCTGCCCTGGCAGCGGTTGTCGGGGTCCTGGTTGAGGTGCCCACGATGCTGCTGCTCGTGGAGGTCTGCAAGCGGACGAAGCATATGTTCCCGTCCGAGGCTGCTGCGGAGGGCGAGCTGGTGTCGCCTGAGCCCGGAGCGGTACCGTTGACAGGCGACTGAGATCGATCGCCCCCCTCTAACTCCCCCCCGGAGGGAATACTCCC
>CAYMAQ010000366.1:0-2051 GCA_964388385.1 uncultured Anaerolineales bacterium | reverse complement strand
ACTCCCCCCCGGAGGGAATACTCCCTCCGGGGGGGAGTATCCGGGCTTTGGAGATGATGGACCCAACGACAAGGGTCCCAGCCCCTCTCATCTAACCCCTTGGACAGAACGTCCCTGATGCTATAATGTCCCTGTACGCTCTGGACTCTACCTATGCGCTTCACGTGTGCGCTATATTTTCAGAAAGGACACCACTGGGATGTTCGATTTCCAAAAGCTTTCGGAGTTTCTCCTATGAACGAATCACGCCAGACCCCATCAACCGCCGAAATCCGCGCTGCGATCGCCCGCCAGGCGCGGGAGATGCTGAACAACGGCTACCACTGTTCGGAGGCTGTGCTGTTGGCCACCACACCGCATCTGGTCCCGGACTGGCACCGTCAATACGCCCGGATAGCCACGCCTTTCGCCGGTGGGACCGGCGGGACGCAGCAGGAGCTGTGCGGCGCGCTGAGCGGCGGCATGATGACGATCGGGGCCCTGTTGGGCCGCGTGGAGGCCGGCGTTAACGATGACGCAGCCCAGCAGTTGGCGGCAGAGTTCCGCCGACGATTCCGCGAAGCCTTCGGCGACAGCCAGTGCGAGAGGGTGCGGAGGACGGCGGTCAAAGGGCCCGGCGGTCTGGGCTCCTGCAGCGTGCTGGTCGAGCACGCCACCGCATTGTTTCTCGAACTGATGGTCGAGGCCGGCTATGAGCTTCTGCCCCAACCGTAGCTTTTACCACCCTACCCACCTATATACCAGGGAAAGACTATGACCCTCAACCCAACGGACGTACAGGTGCTGAGAGATCTGGGTCGACAGGTCGCGGAGATCGCAGCGCACCCCGAACAACAGACCCGGATCGCCAGGTGGAAGGCCCTGAACGGGCTCAGACCGGAGCGCCCCATGGTGATGATCGACCAGATTCCGTGGCACGAGATGAACGTGGACGACGAACTCACGGTACGGAGTGAGGATCCGCTCTGCCGGGCCATCGAGACCAACCTGCGCCGGACGCTTTACAAGTGGCGCCATATGCGCGTCGATATGGTGGTCGAGCCGTACGTCGACGTCCCCAAGGTGATCCGGGGCGCGCATCTGGGGATCAACGCCCAGGAAGACCGGGCCGTGCTGGACCCCGAGAACGACGTCGTCGGCCACTACTATCAGGATCAGTTGAGGACCGACGAGGATCTGGAGAAGATCCGCACGCCGAACGTCAGGCTTGACGAGGCGGCGACCCGGATGCGGGAGGAAAAAGCGCACGCGCTCTTCGACGGCATCCTCGAGGTGCGCATGCAGGGTATGCATCCCAGCTTTGCGTTCTGGGACCGCATCTCCGAATGGCACGGGGTGGAAGCCTCGCTCCTCGACCTGGTCGACCGCCCCGACTTCCTCCACCGGATGATCACACGGATCACGGATGCGTACCACGCGATGCTCGATCAACTCGAGGCCCAGGGGCTGCTGGGCTACCCGATGGCGACCATTCACTGCACGGGGGCCTACGCCGACGCGCTTCCCGCCGAGGGCTACGATCCGGATCACGTTCGGGCCAAGGATCTCTGGACCTTTGGCATGGCCCAGATCTTCTCCTCCGTCTCCCCCCGGATGCACCAGGCGTTCGAGCTCGACTACGTCTATCCGTGGTACGCGCGCTTCGGCCTGGGCTATTACGGCTGCTGCGAACCCCTGGACGACAAGATCGACATCGTCCGCACGATCCCCAACCTGCGGAAGATCTCGATGAGTCCGTGGGTCGACGTGTGGAAGGGCGCCGAACGGATCGGGCCGGACTTTGTCTTCTCCCGGAAGCCCAGCCCGGCCCTCGTCGCCACCGCGGCGATGGACGAGGACGCGGTGCGCGCCGACCTCCAGGCGACGTACGATGCGTGTCTGGCGAACGGCACGCCGCTGGAGTACACGCTGAAGGACATCAGCACGGTGCGGTACGAGCCGCAGCGGTTGTGGCGGTGGGCGGAGATCGCGATGGAGGTGGTGTCGCAGTAGGGCTCACCTCACCCCATCCCCGGCCCTTCCCCTCTCCGCACGGCAGAGAGGGGAAGGGA
>CAYMAQ010000365.1:0-3467 GCA_964388385.1 uncultured Anaerolineales bacterium | reverse complement strand
GGAGGGGGTGATCCTACGGTTGTGAATAGTCGCTCATAAAACTAAAGGGTCACGGGGGTAGAAATCAAGGGGTGTGCGCACTCCAACACCGCCCCGGACAATCGGACCCTACGATCCCCCGCGCGCCCGCTCGAGATCGTCCACCAGGTCGACCAGCACAATCTTGCCGTTGGACGTGACCCGGTTCGCGGCCTCGCTCAACACGCGGCGCGCCTCCTCCGTTCGATCCTGCCGGAGATAGATACGGCCCAGGGTCTGGAGCGCCACCGCTTCCTGGATCGGGTTCTTGGCCCAGTTGCGGGCGTAGGTCGCCAGCTGTTCGGCCTCCACCAGCCGCTCCGGTCTGTGCGCCAGGTAGAAACGTGCCAGCGCGTTCAGAGCATGGAAATCATTGGGCGCCAGGTTCCGCGCGTAGATCAAATCGCCGTGGGCGCTCTCCAGATCCGGCGGGTCCTGGGCCCGATAGGCCCAAGAGCGGGCGATGTACACGAGAGGCAGATCCTCGGTGATACTCAACGCCCGGGTGACCGCGCCCATCGCTTCCGTGGGATCGCCCTGACGGGCCGCTGCGATAGCTAACCAGGCCTCCGCTTCCGCATCCCCACGGTCAATTTCGGCAGCCCAATCGAACTCCGAGACGGCCTCCCCGTACCGGCCCTGGTAGTAGAAAAGCTTGCCGAGCCCGACGTGAGCATCGGGTAGATCCTGGTTGAAGGCGACTGCGGTCCCAAAGGAGGCCTCCGCAGCCTCCCATTGGGCCAAATAGTACTGCGACCAGCCCATACCCACGTAGGCTTCGGCACGCTCCTTTTCGAGGGATTTAGCTTTCTGAAAATCCTCCAACGCAGCCTGGTAGACGCCGAGAGAGAGATATTCCCGGCCCCGCTGCAGATAGAGGTCGACGTTATCCGGATCCTCCGCGATCTGCCGGTCGTAGACGGTCGAGACGGGCGGCACGCGCGTGGGGGTGGGGGTCACCGTGGGCTGTACCGTCGAGGCCGGTTGCTCACCCTCCCGCACCGGCTCGCCCTCGTCGGACGCCGGGGTGAGCGTCGGTGTCTGGGTGACCGTCCCGGACGATTCGATAGGCGTGGCGTCAGCATACGAGACGACGGTGACGTCGGCCTCCGAATCCGGGTCCTCGGGTGCATCGGCCGGGATCGAGCGCACGATCATCATCCCGATGACCACCCATACCGCCACGACAAAGAGCCCCAGGACTCCCAGGATCGCCATCTGAACGATGGAGAGCCGCCGCCCTCCGCGGTCCCGGGGTCTCCCGCGACCGGATGGCTCATCCTCATCCGCTTCCGGCTCCTCGTCGTACGCGAGACCGCTCAACAGATCGTCCCACGAACCGTCCTCCGACTCAAAGTCGGGCATATCGCTCCCCGATGAGGTCGTCCCGGAATCAGGCGTTTCGTCCTCCTCGGGTTCCGGCTCACTCTCTCTGCTCAACAGGTCATCAAATAAGTCCATTATGACCTCCTACCCGGATGGGTATGGCTGGACGCATTCTGTGGATCCACCAAAACTCATTCGTACCATAAAGCCGTATCATAGCAGAGCCTCTGGCGCTGACCAACCGGATTCATACGTAACACCGCCAGTATAAAATGAGCCGGCGAAAAAGGCAAACGCACGTTTGGCAATCGTGTGAAACGTGACACAATAGATGAGTCCACAGATCGTGACGGAAACGAATGCCATGACCCGACAGATAGTGCCAAGCACACAAGCCGAGACCGCATTTTGGGATCGGGGTTACCGGCTCGTCGCCGGCCTCGATGAGGCCGGACGGGGACCTTGGGCCGGGCCGGTCTACGCGGCCGCGGTGGTGTTGCCCCGCACCCCGGGTCTGCGCGATCACCTCGAGGGAGTTCGGGACTCGAAGACGATCAGCGAGCGGAAGCGCGAGCGGCTTCTGGATCGCATCCGGGAGGTCGCCCTGTCCGTGTGCGTGGGATGGTCCACGGCGACGGAGATCGACGACATCGGGATCGTGCCCGCCACCCACCGGGCGATGCGGCGCGCCCTCGACGCGATGGATCTCTCACCGGAGGCCCTGATCCTCGACGCGCTCACGCTGCCCGAGATCACGCTGCCCCAGCGGGGGTTCCCACGCGCCGATGCGCACTCGCTCTCGGTCGCCGCTGCGAGCATCGTCGCCAAGGTCAGCCGCGACCGGTGGATGATCGACACCGCAGAGGTCGACCATCCGGGATACGGCTTTGCCCGGCACAAAGGCTACGGCACCCGTCAGCACCGAGAGGCGCTCCAGCAGCTCGGCGTCTGTGCGATACACCGCCGGACCTTCAAGCCGGTAGCTGATCGTCTGATCGGGACAGATCGGGGAGAGGATCGATGAAAATCGTAATGGTCGGTCCGTTTGGGCTTTCGCCCCGTATGACCATGCGCGTGCGCGCGCTGCCGCTGGGCAAGGCTCTCGTGCGTCGCGGACACGAGGTCACGCTCCTGCTGCCCCCCTGGCAAAACCCGGAGGACGCCGGGCGGCGCTGGGAGGACGAGGGCGTGCACGTCCACAACGTCGCCCTGCCCCGCCGGGTGCCCGGATGGTTCCATGGGCGGCTGGCTGCGCGCATGGTGCGGCGGATTCGCCGGATGCAGCCCGACGTGCTGCACGTCTTCAAACCGAAAGCTTACGCAGGCCTCACGCATTACGCCCTGGGGCGCCGTTACCCGGTCGTTGTGGACACCGATGATTGGGAGGGGCCGGGCGGATGGAACGCCCGCAGCGACTATCCGGACTGGATGAAGCGGTTCTTCGCCTGGCAGGAGCGCTGGGGATTGGACCACGCGGACGCTGTGACCGTCGCCAGCCGCGCCCTGCAGACCCTGGTGTGGGCCCGGGGCGTCCCCCCGGATCGGGTCTTCTACCTCCCCAACGGCGTCAATCCCCCACCGCCGGGATCCGAACGCCCCGCCGGGCAGCGCCCCACGATGCTGCTCTACACCCGCTTCTTCGAGTTCGGCCTCGACCGCCTGTGGCACATCGTCGCCGGGGTACGGGACCGCCAACCGGAGGCGCGGCTGATCCTCATCGGTGTCGGGTTCGACCGCGAGGAGGAAACGCTGCTGGCCATGGCCCGGCAGGCCGGCTGGACCGTCTCTGAAACCTGGCCCCCCGACCCCCGGGCGGACCTCGTCTACGCCGGGTGGGGCACCGATGAGAACCTGCCGCTCGGCTTTGCCCTGACCGACGTGGCGCTCTACCCCTTCGACGATACGCTCCTCAACCGCACCAAGTGCCCGATGAAGCTGATGGACCTCCAGGCCGCCGGGATCGCTGTCGTGGCGGACGCGGTGGGACAGATCGCGGAGACCGTCGAATCCGGGCGGACGGGCTTGCTCGTCCCGCCGGGCGACGAACAGGCATTCATCGAGGCCCTCCTGCTCCTGCTGGAATCCCCCCAGCGGTGTCGAGCGATGGGCATGACCGCCAAGGC
>CAYMAQ010000364.1:0-3478 GCA_964388385.1 uncultured Anaerolineales bacterium | reverse complement strand
CCTTTGCCAGCAGGCACGCCTCAAAGCGCGTTTCACCTTCGCTGGCACGCGCCGCAGGCGCGGTCGGCTTGATGCAATGTTAGCACGCCCTCCTACTTAAATGATCTCTTTGGAATCTGTCTCGAGAAGCACCGGGCATGCTAACGACCGTGGTTCAGCCGCCTGCGCCTACCGTAGCACCAACAGCAGATAGACGCGCTGTGTCTCCCCCAGCACGGCGAAGAGCGAGAGATGGTTGATCTGCGCCGTCAGCGTCGACTGCCCACCTTCCGTCGTGACGGTGCTCGTGATCCCCGCCTGCGACCAGGCCGCGCCGGCCTCGTCCCATCCCCACAATGCCGCGGTGCCCGAAACGACCACGCCCCGGTCCAGCGGCGCAATCGTCACCGTGAAACAGCTACCCGGCGCCAGTTGCGCTGGCATCTGCCCGCTGCCGCTGTAGAAAGCGGTCACATCGAAGGCGTGGGGGCTACTGGCCAACGGCGAGACGGGAGGCAGGTCACTCATAGCACGCGGGCTATGGATCACGATCACGGTATCGCTGAATGCCCCCGGGGGGAAGCTATAAACCATCCCGTCCTCCGGCACGCGCAGCTCCCCGCCCGTGGCGGGGTCGATTATGGCGCTGGGGATGGACTGCAACTGATAGGCGCCCATACTGGCGCGCGGCGCATCATCGAGCGCGACGAAATTACCGCCGATGAGCGCCTGCTCGCCCACGCCCAGCGCCAGCGCCAGCACGGCGCCCTCCGTGGCAGCCGCGCGCGCGCCCTCAACGCT
This sequence comes from uncultured Anaerolineales bacterium, assembly GCA_964388385.1. Classification (GTDB taxonomy): domain Bacteria; phylum Chloroflexota; class Anaerolineae; order B4-G1; family SLSP01; genus PWVB01. The sequence continues at coordinate 2,698 of CAYMAQ010000364.1, read as the reverse complement.
GGCAGCGAACCCGGGATGGCGCGCCCCGTTGGGCAGCAGGTAGAGAAGGTCGTGATCGGGCACGCCCCCCGCAAGCTCCACATAGATGGAAGCGCCAGCGAGGATCGTCGCATCGGGCAGCACCGCCAACGCGCGCACAGCGTCATCGAAACTGAAGGGCGAGACAAACGTCGGGTCCAGACCGCCATCTGCTACCAGCCGCACCAATGCCTCGTGCGTCGCCGCTCCTGCCTCAACCGAGAAGTCGCCCCCAATCAGCAGCTTGCCCGTAGACGCCACGGGGTCGCCCTGTTGCGCCATTACGTACGCCATCTGCGGCGTACCGTAGGCGTCCCCGAACGCTGGCGGGACGAAGCTCTCGTCGATCGCGCCGTTTTCCTCCAGGCGCACGATCGTGCTGCGCCCCGTGCCGCCGTAATCAGCGAACTTGCCCGCGACGATGATCCGGCCATCTGCCTGAACCAGGATCGCGCTGACGAATCCCGTCCAGCCATCCGGCTCGGGGCTGTTCAACCCTTCACCCGGATCGAAGCTCGGATCTACCTGACCATCGGGAAGCAAGCGCTTGATGCCGGCGGGGAAGCCAGGGCTTCCTTTGCCGCCCACGAGAATCCGGCCCTCGTCATCCACCGCCAGGACGGGCGAGTGAGCACGTTTAGTTGGAACCGGAAAGTCCAGGATCTCGCCCTCCTCCAGGCTCAAGCGCACCAGCGTCTGTCCCGTAAGGCTCTGATCGGTATAGTTGTCGGTGTAGTCGCCGCCGACGAGCAAGGAGCCATCGTCCAGGATCACGCCGCTGTATACCTCGTTCGTGAAGCGGCGGAAGGGCGATGTGAAGGCGGGGGCCACCGCGCCCGCGGCCGTCATCTGGGCCACGGCCACCTGGGGCGCGCCGTTGACCAGGCTGAAGCGCCCCAGCGCGATCCAATCGCCGTTGTCGAGCGGCAAGATCTGGCGCACCTCGCCGGCGCTCGTCACCGGCGCCTCGAAATCGAACGCCAGCTCCAGGTCCGCCGAGAAGAGGGCCAGGCTGTGACGGTAGGGGATCTGCAACTCTCCGAGGTGGGGCACACTGTATTTCGACCTACGGAAGGCGCCCCCGGCGACCACGGCCCCGTCGGGACGCTGCGCCAACGCGTTGACCTCGGTAGGGCGACCCTCGAAAGTAAACGAATCGATCTCGTTTCCCGCGCTATCGCGCTTCACGATACCCCCGTCATGGTAGAGCGGTCGCCCGTCATAGATGATGTCAGAGTCCCAACCGCTGACAATGATCGAGTTGTCGGCGAGCGCCAGTATACTCTTGACCTCACGAAACCTACCGCCAGACATCTCAGGGCGATACGTCCCATCAGGCGTCACACAGCCCAGAGCGGCATGCCCTCCTCCGTTGACGTATTTGAAAGTCCCGCCAAAGAGAATGTCCCCATTCGGCCGCACGGTCACAGCGTTGACGACGATGTTGTAGTCGTTGTTGTAGGCGCCGTCGACGCCGACGTCGAAGTCCGCATCCCGCGATCCATCGGCATTGAGCCGGGCAATCCGCAGCGCCTCGACGGCGTCGAAGGTGGTAAATTTCCCACCGATGAGGATTTTGCCATCATCCTGAAGCGCAATCGCCCGCACGGCGGCCGTCGCCACAGAGGATGCAGTCCCGCCGACCCCGTCGCCGGGATCGAAGCTCTCGTCCTCGCTGCCATCAGGGTTGAGCCGGGCGATGCCCCCGTTACTCGTCATGCCACCGCCGATGAGAATCTTGCCGTCGTCCTGCAGCGCCAGCGCGTAGATCGTCCGACAACTGACTAGGTCATAGACGTCGGCCATCTCGAAGTCCATATCCAGAGTGCCGTCAGCATGCAGCCGCACCAATCCTCGGCGTAGGCGTCCATCAGCACCCGTAATCCTGAAGTCACCGCCTACCAACACCTTCCCATCCGGTAGCAGAGCCAGCGCATAGAAGGTGGGGGTCGGATGGATCGAGGACGCGGAGAGCGCAAAGGTGGTGTCCAGCGACCCATCGGCGTTAAGCCGCGCGATATTGCGCCGCGCCTGCCCGTTGACCGCGTCAAAGGCGCCGGCGATGATCACCTTGTTGTCCGGCTGGGTAACGGTCGCCCCCACGCCGCCCTCCACCTCGAAGCGCGGCGCAAAGTCCGGATCGAGCACCGGCAGCACGGCGTCCTGCGCCGTGAGCGTCGATTGGGGCGCCGCCACCGGCGCCTCCGCAGCGACCCGCTGTCCCGGAACGCGCATCGCCAACATCAACATCCCCAAACAAACCAACACCAGCAATAACCTGCTCGAAACTCGCCTAATCATCGTTGAATCTCCTTAATCATGCGCCGTTGAAACCACCACGGCAGTTAAATAACCCTTACCTTAAGACCAGCGGCAGATAGACCCGCTGCGTATCGCCAAAGACCCCAAACTGAGAAAAATGTACCACGCGCCCCGTCAGCAGCCCGGCTTCCGTCTCGTCACGACTCTCCAGGTGAGAAGAGGCAGGCCCACCGGCCCATCCCTCCCCAGAAAAGCTACTGCCGCATCACCAGCGGCAGATAGACGCGCTGCGTCTCCCCCAACACGGCGAAGAGCGACAGATGCGCCACCTGCGCCGTGACCTGTTTCTGCGCGACGTCCACGGCGCTGACGATGCCCGCCTGCGACCAGGCGTTGGCGCCTACATCCCACCACCAGA
>CAYMAQ010000363.1:0-3478 GCA_964388385.1 uncultured Anaerolineales bacterium | reverse complement strand
CCGTTCCGGTCGCGTACCCCAAGGCGCCTTTGAATCCCCATAGAGACGCTCCCAATCGTGTCCGCTACCAAAGCGGCTTCGTTCAACTGAATTCTTTCTGAAACGGCGGGATGCCGTGGCTTACGAGTGGGGTGGGGGGCGCTTCAGAAAGAATCCTTAGCGTTAAATGTAATGCCAGACTTGGAAGTGCAATGTCGAGCCTTCATGGCTCGACGAGAAGAAAGGAGGTATATGTTGTATAGAGTGATCTTAAACGGAAAATAGCTGTATATAATTTGTTGGTCAAAAAAGACGGTGAACCATGACAAATGATACAGTTAAAAAACCGGCTCATTCGGTTTTAAGCCGGATTGCGCCGTATCTGGTGCTGGCGCTGATGCTGGCCGCATCGGTCTGGCTCTGGTGGTTCTGGGACAACGCTGAACAGACCAGGGAACGAGCCCATTTCGACGAGTATTGCGAGCGCATCAGCCAGGATATCGCCGGCAGAATAGACACCTACAAGAGTATCCTCCAGGGCGGCGCAGGGACGTTTATCGCTTCCGAGGAGGTGAACCGGGAGGAATGGCGGGCGTATGTCGAGTACCGCCAGGCTCGCACCTGGTACTCCGGTATTCAGGGCCTCGGGTTTGCCAAGGTCCTCGCGCCCTCCGAACTATCGCGCCATGTGGAGAGCATCCGGGCCGAGGGCTTCCCCGAGTATACGGTGTGGCCGGATGGGGAACGCGCGATCTACACGTCCATCATTTTCCTGGAGCCGTTCGACGCGCGCAACCAGCGGGCGTTTGGTTATGACATGTTCTCCGAACCGGTGCGGCGGACGGCCATGGAACGGGCGCGGGATACGGCTACGCCTTCGCTGTCGGGCCGGGTCCATCTGGTCCAGGAGACCGACGAGGACGTCCAGCCAGGGGTCCTGCTCTATGTCCCGGTCTTCGCCGGGGGCGTGCCCCCGTCCAGCGTGGAAGCGCGCCGGGCCGCGCTCACGGGGTATGTCTATGCCGCTCTGCGCGTGAAGGATCTGATGCGGGGCATCTTTGCGGAGGCCCCGGAGAAAGTCGCCTTCGAACTCTACGACGGCGCGACGGTTTCACCGGAAGCCTTGCTGTTCACCAGCCGCGAGCTGGCCGGTGGCTCTGGGGAGGAACATCGGGCGCTATTCTCCAGCCACACGTCTCTGGAGCTGTACGGTCACACCTGGAGCCTGGTCTTCCACTCGACGCCGCAATTCGAGGCCGAGCAAGTTTTTCTTCCGTCATGGATCATTTTGGCCGCTGGGCTCGCCCTCAGCATCCTGGTCTTCCTCCTGATGCGGTCACAGCAGCAGAGTGTCGCTGCCAAGGCCGTGGCGCTGGCCGCGGAGTTGACGGTGGATTTGCGGAAAAGCGAGCAACGCTTCGAGCAGAGCACGCGGCACAGCCGAACATTCGTGTGGGAGATCGATGCGGAGGGTCTCTACACCTATGCCAGCACGGCGGCGGAAGATGTGTTTGGCTACCGACCGGAGGAACTGGTCGGCAGGAAAACCATCTACGATCTGCATCCCGATGAGGGGAGCGCGACATTCCGGACCGTGGCCGCGGAGATTATCGCCGACAAGAAACCCTTCTCCGATCTGGATAACCACGTCCAGACCAAATTCGGGGCCATCGTCTGGGTCAGATCAAACGGTCTTCCCCTGTTGGATGCCGAGGGCAATCTCATCGTCTATCGGGGCAGCGACACCGACATCACCGAGCGCAAGCTGGCGGCAGAAGAGACCAGCCGCATGGTGACGGTGGTACGCGACTCGAACGATGCGATCACGATTCAGGACGTCAATGGACGGATCACCGCCTGGAACCGCGGCGCTAAACTGATGTATGGCTATACCGAGGCAGAGGCGCTGCAGATGTGCATGGAGCGCCTCACGGCTTCCGGTAAGGTTGAAGAGCAAAAGGATTTTGTCCGTCGGTTGTTGGCGGGCGAAACGGTCTCCTCGCTTGAGACCCGGCGGGTGACCAAAGATGGCCGCGTTCTCGATGTCTGGATGACCGTCACAAAACTGGTGAACGATGCCGGGGAATCCATTGGCATTGCCTCCACCGAGCGCGACATCACCGAGCGCAAGCACAGCGAGGAATCATTGCGCAAACTCAACGCGGAACTGGAACAACGGGTCGAGGAACGTACGCACGAACTGATGCTTACCCAGAAGGCGGCGGAGGAGGCCAATCGGGCCAAGAGCGTCTTTCTGAGCAACATGAGCCATGAGATCCGTACGCCGCTCAACGCGGTGCTCGGTTTTACGCAGATTCTGGAGCGCGACGCATCTCTCACCCCGCGCCAGACCGGCATGCTCCACACCATCGGGCGCGGCGGACGGCATCTATTGAATCTGATCAACGACATCCTGGATATGTCCAAGATCGAGGCAGGCATGCTCGACTTGAGATTGGTAGACGTTTGTCTCTACGATCTGCTGGACGACCTGGAGCTGGTGTTTACGTCTCGTGCGCAGGGGGGACAGTTGCAGCTTCTGATGGAACGGGATGGCAGTGTCCCGCGTTACGTAAACGCCGATGAAGGCAAGCTGCGGCAGGTTTTTATCAATCTGATGGGCAATGCCGTCAAGTTCACCAAGACCGGCGGGGTAGCCGTGCGGGTTCGGGCCGAAACGGCCACGGACAGTTCGGATGGCGATGCGAATACGATTCGTCTGGTGGTGGAGGTGGAGGACAGCGGTCCCGGAATTGCCGAGGACGAGCTGGACCGCATCTTCGAGCCCTTCCGGCAATTGGCAGGGGGGCAGGATGCCGGCGGCACGGGCTTGGGTCTGGCCGTGAGCCGGAAAATTGTGGAACTGATGGGTGGCAGCCTCACGGTGAAGAGCGAAGTGGGCAAGGGCTCCTGCTTCTGTTTCGACGCGCTTGTGACGCCGGCCACCAAGTCGGCGGCGCAGGAGGATGAGCTAGAGGTGAGGCAGGTGGTCGGCCTGGAACCGGGCACAGGCCCCTTCCGCATTCTGATCGTGGACGACCAGAAAGATAACCGCGACCTGTTGACCGCCCTGCTGGATCCGCTGGATTTTGAGATCAGGGAGGTGGTCAACGGGCAGGAGGCTCTGGATGTCTTTGAGGCCTGGTCGCCCCATGTGGTGCTGATGGACATGCGCATGCCGGTGCTGGACGGCTACGAGGCCACCCGGCGGATTAAGGCTACCGAACAGGGCCGCACCACCCCGGTCATCGCGGTGACAGCCAGCGTCTTTGACGATGCCGAAAAAGAGGTTCTGGCCACGGGCGTAGACGATTATATACGCAAGCCCTTCAGGCCGGAGGAGCTTTTTGACGCGTTGGGGAAATGCCTCGGACTGCACTATGTCTATGCCGAAACTTCCGGGCAAGCCCCGGAAAAGGCCGACGTTCAGCCGCTCACCCGCGAGGATCTGGCGGCTCTGCCGGAGGAGTTGCGCGAGGCCATGCGCCAGGCCGTTGAC
>CAYMAQ010000362.1:0-3481 GCA_964388385.1 uncultured Anaerolineales bacterium | reverse complement strand
TGGACCTGCCGATCACCAACCTCATCTACGCCGGCGGCGGGCACTTCTACCTGCTGGCGCCCGGCGCTGCCGGGGCGGACCTGGAGGCCGTCCGCGCCGAGATCAGCCGCAGGCTGCTGGATCACCACGGCGGCGCGCTCTACCTGGCGCTGGGCTGGACCCCCGTCGCGGCGGCGGGGTTCGACCGCGAGAAATTTGGAGACCACTGGCTGAAGACCTCTCAGGCCATGAACGCCGCCAAGCGCCGTCGCTTCAGCGAGCTGGACGCCGGCACCTTGCACAGCCAGGTCTTCGGCCCCACCGGCGCCGGCGGCGGGGAGGACGGCGAATGCCAGGTCTGTCACCGCGAGGAGCACGTGACCGTGGAGCATGAGGGCACCGACGACGAGCGCCGTATCTGCGACCTCTGCGCGTCGCTGGAGGACCTGGGCACCGACCTGCGAGATGGCGACTACCTCCTGCTGGGTGAGGTGCCCCCGGAGGAGACGCCGCGCGGCGGCTACCGGGAGGCCCTGCGGGCGTTCGGCACCGCCGTCGGCTTCGTCACCGCTGGGGGGCGGCCCGTCCTCAAGCTGCCCAACGACACGCAACGGGCCAGCCTGCTGGCGACCCGCGACCTGGCGGATCCCGTCGCCTCGGCCCAACGGATCGCGAAGGAGATTGCCGTGGTGGGCGGCTATCCGGTGGCATCCGGCACCCACTACACCGTCAACGTCACGCCCCGCAAGGGTGATGCCATCGCTACCTTTGAGGATCTGCAGGACGCGGCCCGGGGGGTCCGGCGCCTGGGCGTCCTCCGCATGGACGTGGACGACCTGGGCGACGTCTTCAAGTGGGGTATGCAGAAGGCCGGCACCCTCTCGCGGGTGGCCTCCCTCAGCTTCGCGCTCTCCCTCTTCTTCGAGGGCTGGGTGGGCCAATGCTGCCGCGCGGTCAACGAGAAGGGGCCGGACACGGTCTACGCCATCTACTCCGGCGGTGACGACCTCTTCATCGTCGGCGCATGGGACGTCCTGCCCGGCCTGGCGGACACCATCCGCAGCGATCTGGTGCGCTACGCGGCGGGCAACCCGGCGGTGCACCTCTCTGGCGGGCTGACCCTCCACGGCGGCAAATACCCGCTCTACCAGGCTGCCGCCGACGCCGAGGACGCCCTCGACACGGCCAAGGACTACGAGCGCGACGATCCGGACCACCATAAGGACGCCTTCAACTTTCTCGGCGTCACCATCCCCTGGGAGGACTACGGCGCGCTCGGGACGGAGCAGGAGACCCTGACCGCCCTCATCGACGACGGCGCCAATCGAGCGCTGCTGCGGACCCTGATCGCGCTCTACGAGGGCTACCTCGCTGCCGTCAAGGAACGGGGCAAGCCCTACTGGGGCCCGCTGATGTGGCAGGCCGCGTACAAACTCCAGCGCATGGCCGACCGGGACAAGGACCACCGCGACGCCATCGCGCGCATCCGAGGGGCGTTGGCGTACGAAACGTTTAACACGTCCATTGAGATACTGGGCCCGGCAGCCCGCTGGGCCGATCTGTTGATCAGAAAGGAGCAGCAAGCATGACCAGAGAAGAACTGCAGGCGATTATCAAGGACGGCGATGCCGAAAAGACGGTCGAAGTGGCCAAATCGCTGGGCGACGCGCTGGCGAACCGCTACCGGCTCAGCACCAACCAGATCCGCAACATCTTCGGCACCGTCCGGCGCATCGAGATGAGCTGGCCCGATAAGAAGGATGAGGATCTCGACGCCGACGAGGCGCAGATGGCCCGGCAGGCCCGCCGCGAGCTCCAGCTCCTCAAACCCAAGATGGCCTACCAGGCCCAGCGCGAGCGGGGCCGGGGGGTCGAGGCCCTCGTCGAGATCCTGACCGATGCGATCGACATGATCGAGGGCGACCGGACGCGGTTTCAGAACTTCGTGGATTTCTTCGAGGCGACCCTGGCCTACCACAAGGCCGAGGGCGGCAGATAGGAGGGACTTTATGGAAAAGCGAGCGAATCTTTTCGGACGTGTGTTTATCGAGTGCAACATCGAGGCCGAGACCGGGCTCCACATCGGGGGCGCCGAGAGCTCCCTCTCCATCGGGGGCATCGACAATGTCGTTATCCGCGACCCGCTCTCCGACCAGCCCTACATCCCCGGATCCTCCCTCAAGGGCAAGATGCGGTCCCAGATGGAGAAGTACCACGGGCTGCTGCAGAACCGGCGCATCGGGCAGGTGACGATCCATACGTGCAGCAGCGCGGCGGCCTACGCCGAGTGCGCCGTCTGCCACATCTACGGCGTGCCCGGCGAGGAGGATTTCTCCACCTCCACCCGCCTGGTGGTCCGCGACGTGCAGCTGACCCCCGCCAGCGTCAGGGCGCTGCGCAATGCCACCGACTTGCCCTTCAGTGAGGTCAAGTGGGAGGCCGCCATCGACCGGGTCACCTCCGCCGCGACGCCCCGCCAGATGGAGCGCGTGCCCGCCGGCGCGGTCTTCGGCCCCGCCGAGATGGTTTACTCCATCTACGAGGCCGCCGACCTCGACCGCTTCGCCAACGTCATCGAGGGCATGCAGCTCCTGGAGGATGACTACCTGGGCGGCTCCGGCTCCCGAGGCTCCGGCAAGGTCGCCTTCCACGCCATCCGGGTCTACACCCGCGCCCGTGGCAGCTATACCAGGAAGACCCCCTACCGCGACGAGCCCTTCGCCGACCTGGCGGCGCTCACGGCTGCGCAGGACGACCTCATCGACTGGCTGCGCACCACGGGCGTGCCGGTCGATGGCGATGGGGAGGCCTAGATGACCACCTGGACGTCCTACCGCATCGATCCCAGACCGGGCGGGGGATTCCACTTCGGGCGGCAGGGCCTGGAGCAGGAGCACTCGGCGCCGTCCTGCGCCTCGGATACCCTTGCCGCCGCCCTGGTCGCCACCCAGGCCGACCTGGCGGGCGGCGCGGGCGTCGCGGACCTCATCGCGCCGGACGACCCGGGCTGGCCCCCCTTTACCCTCACCTCCGCCTTCCCCCGCGCCGGGTCGCTCCCCCTGCTGCCGGCGCCCTTCATGAAGGCCCCCATCGAGCTCAAGCCGGGCCAGCGCAAGCTCCTCAAGCGCCTGCGCTTTGTCTCCCCGGCGATCTTCCGCCGCTGGATTCACGGCGATCCGCTGGAGGCCTACGACGGAGCGGACGAGAGCGACAAGGGGCGCTTCCTCCAGGACGGCAAGGTCTGGATCGCCACCGAGGAGATTGCCGACCTGCCCGACGCCTGGGCGGCGGCGGTGCCCGAGACCGCCGACAACCAGTGGAAGGACTGGCGCGAGTGGGTCGCCTGCGAGGACGACGGCGCGGACTGGCTGCGCGCGCAGAAGGTCTGGCAGGCCCGGCCCGTCGACCGGGTGACCGTCGACCGGATCACCGCCGCGTCCGCCGTCTACCGCATCGGGCGCACCGTCTACGCGCCCGGCTGCGGGCTCTGGTTCGCCGTCCG
>CAYMAQ010000361.1:0-3508 GCA_964388385.1 uncultured Anaerolineales bacterium | reverse complement strand
ATTCTCAAAGCGCTCCCCGACCAGGTCGACCTCGTCGCCGTCTGGGGGCGCAGCGAGGACTCCGCCCGGCAGTTGGGCGAGAGCCTCGACACGCCCTGGTACACCGACCTCGACCATTTGATCGCCGAGCAGGAGCCCCAGATCGGCGTCGTCTCCGTCGCGTACAGCGCCAACGGGATCGTCGGCCGGATGGCGGTGGAGCACGGCCTCCACGTCCTGCTCGAGACGCCCATCGCCCACGACCTGGACGAGGCCGACGCCATCATCCGCATCGCGGAGGAGAAGGGGCTCAAGGTTGAGGTTTCGGAGCAGTTCCACCGCCGCCCGCTGGAGCAGATCAAGCTCAAGCTGCTGGAGACCGGGCTCTTCGGGGACGTCTACGTCTCGTTTAACGACTACGCCGGGCACGGCTACCACGGCATCAGCGTGATGCGCAGCTACCTCGGCTTCGACGCGAAGCCGGTTCGCGTGACCGGCGCGGTGAAGAAGTATCCGCTCATCCCGCACTGGTCGATGAACGCCGGGACCTTCGGCCCCCGCGACGAGACCCAGGAGCACGGCATGGTCGAGTTCGAGGGCGACAAGCTGGGCATCTTCCATTGGACCAGCGTCGGCTACGACTCGCCCCTGCGCTGGTGGCGCAGCAGCCGCTTTATGGCGGAGAAGGGGATGGGTATCACCACCGGCGTCGGGCTGGACGTGGAGGAGCAGCTCTCCCTCCTGGCGCCCGGCGGGGAGGGGCCGCAGTTCATCACCCTGGAGCGCCGGTGGGAGCGCTGCGACGGCGGCGCCCTGATCGCGGTGGTCGCCCACACCGGCGATCCCGACCTGCCCATCGTCCGCTGGGACAACCCCTTCCGTCCGGAGGTCCAGGGCCACGGCGTCCAGTGGCACGACGACGAGATCGGGGTGGCCTCGTGCCTGATGAGCCTCGTCGACGCCGTGCGCAACGACACCGCGCCCACCTACGGCCCGTACCAGGCCCGCCTCGATCAGGAACTGATTCTGGCGATCCGCCGTTCCTCCGAGTTGGGTGGGGCGCCCGTCGACCTGCCCCTGACGTAGGCAGCCCCCGCCTTCTATCGGTTGGCTGTCATCATCCCGGCTCGACGGTCAGTCATGTCCTCTGACCGTCGAGCTGTTTCCTCTCGGGCCCTCTCCCGACCTTGACGTCTGACTTTCGCCGTCTGACGCGCTTACACCTGCCCCGCAGCTACCATCTTCGCAAAGGTCTCGAAGGAGCGGTCGGGGAGCTCCGCGTCCTCCGGGAAGACGCAGCGCGGAAACTGACGGTGCGCCATATGGTGGCGCAGACACTCACAGCAGACCCCGTGCCGGGGACATCCTTCCGCACCGCACGTACACGTCTCGAGATTGATCGCCTGTTTGCATTCCATAGTTGGCCTCCTTGGCTGGTTGGATTCCCATGGATTCTAGGGGAAAGCCCGGTCGCGTCAAATGACTCGGTCGACCGCGCTTGTTCAGTTCGGTGAAGTGAGGAGGTCAAGGATCGGAGATAGGAATTTAACCACAGATTTTACAGATTTCACAGATTATGGATTCTCGATCCGAGGTGTCCTACTTGACGCCGCCGGTGTTACATGGAGGGATTCATTGATTGGTCATAGAACGGTACCAGTCGCATCATCGCCACACAGCACATAAAAATCTGTATAATCTGTAAAATCTGTGGTTATAATAACAAACTTGGCGCGCCTGCTTCTAGAGACGTCACGTCCTGGCGCGGTCGGTCGCGTCTTAACGTCCTGCGCGTTCGACTTGTGACATTCGGCGTGAGACTTTCGACTCCTGCGCGAGTTGAGCGTCTTGATGGCCGCGCCGCGCCGACCGGCCCAGCACCCACTCCAGCACCGGCACCATCCGGTGCACCTGCTGCGCGCGGATGACCGCGTTCCAGAACCCCTCGAACTTCTTCCACCCCGCCGTGTACGCCAGGTGGCGCAGCTTACCGCCCAGGTCCGGCTTCGTATTGGCGCTTTGGACGATCGACCGCCAGCGGTAGAAGTCCCGGTAGGCGCGCCGGTATCCCAGCTCCAGCGCCGTCGGCGACATCCCCTTGGGTGTGAAGACCGCGTGTCGGGTGTCGTACAGATCCCAGTTTTTGTGGCGCAGGCGACCCTGCCGGGCCATCCGTGCGTACAGCGCCGTGCCGGGGTAGGGCGTGAGGATGTGGAACGTGGCGGTCTCGATGCCGTGGCGGACCGCCCAGTTGACGGTGCGCGGGAAGACGTCCGGTGTGTCGTGATCCAGCCCGAAGATAAAGCTCCCGTTGATCATCACACCGCGCTCGTGCAGGCGCCGGATCGCCCGCTCGTAGTCCGCCTGCCGGTTCTGGACCTTGTGGTGGAGTGCCAGGTTGGGACCGCTGAGCGTCTCGAAGCCGATGAAGAGGCTGCGCAGCCCGCACGCCACCGCCCGGTCCAGCAGATCGTCGTCGAGGATCGAGGGCACCGTCGCCGCCGCCTGCCAGACGCGTCCCATCCCCCGCATCCCGTCGAAGAGCGCCGTGGCGAACGGTTTGTTGCCGAAGAGGTGGTCGTCCAGGAAGAAGAGATGCCGACCCGGCAGGCGGTCGATCGCCGCGAGCGCCTCATCAACGGCCTGCGTGTAGTAAGCGCGGCCTCCCTGGTAGAAGGCCTCCTTGTAGCAGAAGTCGCACGTGTGCGGGCACCCGCGCGAGACGACGATAGAGTTTGGAACGAGATAGCGCCCGCGGTCGATCAGATCCCGGCGGACCGGCGGCATCGCGTGCAGAGTCCGGATCCTGGAGCGGTAGACCGGCTGCGCACGTCCGCTGCGGAAGTCCTGCAGATATCGGGGCCAGGCCTCCTCCGCCGGCCCCAGCACGAGCGCGTCGGCGTGCCGCGCCGCCTCCTCGGGCAGTGCAGTGACGTGCAGGCCCCCCAGCACCACGGACACGCCGCGGGCGCGGTACCGATCCGCGATCTCGTAGGCGCGGTTGGCCGAGGTGATGTAGACCTGGATGGCGACCAGGTCCGGCTCGTCGTGCAGCGTGAGCGGCGCGACGTGCTCGTCCTGGATCTCGACGGTGTCGTCCTCGGTCAGGTAGCCCGCCAGCGTCGCCAACCCCAGCGGAGGGAAGAGGGCGTACTTGATGGGGCGCCAGTCTGGACTGCGGGCTTCGGTCAGGGCGGGCAGCATGAACTTGACGTGCAGCGGTCGGTTGGGCATTGGCATTCTCCTTGATGAGCGGTCGACACTTCTCAGAATGCCACAAAACCCCTCCCAGATCCCGCCGATCCCCTACCAGGACCTCTCAGAAGCTCTCCTTATGCCTCCTCGGGTGCCTCCAGATACCCCTGCGCCGGCAGCAACCCGTGGGCGTCCAGGCTCTCACCCGCCGCCACGATGACTGCCTCGGGCAGCCGCGAGCCCGCGTAGAGCCTCGGGGGTGCCGCCGTCACTGCCGCCGGGCCGTGTGCCATCCAGTGATCCATCGCCTTGTTGGCGTTGGCGAACGCATTCC
>CAYMAQ010000360.1:0-3556 GCA_964388385.1 uncultured Anaerolineales bacterium | reverse complement strand
TTGAGCTCTGTCCAAACTTTCACAACGCTTGTATACTATCTCCATCCACCCTGACAGAATACGGATAGGATCCGACAGCCGACCCATACAACCAAGGAGAGAGCCGATGACCGAGCATCACTTTGACCCAACGACTTATCACAACACCTTTGGCCCGCACGCGCCCGTGCTGCGCATCGCGGACGGCGACACGGTCGTGACCACCACGATCGACGCGCACGGCTACGACGCGAGCGAGACCCTGGTCGCGTCCCCACCGAATCCGCAGACCGGACCTTTCTACGTGGAGGACGCCGAGCCCGGCGACGCGGTGGTGATTCACATCGAGGCCGCCGCGCCCAACCGCCCGACCGGATGGACCTACACCCCGGTCGCGCCGCACGTCGTGGACCCGGCGTTCGTCCCGGATCTGCCCGAGCGCGAATTGATGCGATGGGCGCTCGACCTGGACGCGGGGACGGCGGCGCCGGCGGTGCCCATCCCCGGATTGGAGGAGCTCGTCCTGCCGCTCAACCCGATGCTGGGCTGCCTGGGCGTCGCCCCGGAAACCGGACAGGCGATCTGGACGGCGACCTCCGGCCCGCACGGGGGCAATATGGACTACCGGGGCCTGGTCGCCGGCGCGACCGTGACCTTCCCGGTCTTCGAGGCGGGCGCCCTGATCCACATGGGCGACGGGCACGCGGTCCAGGGCGATGGCGAGATCGTCGGTACGGGGATCGAGACGTCATTCGACGTGCGGTTCACCGTCGAGATCCGGAAGGAGCAGGCCCCAGCGTGGCCTCACGGCGAGAACGCCGAGTTCATCTTCACCATGGGCAACGCCCGCCCGCTCGACCAGGCGCTGCAGCACGCCACGACCGAGATGCTCCGCTGGCTGCAGGCGGACTACGGGTTGAGCTATGCGGCGGCGAGCACCCTGCTGGGCCAGGTGGTGGCCTACGAGGTGGGGAACGTCTACGACCCAGCGTATACGATGGTCTGCAAGGTGCCGAAGGCAGTTCTGTCCGAATTGCGATAGCGTCACCTTAAACGGAAAATCAGATCCATCATTGACTTTGTTGATAACGCATATAGTATATAAACTATAAGGATTGGTAGCTATGTCCCGTTGTGAAGTTGAGTACTATGAGTCGGTTACCAACCGCTGTCCGGTTCAGGATCTCCTCAATAGTTTGGAAGTGAAGGAACGCAAGCGGCTTATACGGGGAATCAATTTACTCAATCAGTATGGATCAGAATTGGTTTTGCTGGGGCGAGATCATGCCGCCCATCTCCGAGATAAGATATTCGAACTGCGGGTGCGCACACGGCACAAGCGATTCAGAGTCTTCTACTTCTTCTTTGATAGAGATAAAGCCATTCTGACCCATGGAGTTGTTAAGAAGACGGGCAGGGTACCTGACTCAGAAATTGAACGAGCTATAGCTTATCGGCAGGACTACTTCAGGAGACATACATAAAGGGGCTAATGATGAAGCATCAAGCCTACGTTAAGGAACAGCGCCAGAATCCGGATTATGTAAAGGCAGAAAAGGATCTGCAACCTGTGCTTGATCTTGCCGATGATGTTGTTCGCCTACGTATGGAAAGAGGATGGACACAAGAAGAACTTGCAGAGAAAATGGGGACGTATCAGGCAAATATCTCCCAACTCGAACACGGGCTGGCGAATCCAACTTTGGAAACGCTACAAAAGTTGAGTGAGGTTTTCGAGGTTACCCTGGAGATACGCTTGATTGACGATCGCCAAAACGAATCTGTCCCCGATCCTCAACCTTCGTACGCTGTAGAAGTTTCCGAATAATCTAGCGTCAATTGACCGCAGCCTGTGGAGCAGGAAAACGGTTGACCAACCTATCGATCTTTCCCATGGGCCTCTCGTTGGGTGCCGGCTTCGACCGCGCGAAGGAAACGCCGCGCGAGCAGGGGGACGAACCGGATGGGGGGTCCGGGTGACGTTCAGGCGCACCGCCCTTCTCCTGCTGCTGGGAGGCCTGATCCTGGTATCCGGGCAGCCCAGCCGGGCAGCCCAGCCGGATTTTGAGGCGGTTGACGCGTTCGTGCGCGAGGCGCTGGCCAGCCACCGCATGCCGGGCCTGGCGCTGGCCATCGTCCGCGGCGACGAGATCGCGTATCTGCGCGGGTACGGGTCGGCCGGAGAGGGGCGTCCGATGACGGCCCGGACGCCGCTTTACATCGGGTCGATCAGCAAGTCGTTCACCGCGTTGGCCGTGATGCAGCGCGTCGAGGCGGGGGAGATCGACCTGGACGCGCCGGTGCGGGCGTATCTCCCCTGGTTCCGGGTCGCCGACGAGGGGGCTGGCGGTCGTACCTCTGAGACCCTCACCGTGCGGCAGTTGCTGCACCAGACCAGCGGGCTCGCGGAGGAGACGTATATGGCCGACCTGCCGTCGGGCACCACCCTGGAGGCGGCGGTGAGAGACCTGCAGCACGCGGCGCCGGTCGACCCACCCGGCACCGCGTTCCATTACTTCAATCAGAACTACACGACGCTGGGACGGCTCGTGGAAGAGGTCTCCGGGCGGGCGTACGGCGACTACGTCCGGGAGGAGATCCTGGCGCCGCTGGCGATGGACCGCAGCGCCGCCACCCCCGAGGGCATCGCCGACCTCAACGCAGCCCAGGGCCACGGGGTGCTCTTCGGCTACCCCATCCCCCGGGCGCAGGGGACGTCCGCACACACCATGCCGGAGGGCGGCCTCGTCTCCACGGCCGAGGATATGGCCCACTATCTCATCGCCCAGCTCAACGGCGGCGCCTATGGGGGCACCCGCATCCTGTCCGCCGAGGGCATCGCGGCGCTGCAGCGCCCGGACACCCCCGGCGCCCCGCCGGGCGAGGGATACGGGATGGGCTGGATTGTCGAACCGTGGGAGGACACCCGGGTCGTGCGCCACGGCGGATCCCTGGAGAACTTCCGGTCGTTTGCGTGGCTGCTGCCGGCGCACGACTACGGGTTTGTGATCCTGATCAACCAGAACGGCTTCGTTCCCGCGATGCTGGCCTACTCCGAGATCCCGGCGGGGATCGCCGCACTGCTCACCGGGGATGAGCCCGAAACCGGGCTGTCCATGCGGATGTTCTACGGGATCGCGACCGCGGTCTTTCTGCTCGTGGCCGTCCTCGACGTCCGCGGGTGGCTGCGGGTGATCCGGCGGAAGGCAAGCCCGGAGCGCTCGAAAGCCGGGCGAGTTGCGCGCGCGGTCGGGGGGCTCGTGCGAGCGGGTCTCCTCTACGCGCTGCCCTACGGCCTGCTCGCGGCGATGGATCGGGGATTCAGCTGGAGCTTGGGATGGACGATGGCCCCGACGGGAGTGATCTTTATCGGGTGGAACGTCGCGATGGGCGCCGGCAAGGGACTTGTGCGCGCCTGGCGGCTGATACGGGGTCGGGGACAGGCGTCGACCTCCTTTGAAAATGAACAACGAATTGAGAAATGAACGAATTAAAACCATGACTCTCTAGCTGAGGCCAGGGTGCCGGGCCGACTCGAATGGGAAACGAATACACGAATGGGTATCGACGAGTCCTT
>CAYMAQ010000359.1:0-3556 GCA_964388385.1 uncultured Anaerolineales bacterium | reverse complement strand
CCCCGCTGGGGGGGAGACTGAATCCTCCCCCCTACGGGGGGAGTTAGAGGGGGGCACACGGTCGGCGCTGATATGCACCCGAGGCGGCACCCCCTCCCGCCGAAACTTCAGCGCGTTGGCGATCAGATTCTGGAAGACCTGGGCCAGCTGCGCCTCGTCGGCCATCACCGTGGGCAGCGGATCGTCGTAGGTCACCGTCGCGCCGGTCTCCTCGACGACCCGCTCCAGCGCGTTGAGCGTCCGCTCCACGACGGCCTCGACCCCGGTGGGGGCGAACGTCCGGCCCTGGCCCTCCACCCGCGACAGATCGAGCAGCGCCTGAATCATCGCCTGCATCCGTTCGGCGCACGCCACCGCATAGTCGATATACGTGTCGGCCTTCGCATCGAGCTGATCGGCATAGCGCTGTTGTAGGAGTTCGAGGTAGTTCTTGACCGTGCGGAGCGGCGCGCGGAGATCGTGGGAGACGACGTAACCGAACTGCTCCAGCTCCTCGTTGCTGCGTCTCAGCTCCGCTTCCATCTGCTTGCGCGCGGTGACGTCGGTGGCGATGCAGGCATAGGTACCCCCCTCAGCCTCATCGGAGAGAGGGAAGAGGAGCGACTCGAAAAGCCGTTCTTCACCCTTCGCCGTGATCTGCTCATCCACGACCCGCACCGCGCTGCCTTCTTTCAATGCCGCCACGCGCCGCATAAACGTCGCAGCGGTTTCCGGCGGGAGCAAATCGGCGAAGGTTCTGCCGATCATCTCCTTGGGGGCCAGCCCCAAAGTCTCGGCCGTCGCCTTGCTGACCAACAGATAGCGTCCTTCTTCATCGAAAATATGCACCAGCGCCGGGGAGTGATCCAGAAAAGCTTGGAGCCATTGCGTGGTTTGACGTAGCTCTTCCTGTATCTCCATATAGGGCGTGATGTCGGTGAGGACCGCGTAGTAGCCGCGTATCTCCCCGTCCTCTGCGGCGTCAGGGACGAGGATGCCGTCGATGTCGCGCGTGCCCCCGATCGCGTAGTCGTAGCGCTCGTGGTAGCGCACCTGCTCGCCCCTCAGGGCTCTCTCCACGTGGGGACGGGCTTCCTCGAAGGCCTCCTCGCCGATGACCTCGGGGAGCGTCTTGCCCAGGATGTCCGCGGGGGTCACGCCGAATTTTTCCTGGTAGGTCCGGTTGGCGAACCGGTAGATCAGGTCCCGATCGGTGTAGGCGATGAACTGCGGCAGCGCGTTGACGATGGCCCGGAAGCGGGTTTCGCTCTGGCGCAGGGCCTCTTCGGCCCGTTTGCGCTGGGTGACGTCGTGGTACGTGATGACCACGCGGTCATCCTCCAGGGGGGCTGCCGTCACGTTGATCCAGGTCGTCTCGCTGTCGGGTTTGACAATGCCCATTTCGACGTTTTCAATCAGCCGGCCCTCCCGCAGCGCCCTGACGCTGGCGTATTCCTTGGGGGGCATGGGGGACCCATCGGGGCGGATGATCTGCCATGCCTCCCCATCGATGTGCCGCGCTTCGTGCTCGTCCTGCGATATGCCCAGCAGACGCTCGGATTCCGCGTTGGTCTCCAGGATCCGTCCGTCGCCGTCGGCGACGGTGATGCCCAGGGGAAAGGACTCGAAGAGCACGCGGTATCGTGCGTCGCTCTCCCGCAGGGCCCGTTCGGTCCGTCTGCGCGCGGTGATGTCCTGGACGAACGCAAAACCGTAGACGAGATCGCCCTGCTCGTTCTTGAAAAGGGATGCCGTCACGTCGACCCAGACGGCATGCCCGTCCTTGTGGAGATAGCGCTTCTCCATCCGGTACTTGGTTGCCCTCCCGTCCCACAGGTCGGCGATCAACCGCTCTTCACGCGCCAGATCCTCGGGGTGGGTGAAGTCGGCGAAGTTCATCCGCAGGAGCGCCTCGCGGTCGTATCCCACGATCTCCGCCAGCGCGGCGTTGCAGTCGATGAGGTTGCCCCGGTTGTCGACGATCCCGATACCCATCGGGGAGAGATCGAGGGTCATCCGGAGGCGCTCTTCGTTCGCCTGCAGGGCCCTGAGCGTCACCTCCCGCTTGGTCTGCGCCTGTCTCTTGGCCGTGATATCCCGATCGATGCCGATGAATCCAGTCGGTCGACCGCCCTTATTCCGCACCAACGAGATGGACGTGTCCGACCAGAACGAGGTGCCATCCCGGCGCTTCTGTCGGTACTCGCCGCGCCAGTGACCGGTCTCGCGGACCTGGCGCATCCGCGCTTCCTCCGCTCTGCGCTCGCGGGGATCGACGATGAAGGCGATCGGCGCGTCCATTACCTCCTCGGCGGACCAACCGTACAGCGCCTCGGCCCCCGTGCCCCAGTAGATGACCTTCCCCTCCAGGTTGGTGGCTATCACCGACTCCCGGACGCTGTCCAGCAACTGAGCCTGGAAGCGAGTCTGTTCCTCGGCCTGCTCGCGCTCGATCCAGGTGCTGAGCGCTTCGGCGACGCCGTTGACCAGCTTCTCCTCCTCGGGTAATAGGAAGGGCCGGTCCTCGGTGTAGAAAACCTTGACGTGCCCCTTAACCTCGCCGCTCACTTTGATCTCCGAGGAGAGAACCCGTGCGGGGTCCTTCACGCCCTCGCCGACCGTGTAGCGCTGGTCATTCAGCGCGATCGCCGGAACGGCGATCGCCGGGAACTGCATCGCCGACGCCAGGTGCTCGACCGTCCGTTGGCAAAGCGCTTCGAGGGTGAGGTCCTCCTGGAGGTCGCGGTTGACCGCGTAGAGACAGGTCAATTCCTTTAACCGCTCCTGCAGCTCGTGGGTGCGGGCCGCCACCTGTTCTTCGAGCCGGGCGTGCGCCCGCTGCAGCGCCCGCGCATTCTCCTGCCGCTCGATGGCATAGATCAGGGCGTGGGCCAGCAGGCTCCCGGTCACCTCGTCCTTATAGAGGTAGTCCTGGGCCCCGGCCTGGACGCTGATGCGCGCCAGATCCACGTCCTCCCGACTGGTGAGCACGACGATGGGGAGGTGCGGCACGTGCTGCCGGAGCGTCGCCAGGGTCGCTCCGGCCCGGCTGTCAGGCAGATCGAGATCGGTGAGCACGACGTCGATGCCTGGTTTTTCACCGGTCGCCGCTGCGTCCAGGCGCGCCAGCCCTTTCTCCAGGCGGTTTGCCCGTTCCACCGTGAACGTAGGCAGCGCCCAGCCGGACCTTGTACCTGTTATGAGCTGTTCGTCGATCAACAACGCGTCGCCGGGGTTGTCCTCGATGGAAAGAACGCGGATCTCGTGATTATGCATGGTGGGTTTCCTCGACTTGTGGGAGTGTAAAACAGAATGTGCTGCCATGGCCCGGCTGGGACGCGATCCAGATGCGCCCGCCGTGCCGCTCGACAATGCGCTTGCAGAGGGCCAGGCCGATGCCCGTTCCCTCGTACTCCTCGCGGGTGTGCAGGCGCTGGAAGATCTGGAAGAGCCGGTCGGTCTGCTCCGGGTCGATGCCGATGCCGTTGTCGGCCACGGAGAAGACCCACGCCCACCCGTCGATTCTCCCCCCCTTAATCCCCCCCGCTGGGGGGGAGACTGAATCCTCCCCCCTACG
>CAYMAQ010000358.1:0-3558 GCA_964388385.1 uncultured Anaerolineales bacterium | reverse complement strand
GACGCCTGGTTCTGTCCTTCTGTCATAATCGAGCTCCTTTCGAGTGGCTACCACGAGAGCTTGTGGCCTTTCGGGCAAACGCGCCGGATCTGCCGGCTACCAGGCCGCGAGCGGCTGGATCGCCGGCGGCTCTTCGACGTCATCCCCGGGGCTGAGCCACACCGCCCACCGCGTCTTGGTCGACGCCGGGACCTTGGCGGTGAACCCGAGCATCCGGGTGCCGGGGTTGGGCGCGTCGTAGTCGTGCGGCGGGTCCGCCGTCTCGGTGATCGTGAGCGCGGCCGCTTCCGGCGCGATGACTTGGACGACCATGCGCTTCCCGCCCTGCGTCAGGATCGCCGTGTGCGCGTCCCGGATCTCCACGTCGGCCCGGGTGACCATGCCCCAGCGGATCTCGGTCTCGCGGTCCAGCGTCTCGATCTCATCCTGGATCAGGACGGATCCATCCTCCCGCAGCCCGGTCCCGCGCTGCGCGGCGGCGAGCTGGCCCGCGTAGACCGGGCCCAGATCGACGATCGTATGGGGCATGGGGCCGTCTGCAGCGTGCCCGACGATGGGCGCGTGCCCGTCAACGCGCTGCCTCTCACCGTCCACCACCAGGATGTTGTGGCTGAGATGGCTGAGACGGAAGACCTCCCACCGCTCTCCGTCCTGACCGCTGTCCCACAGTTCGATGCCCTGGGACTCCAGGTCGTGGTAGGATTGGGCGCCGAGGTCCGAGGCCCAGCGCACGCCCCCGGCGTCCATCACGAACGTGCCGACGTCCATATGCGCGTGATTTGCTCCGGGCGATCCGCCCTTGAGGGCGACGTAGGTAGCCTGGGGATCGTCCCACCCGCTGCGGTGCATCGCGACCGGCGTCGTGCCCTCGCCCTTCCAATGGGTCTCCGACGGCGGCGGGACCTCCGCGAGGGGTTGCCCCCAGATCAGCAGCATCGGGAAGAGCCGGTCTCCTTGGCCCTCCGCCTGGGGCGGGTGTGAGAGGAACGCCTTCAGCGCCGTCCGCTCGAACCACAGGAGGGACGGCTTGTCCCGCTGTGCCGCAAACCAGTGCATCGCCGGGGCGGTGCCGCCGTCGGTGCCGCAGTCGGAGTAGTTGAAGAACTTGCCCGTAGGACCCGTGACGTGCAGGTAGTAGTCGGAGGACGCCAGAAACCCCTCCTGTTGCGTGAGGCCGAAATCCGTGCCCAGGGCGGAGGTCAGCCCGTCGATCAGCAGCACGTTGTAGGTGGTCCCGTACCGCCAGTAGGTCGGCCCCTCGGGATAGGCGCCGTCCGGTGCGTACTCGGCCATGGATCGCGGTACGTTCGCGACGGCCCGCTCGATGATCCGCGCCGCCAGGTCCGGTGCGTCCTCCATGACCGCCAGCGCACCCAGGGTCAGCCCGCCGTGGCAGACCTGGTTCCAGTTGTTGCGGGCGACGACCCACCAGCCGCCCTCCAGGGAGGTTTCCAATCCCTTCTCGATGATCGCCTGCCTGATCGTGGCGCGGGCCTCCGGATCGAGTTCGTCATACAGCCAGTCGTAGCCGATTGCCAGGGCCGCCGTCATCTCGGCGACGTCGAGGAAGTGGCTCGGGTTCCAGTCCGTAAATCCCGCTGCTGCCAGCATCTCCGCCTGCGCCCGGTCGGCGTAGCGCGCATCGCCGGTCAGTCGGTGGGTGAGGGCCAGGGTGAGCACGCGCTTCAGGCAGGTCCGCGAGACGCTCAGCAGGCGCCGCCCGACCTTGACCCGCTCGACCGGCTCCACGTCGAGCAGGGCCTCGGCCACGCTGAAGACGTAGGCGCGCGCGTGATTGAGCGTCGGATCGGATGCGAGCTTACCCGCGAGCTGGGCCTCCGCGTCCGGGTCGATAAACAGCCGGGGATGATCGGGGGACGCCTGGTCGATATGAGATCGCACGTTCTCGCTGAGATCGGAGGTCGGATTGACTGGGGTTGTAGGTTTCATGGGTGTCCTTTCTGTCAGAGTCTCCGGTACACTTTTCGGTTGTTGTTGACGGCAAGCGGAGGGTAGGAGGATCAGGAACGTCAGGATGAGACTGACGAGAGCTGCGTGCCTTCGCGCCTGCCGTAGGATGCCTGGGATCACATACACTCCTTCAGTCGGTCATGCGTGATTGACAGCGGATGTGATTGTCGAGCCTCGGCCTTGGGAGCACGAGATTCAACATCCCTATTATAACAGAACCCACCATATGGCAATGGTCCTGGGATCAATTAATACTTGACATAAAAATAGAACAACGTATACTTTAATACAAGGGTATGAGCTTTCGAAAACCGCTGCAGGCTGCGCACGACCGTCCCGGGTACGCCACGATCCTGACCCTATTGGCATCACCGTCATCCAGACCACGTCTGGCGTCATTCGGTCCCGGTACGCTTCTGGGGGGGGGGGTAAAAAATCTATTCAGTTATTCAAAACTAGATCCAAGAGGAGGCGCGTACGTGATGGCAGATGACGTTCTACTCACGCTGGATGAGATCTTCGAGACCGACCGTGGTTCCGAGTCGGAGGAGGCCCCGTCCAGCGCACTGGACGATTTTGACGCCTTTTTCCGTGATGATGCGTCCGATCACGCACACCGGGGTAACGGTGACGACCCGGAGAACGCGGACGATGTCGATCCCAGCCGGATTCCGGCGGATGCCTCGCTCAGCCTCTACTTCCAGCAGATGGGCCAGGTCCCCCTGTTGAGCCGTGATGAGGAGATCGTCCTTGCCAAGCGGATCGAACGGGGGCGCGAGGCGCAGCAGGTCCTCACGGAGGGCGATCCCGCACCCGAGCGGGTCGCGAATTTGGAGGCGCAGGTGCAGAGCGGGCAGTCGGCCCGCGAACATCTGGCGTCGGCGAACACGCGGCTGGTCATCAGCATCGCCAAGAAGTATCGGGGATACCTGCCGTTCCAGGATCTGATTCAGGCCGGGAACGTGGGCCTGCTCAGGGCGATCGACAAGTTCGATTATCAACGGGGCTATAAGTTCAGCACCTATGCTACCTGGTGGATCCGCCAGTCGGTCAGCCGCTCGCTCATCTATCACAAGCGCACGATCCGTCTTTCGGTTCATATGAACAACAAGATCCGTAAGGTCAACGGTGTCCGGCGGACCCTGGAGCAGCGCTTGGACCATCGTCCCACCTCCGAGGAGATTGCCGAGGAGATGGGGGAGGATCCCCAGAAAATCAGAAAGATCATTCAGCACTCGTGGCTCTCGACCTCGCTGAACAAGCCGATCGGCAACGACCGCGAGGGGAGCGACGCCGAATTGGGCGATTTCATCGCGGACCGGAAGACGCCGTCACCGGGGCAGACCACGGAGACGACGATGCTGGAGGAGAAGCTGGCTGCGTCCCTCGACTCCCTGGAGCCCCGGGAGGCGTGGATTCTGCGGAGGCGCTTTGGGCTGCACGGGCACCGTCAGCACACGCTCAAGGAGCTCGGGCAGAAGCTCGGTATCTCCAAGGAGCGGGTCCGCCAGATCGAGGGCCGGGCCCTGCGGCGGCTGCGCCATCCGACCCAGCACTTGAAGGACTACCGCTGAGATTCCCCCCCCC
>CAYMAQ010000357.1:0-3566 GCA_964388385.1 uncultured Anaerolineales bacterium | reverse complement strand
GTCCATATTTAGCGCGGAAAAAGGTCGGGCGATGCCCGACCTTTTTCCGTATATCCCCAGGATCCTATCAGCAACCTCAGGGTTCGTAAAATGATAACGTCCTGTAAATTTATTTTCCTAACCCCCACTTTATTCAATAATATCAATCTATGTATTGAATTTATTTAAATTTAACCTTGACAAAATCAAGTATTTGTTTTATATTTACAAAGGTTCGGACTTCACGCGCTTACCATGCTGATAAACCTGGAGATATCACACGCATTGTCCATCCGGAATAGGAGCACATATCTTGGAAGCTAAGGCAAGCACGCATCGTATCCTTAACGCATACAAAAAGTTGTTGGGCATCATCGCAGCGGAGGCGCCGGTGATGGTCGTCCTGACCTTGATCGCGGCCTTCGGCCTGGGCGTGATGCAATTGTTGACGTTGGTCGTTAACCGCCATATCTTCGACCAGGGCCTGGCGTTGGCGCAGGGACAGATTACGTTCGACCGCTATCTTTTCTATCTTGTCGCTTTTATGCTGCTCGCCCTCCTCCCGCCGATCCTCCGTGACGTCTATATCTATGGCTTTGTCCAGCCGCGCGCCCTGCTGATCCTGCGCACCGCCTTCAAGAGCCGGATGCTTAAGAAGTTGGAGCGCATGAAGTACGAGCACCTCGAAAACGAGGCTTCGATGGAGATCATCGACAAAGCCTACCACCGAGCGGAGAATGCGGCCCGGCACCTTTTCCCGATGTATTTGGTGACCTTCATCTCCAATATCACCGGGAGTGCCGGCATCCTGATCTATATGGCCTCGGTCACATGGTGGCTGCCTGTCACGATTCTCATTCCTGCGATCCTGGAGATACTCTATACCGCCAAGCATAACACCAACATCTACCTGGAACTGGAGAGCTATTGGAACCAAGAGCGACAGTATGAGATGCTCGGGGGATATCTGCGCGCGCGGGATTATCTGCAGGAGATGAAACTTTTCGGTTCCGCCGGTGCCCTGATCGATATCTACCGCACGCGGCTCAACGCCCGCAACCAGGAGTACGAGGGCTACTACTTCAAACATCTCAAACGTCACTTCGCCGGGGGGAACATCACCAAGATCGGCAAGCTCGTCAACGTCCTGCTGGTGCTCACTCTCTTCACCACCGGCGAGATCACCCTGGGGTTGTTGATCGCGTTCTCTTTGACCATCCTGACCCATCTCTTTGACGCCATCGCCAAGAGGGGCGTCGGGGTCATCCGTTGGAGTGGGTATCACGTCAACTTCTTCGACTATTACGGTCGGTATCTCAATCTTTCGGAGGAAGAGGATGGCAACACCGCCGGTGCCGAGACCCTGCCCGCGAAGTTCGACATCGAGTTCCGCGACGTCTGGTTCCGCTATCCGGGCACCGACCGGGATATCCTCCGGGGTCTAAGCTTCCACGTGGCCGACGGCGAGAAGCTCTCCATCGTCGGCGAGAACGGTGAGGGCAAGACCACGATGGTCAAGCTGCTCCTGCGGCTCTTCGAACCGGATAAGGGCGAGATTCTGCTGGGTGGGCGCCCCCTCCGCAGCTATTCTCGCAAAGCGCTCACATCGATGCTCGGACCGATCTTCCAGGACTTCAACCGGTATGCCATCACGCTGCGCGAGAACATCGGTGTGGGCTTCATCGACCAACTGCACGACGACGACCGTATCGCTTACGCCGCGCGCCAGGGCAAGGTGGACCGCTTCGTCGAGGACTTGCCCCACGGCTATGACACGGTGCTCGGGCGCGAGTTCGAGGACAGCGTGGATGTCTCCGGGGGACAGTGGCAGCGGATCGCCATCGCCCGGGCCTTTATGGGCGATAAGCCGGTGCTGCTGCTCGACGAGCCCACCAGCCAACTGGACCCCATCGCCGAGAGCCAACTCTACCGCGAGTTCGCCGAGATGGCGAACGGCAAGACCGCCATCTTCATCACCCATCGCCTGGCCTCGACGATGATCACCGACCGCATCCTCGTCATTCAGGATGGCGTCGTCACCCAGGAGGGCACCCACGAGCAGTTGATGGCGTCCGGCGGGCTCTATGCCGAGATGTTCGAGGCCCAGCGGCACTGGTACCGGCAGTCGTCTATAGAAGAGCTGGAGGTGACGTATGCATAAGCAGGATAGGACCGCTTCCCTGGAAGCCGAACTACAGCAGGAGCACGAGAGCAGTCTGCGCAACCTGGTGCGCATGTTTATCTACGTCGTCAGCTCCGCCAAGGTGATGTGCGCGATTTTCTTCTCCCTGTTGGTATTTCTGAGTCTGTTGCGACCGGCCCTCGCTTACCTGTGGGGGCGCTATATCGACCTGGCGGCGGCTCACCGCCCCGGAGGACAGGTGCTGCCGATGGTCCTGCTCGTGACCGCCTACTTTCTCATCGGCTTTCTCTCGGACCTGATCTATCGTTATACGCACGAGTCGGAGGACATCGAGCGGCTCGACAAGGTGCAGATGAACCGCCTGCAGGAGCGGCTCAACGCCCGGATCTACGCCAAGATCGCGCGCCTCTCGCCGGAGTGTATGGAGGTGCCCAAGATCAATGACACGATCAAACGGGTCTTCGACTACACTCAGAACGGGTGGGACGGGATGAACCGCGAGATTATGGTCAACGGCTATATGATCGTCGCCAAGGCCATCAGCGTCGCAACCATTACGCTCTCCCTATGGCTCTTCCATCCGTCGCTGGCGCTGATTGTCCTTATCGTGCCCATCCCCACATTGTACACTACGTACATCGGCAACAAGCTGTGGTTCAAGCTCATCCAGGAGAACTCGGAGCTGAGGCGGCAGGCCACCTACTACGAGAACTTGATGCTCGGCCCGACGGCGAAGGAGATCAAGGCGCTCGGGTTGTACAGCTTCTTCTACGAGAAGTGGCGCACGCTCTCCGACCGGTACACCGCTGAGGAGAAGCGGACGCAGGTCCGCAGCGCGCTGTTGAACACCCTCTCCACCGCTATATCGACGCTGGTGTTGGTAGGGGCCAACGTCTTTGCCATTCTCCTGATGGCCGACGGGCGGATCTCCATCGGTGCGTTGGGCGCCGTCATCAGCCTGACCGGCACGCTGATTGCCGATACGTCAAGGCTCTTCCGCGCCGTCGCCACCTTCATCGCCAAGAAGAACGAGGCGACCGCCTTCTTCGATCTTATGGACCTGCACGAGCAGCCAACCGACGGCGCGGCCCTGCCGGCTATCGAGGAGATCGCGGCGCGGGATCTGCACTACCGCTACCCGCTCACCGACCGCTACGTCCTCGACGGCGTCGATCTCACCATCGGCAAAGGGGAGAAGGTGGCCTTCGTCGGCGAGAACGGCGCGGGCAAGACGACCTTCGTCAAGCTGGTCAGCGGGATGCTGGTCCCGTCGCGCGGCGATCTCCGGATCAACGGCCTGCCCGTTGAGGAGATCAAGCCGGCGTCGCACTACGATGCCATGTCGGCGGTCTTTCAGAATCCGGCCCGGTACCAGACCTTCACCGTCGCCGACAACGTGTGGCTGGGCGACACCACGCGCCAACGCACCTCGTGCGAGCGCACC
>CAYMAQ010000356.1:0-3569 GCA_964388385.1 uncultured Anaerolineales bacterium | reverse complement strand
AGGGCGTCAAGAAGCTCATCACGGTCGGGGACGAGCCGTCCGAGCTTTTCGACGTCCGCGCCGACCCCGCCGAGGTCGAGAACCGCATCGCAACGGAGCCCGAGCTGACCGAACACCTGAGCCAACGGCTGGAGGCCGCCGTGACCGCGGCCCAAACGCGCCGCTGGGACACATCCGAAGACGACGTCGATCTGAGCAAACGCAACCAGCTCTCCGAGCGGCTGCGCCGGCTGGGCTACGTCGAGTGAGCAATTCCGGGAGGACTTTATGAAACCGCCTGTCAACCCCATTATCCTCGAGATCGGACCGCTGGCCCTGCACTGGTACGGGCTTCTGATCGTCACCGGCATCCTGCTGGGCACCACCGTCGCCCGCTACCTGGCGCGGAGGGCCGGCAAGGATCCCGACATCATCTGGGACATGATGATGGTGGTCGTCTTCTTCGGCATCGTCGGCGCGCGCGTGTACCACGTCTTCTCCCAACCTGCCGGGGGCCTGCTGGGATGGGACTACTATCGGACCCACCCCCTGGAGGCCTTCGCCATCTGGCAGGGCGGGCTGGGCATCTACGGGGCCATTGCCGGCGGCGCGCTGGGCGTCGTCGTCTTTTCGGCGTTCCGCAAGCTGGACGTGCTCACCTGGCTGGACTTCCTGGCGCCCGCCGTGGCGATCGGCCAATCGATCGGGCGCTGGGGCAACTACATCAACCAGGAGCTGTACGGCCCGCCGACCGACCTGCCCTGGGGGTTGGCCATCGATGCAGGGCACCGCATCCCGCCGTTCACCGACCTGGCCGAGTATCCAGCCTCAACCCGGTTCCACCCCACCTTTCTCTACGAATCCCTCGCCACCCTGGCCCTCTGCCTGCTGCTGCTCTGGGCGGCGGACAGGTGGCGCGAACAACGGCGTCCGGGCGACCTGCTCTTAAGCTATCTACTCGGTTACGCCGTCATCCGGTTCTTTATCGAATACCTGCGCCCGGACGCCTGGACCATGGGCGCCCTGGCGACCGCCCAGTGGATCGCCATCGGGCTCGGAGCTGTGAGTGTGCTGGTGCTGGTGGGACGGCGCGTCCCGGAAGGCACTCAGGATCAGGAGACCGGATGAAGAGCCAGGATTCTGTACGTTTTCCATGAGGACGAAATCTTAAGGATGGTTATTCCTCTCAATCTATCCCTCTCAAAGGAGGTCGCGTATGGCGTGGACGGACGCGGTTTTACATCTGCAGGAGATCGACCAGCGCCTGGATGAGATCCGGGAGCGCCGGCAGGAGATCCAGGCGATTCTGGGCGACGATGAAGCCGTGAAAGCCGCGAGGGCCGAGGCAGCCTCCCTGGCGGAAGCGGCGGACGAAGCCCGCAAGGCCCAGGAGGAGGCGGAGTTCGAGCTCGACCGCGCCCAGCGGCAGCGGCGGATCAACCAACGCCGGCTCTACAGCGGGGACATCACCAACGCCCGCGAGCTCCAGGACCTGCAGGCCGAGTCCGAATCCCTGCAGCGGCGGGTCTCAATGCTGGAGGACCGGGTGTTGGAGGCGATGATGCTCCGCGAGGAGGCGGACGAGGCGGCCCAGGCAGCGACGGAGCGGCTCCAGATCCTCCTGGATGCCCGCGCCCAACAACACGCCGATCTCCAGGCCGAACGGGAGGCTCTCGACGCGGAGGCCGCCTCCCTGCGCGAGGCCCGCGAGGCCATCCGCGCCCAGCTTCCGGACTCCATCCTGACGTCCTACGACTATCTCTGGGCGCGGACCGACGGGCTGCCCGTGGCGCAGCTGCACCGGGGCATCTGCAGCGTCTGCGGGCTGGAGGTCCTCAAGCCGATCCAGCAGAAGGTGCAGCGCGGCGAGGAAGCCTACTGCGACAGCTGCCGGCGGCTGATCGTGAGCTAAAATGCGCCGTCGGGATGGAAATCATCCCGACGGCGCATTTTAGCTTTACGGCCCAAAAGACAAGAGCACGCCCCTGAACTTCAAGGACGTGCTCCTGCGAAAGGAGGGTAACCAACCACACTTGATAAAAAGGAGGGCGGTCTCCCTTACCAAATGCTGACCATAGTATACCTTAAATTAGAGAATGGTTATAATACGAACGTCATCCCTGCCGGGTGACGGATGTCACATTGGGCAGAAATCCGGCTCTGGGCTATACTCGAACCTGGAGCACAGGGGGATTCGGGAGCTATCCTATGCCATTGGATATCGAGGCACTGCATACTGTTTTTCGCAACTACCCAGGCGTGCGGGCGGTTTACCTTTTCGGATCGCACGCCGAAGGTTCCGCGCGCCCTGACAGCGACCTCGACCTTGCCATCGTGCCGCGCGACAGATCCGTTCGAGAGAAAAAGCTGGACATCGTCACCGACCTGATACGGCAAGGCATCGATCACGTGGACCTCGTCTTTCTCGACACCGACGACCTGGTCCTGCAGTATGAGGCCGTATGCCACAATCACGTCGTCTACCAGACCCCGGACTTCGAACCGGGCACTATGTATTCCTACGTGATCCGCCGCTACCTGGATTTCTTACCCTATCTGGAGCGCCAACGTGAGGCCTACAAGCGGAGGCTATTGCATGATCAAGGTTGAGGTTCTGCGCCGGAGGCTGAACAAACTGTGAGCAGGATCTGTCGCCATCAACGCCCAGGGCAATTGCATTTAGGGCTCAAAGCCCCTTCTTTGACGATATTAACCTCTGTTAAGGGGGCATTTGGCCCCGAAACCATCCCTAACGCGTGTGGCTTTGAGCCTTTGCGGCCAACTATAGGCTACTGACTTGCTTCGGGGTCCCAAAATGGGTTCGTTTCGCAAAGGGAGGCGTCGCGCGCTGCCATTTCGTCACGGGCACCCGTTCCGGGGTTGTATGGATCGAGCGTCTGTTAAGATACAAACCATCGTTACTACTCTCAGTATAGACCACGCAGGCACGGGATTCAAGGAAGCAACCCCGGTCAATTTTCAGGGGGACCCGAAAACGTATCGATTTTGTACCACGGATGACACGGATTTTCACTGATTTTTTATTTTTCTGTGGGAATCTGTGATTCCACTGAAAAAACTCAACTTACCGCAGAGCATGCAGAGAAAAGATTAAGAAATTTAATGAGCGCGTCGTGGGAAGCGAAGAGAAGGGGCTTTGCTCGGCGCCGAGCTGTCGGGCCGACTCGAATGGGAAACGAATAAACGAATGGTTCCACTGAAAAAAGTTTAACTTACCAGAGGGATTGTAGAGGGCAACTGTTTAGTCAAGTGAGCCGGGCGTGGATTCCCCCTCCCCTAGCCCCTCCCGGGGGGAGGGGGACAGTCGTTCCTCCCCCTGAGGGGGAGGCTAGGAGGGGGTGAACCGGCGATAACGTGAGGCCGTTGTTCCTACGCTCACTGCTATGCCCCTCTTCCATCGTTAAGTCTCGCGAGCCGGGCGTGGTGTTCCCCTCCCCTAGCCCCTCCCGGCGGGAGGGGGACAGTCGTTCCTCCCCCTGAGGGGGGAGGTTAGGAGGGGGTGAACCGGCGATAGCGTGAGGCCGTTGTTCCTACGCTCATTGCTATGCCCCTCTTCCATCGTTAAGTCT
>CAYMAQ010000355.1:0-3592 GCA_964388385.1 uncultured Anaerolineales bacterium | reverse complement strand
TCCACCTTGGGTCTGCTGTTGATCGTTCAGGGCTCGGTCGCCGTCCTCCAGTTCGCTTTTCAAGGCCCGGTCGGTTTGCCGGTGTTCCACGACGTTGCGCCCTATCCGCTGGATGCTGGTGCCAGCGTCATTGAGGTCTCGGGCCGGCGGTGGCTGCGTGGCTACGGGCTCACCCCGCATCCCAACGTGTTGGGGGGCTATCTCAGTATGATGCTCTGCTTCGTTGCGGGTGCGTGGTCTGCTTCGCCGCGGAGTCGGCGTTGGCTTCTCGCCTCCTTGGCCCTGGGGGCTGCGGGGATCTTTGTGAGTTTCTCTCGTTCGGCATGGTTGGGCCTGCTGATAGGGGGCGTCTATGCGATGGGGCTGCTTCACCCCTGGAGATCGCTGCCGTTGCTCTCCCCCGCGCGGCGCCGCCGTTGGATCTGGATCGCGGTGGGGGTATGTGTGTGGGGGGCCATCCTTGGTTTTGTCTTTCAAGATTTGCTCATTACCCGGTTTTTCCGGCTCGGGAGCCCTTTGGAATCGGCGTCCATACGCGAGCGGATCCGGGACGCCGGACAGGCCTGGATGCTCATCCGAAACCGGCCCCTGCGGGGTGTGGGCACCGGTACCTACGTCGAGGCGCTGTGGGCCTGGGCCAGGGCGACCGGTCGTGAGTTCCCCGCGTTCCAACACGTTCACAACGTGCCCTTGCTCGCTGCGGCCGAGTTGGGTGTGGGCGGCGCGTTTCTCTGGTTGTGGTGGGTGCTTGCCCCGCCGGTGGATGGGCTGATACGCGATCGAGGGTCGAGAGGGCCCCAGCCCCTGCGGATCGGGTTGAGCGCTGCTTTCGTCGTGGCGTTCATCGTGGGCATGACCGACTATTTTCTCTACCTCCCGACAACTTTGTGGCCGGCCCTGTATATGGGTGTGCTCGGCGGGCTGTCCGCGCGGCCTGCGCTCGAGATGAGGGTGAGGACATCGTGAAACCGAATCCCTTGGAGACATCGCGCGCTTTCGATCAGATTGCCGAGGACTACGATGTAACGTATGGCTTGCATGGAAATCCGGCCATGATCTGGATGCGTTCGGAAAATCTGTCCTTCCTCGCGTCGACCTTTCCACTCGGAAGCCGCCTCGTGGAGATCGGATGCGGCACCGGTGAGGAAGCGGTTGCACTGGCGGGAGGTGGGCGCATGGTGATCGCGACGGATATTTCCGCCCGGATGGCTGCGGTGACCCGTCGCAAAGCGGTCGAGGCCGGGTTGGACAATCGGGTACACACTTTGGCCCTCCCGGCGAGCCAGGTGGGGTCGCTAAGACCGGTGCGGGATCTGGATGGTGCGTATGCGAGTTTCGGATCGCTCAACTGCGAACCCGATCTTCCCAAGGTGGGCCGCGGGCTGGCAACGTTGGTCAAGCCCGGAGGGATCCTGGTGACGTCGGTGATGGGGCGGACGTGTTTCTTCGAGATGTTCTGGTATTCTTTACGGGGGCGCTTTCGCCGTGCGCTGCGGCGGATGACCGCAGGATGGGTGATGGCGCCTGTGGCTGGAGAGGCGGGCCGTGAGGTGACGGTGCCGACCCGCTATCTCTCTGTGCGTCAGATGGCCCGAGCCATGGCCCCGGCATGGCGGGTCGAAACGGTCTGGGCTTTGCCGCTGCTGATGCCGCCGCCGTACGCCGCTTCGCTTCTGGTGCGTTATCCCTCGATCTTCGCGAGATTGGAGGAATGGGACCGCCGTCTGCGCCACCGGTGGCCGGGGCGATACCTGGGCGATCATCTGGTCGTGGTCTTCCGCCGCCGCGGCCTGGCGGAGGTTTGAGGATGCTCTTGGAAGGAACGGCGGGCTGTGCTGTCCGGGTGTTGTATAAAATCTATTCAAAATCTTGACAAATAATATACGTCATGCTATACTTTGAGCGGTTTGGTGAGAGAAATCAATAGGGTAGTATGTTGAGACTTTAAGGAGATTAACGATGGAAAAGAAGGTTGCGATAGCTCCCAGTACCTATGACGTGTTTCGAAATGAGATGCTCGATGTGCCCGATCAGGAGTGCAGCGATGAGATTGAGTGCGCCGTCGGAATGATCCTCGAAGCTATCGGTGAGGACCCGACCCGCGAAGGTCTGCTGAGGACCCCCGGCCGTATCTCTCGGATGTTCACGGAGTTGACTGCAGGATACCACGTCGATCCCGACCGCCTGATTAACGACGCGATCTTTGACGTCGAATATAATCAGATGGTGCTGGTCAAGGATATCGACTATTACAGCATGTGTGAGCACCATATGCTTCCCTTTATGGGCAGAGCCCACGTCGCTTATCTTCCCAAGGGGAAGGTGATCGGGCTGAGCAAGATTCCCCGTATCGTGGAGATGTTTGCGCGTCGGCTTCAGGTTCAGGAGCGTATGACCCAACAGATCGCGAATTTCCTGGACGAGACCCTCCATCCGAAGGGCATCGCGGTCGTCGTTGAGGGGCTCCATATGTGCTCGGCGATGCGGGGGGTTAAGAAAGCCAATGCGCGGATGAGCACCAGCGCGATGCTGGGAGTTTTTGAGAATAACCAGCATATCCGGGATGAGTTCTTCTCACACGTCAGCCGACGCCCGGTTAACTTCTAGCGGGAAGGAGGCCAACTGAATGGAACTTACGAACAAGGTCGCGCTGGTGACCGGAGGGGCCGTACGATTGGGACGGGCTATTGCCCTCGGGCTTGCGGAGGGTGGGGCGGATATCGCGATCACTTACAACAGCTCTGCAGGTCCCGCCGAGACGACGTGTGGGGATATCGAAGCGTTGGGTCGCGAGTCCCTTTCGGTCCAGGCCAATTTCAACCGGGCCCCCGATATGCAGCGGTTGGTCTCCGAGATCATCGATCACTTCGGGCATCTGGACATCCTGGTCAACAACGCTGCGATCTTTGAGTCCGGGCGATGGGATGATACGACGGAGACGAGCTGGGACCGCCACTTCGCGATCAACCTCAAGGCTCCGTTTTTTCTCAGCCAGGCGTTTACCAAAGCCCTGGGCGGGGAGGCCCGCGGTCACATTGTGAACATCGCGGATTGGCGCGGGGTCAGACCGGGCACGGATCATTTTGCGTACACGCTGACGAAGTCCGGACTGATCGCGATGACCAAGAGCCTGGCCCTGTCCCTGGCTCCTCAGGTCCAGGTCAATGCCATCGCACCGGGGCTGATTTTACCACCGCCGGGGCGGGACGAATCGTATCTCGAAAAGAAGGCGCCGTCCATCCCTTTGGAGAGACCCGGTTCGGCCGAGGAGATTGTCAGGACCGTGCTCTATCTTGTGCGCTCGGACTTTGTCACCGGCGACCTGGTCTATGTCACCGGCGGCGAGCATCTGTAGGGAGGATCTGCGATGACCGATCACATTCATGTCAGAGATCTTTTGCTGCGGGGGGTCGTGGGTATCAATCCCGAGGAACGGGAGAAGCGTCAGGATATCCTGATCAATCTCATCCTCCACGCAGACACCCAGCCGGCAGGGCTTACGGACCGAATCGAGGATGCGGTCAACTATAAGACGATCACCAAACGGGTGATCCGGATGGTGGAGAACTCACAGTTTTTCCTCGTCGAGCGG
>CAYMAQ010000354.1:0-3607 GCA_964388385.1 uncultured Anaerolineales bacterium | reverse complement strand
GGTTCGAGTCCCACCAGGTCCACTCCTCAAAAAGGCACCCTCCGGGGTGCCTTTTTTGCTTGGGGAACGGACGATGGACCAATGACGACCGACGATGGGAGCTTCGGACGTTTTCCCGTTTTCCGGTTCTCCCGTTCTCCAGTTGGGTCAAGCGGTCATAAGGCAGGCTGCCGACCACGAATGCACCATTTGCTATGGATCTGATCATGAATAACTAAAGCGTTTCTGCGTTGCCATGGGCATCACTGAAAAGCTTAGGGCTGAAAGCTCAATAACTTCCACGTTTGGGGTGCTTTCTGCACCGCTTTCAGCTTGATTTCGCGGAAGTTATTTGATAGCCAATCCTTAGTGATTCGTGTCCGGATCTGTAACTACTTAGAAGCTACGGGTCACCAGGGGCAGGTAGACGTCAAACCGGACGCGGAGCACGAGCAGGCCCTGCGAGCCGCCGGCGACGAAGGCTAACGGATCCCCGGCGGCGTCGGGCGCGACAGTGACCTCCTTGAGCTCACTCGTGGCGGGATAACACGCGAGGGTTCTGGGACGGGCGGGATCGGCGATATCCAGCACCACCAGACGGGCCTCGGGATCCCCACCAGAGATGTACGCCCGCGTTCCCTCCACCGCCACGTAGCGAGCCTCCATCAGCACCACGGCTGCCAGGGTGGGCGACGCAGGATCACTGACGTCCAGGATGTGCAGACCGTCATCCCCGGCCCCCAGGTACGCATAGTCACCGGCAAGGGCGACGTCGCTGCCGTACCCCACGGTGTAGGTCGCCACCGTCGTAGGCGTCGCCGGATCGGTGACGTCCACCACGTGCATCCCTTCCTGACCGGCGACGTAGGCATACGGAAGGCGCACAGCGACGGCGGAGACGTTGGACAACGACCAGGTCCCCACCTCGGTGGGGGTGATAGGCTCTGAGACATCAACGAGGTGCAGCCCTCCGCTCCCTGTGGTCACGTACGCCACCGGCCCCGCAAGCGCGACGTCCGTCGCAAGCTTGAAGGTCGGGTATCTCCCCACGGGTTGGGGATGACCCGGATCGCTGATATCAACGATCCGCAGGCCGTCCCTGTCATTGGCAAGATAGGCGTAACGCCCCTGACGCGCGATCGCGAGCACTCGTTCTTTCGTCGGCAGGAGACCTATCTGGGTCGGCGAGGCTGGCTGCGAGACGTCCACGACGCGAAAGGCGCCCAGCCCCTCGGACGCACCGGCCATGTAGTAGTAATCCCCCACATACGCCAGAGTGTCCGAGATAGAGACGCTCCAGGACGCCGAGGGAAGATCGAGAGCGGACGTCTCCGTGAATGGGATGCTCCCCATCTCCAGCACCCGCAGCCCGCGCGCGTCATCGGCCACATAGGCGGTCGATCCCTCCACGATGAGATCGCGGGCGCTTCCGGGCGTGTCAAAAGACGCGACCTCGGTGGGCATCAGGGGGTTCGCGGCATCGATCGCACGGACCCCACCGGCGCTGTCGGCCGCGTAGACCATCGTGCCGGAGACGACCAAAGCGACCGTGGCGGAGGGGGTATCGGTCTCACTGACCAACGTCGGGGTCAGCCCACCGGTGACGTCGAAGAGAATCATACCCCGGCTCGACGCCGCCACGTAAGCATAGGGTCCGGCGAGGACGAGGTCGGTCATGTTCATCGCCGACGACGCCTGATACATCGCTCGCATCTCTGGGGCGGTAGGGGTCGTCACGTCGACTACGGCCATCCGCGAGCTGTAGCCGACGTACGCCAGGGTGCCGGAGAGGGCCAGATCCTGGATATACCAAGCGGTACCCGACGGGCGAAACGAGGAAAGGTAGGTCGGGTGATAGGGATCGGTGACATCGAAGATCCGCAGGTAGGAGGTAGGATCCGTGACGTACGCGCAGCCACCGGCGACGACAATCCGGCGATAGTCAAGGCTGCTACCGGGGCCTAACGCGACGGCGATGGGAAAAGGATCAGTGGGATCGGTAACGTCGAGGACCACAAGCCCGGCTACCCGGTCGGTGAGATAGGCGAAAGTCCCAGTGACGACCACGTCGCTAAATCGACCCCAGGCCGGAAACGAGCCGACGACGTGGGGATCGTCCGGGTTGGACACGTCCACCAGCTTCAGGTACGGGCCGGTGACGGCGTAGAGGATGTTGCCCTGTTTGGCGAGCGCCCGGACCGGACCGCCGAGCTGGCTCTCCAAATGCACGCCGTGGGGAAAAGCGCGCGGAGGGATTGTCGTGTCGATGTCGGGATGGGCGCGCACGCCCGCGCCGAGGAGCAGGAGTCCTATCAAGGCCAAAGTGATCGCACCCCACAACCGTTTTACGCTCATCGCTGCCTCCTTTGCTCACGCAGAGACGCTGCTACGGATGAAAATTCGGGTGACCTGCTGTCTTTATTATGACATAAAGGGAAGGGAATTGCAACGCGAAGCAAGAAGTAAAAGCGGTCTCAGGTCGGGCTGCCGACCTCAAATCTTTCACGAAACCACGAAGGGGCGGCAGCGGTGTGCGAGTATGGTCGGCCCACGTCGAGGGTTCGCCAAAATGGGTTCGTTTCGTAAAGGTCAGCCTCGGCGATTTCGCAGGTCTCATCGATGCCTTGCGGTCGAGAGTCGGGGCGCGGTGGTGTGGAGCGAGTGTGCGCCCGGGGTGCCGGGCTCGAGTCAGACACGAAGCTGCGCTGGGGTTCAGTAGGTGTCATAGGTCCGCTCTCTCCGTCATCGATCGCTGATCGGGTTGGGCCTGTATGTTCCAGTATAGTCGACGCGAAGGGGCGATTCAAGGGAGCAACCCACCCCAATAGGGCAATTGCATTTAGGACTCGTCTATGCACACAGGGCTCAAAGCCCCGTTATTAACGATACTAACCTTTGCTAAGAGGGCGTCTGGCACCGAAACCACTCCTAAAGACACGGGGACGAAGATGCCCATTAGGGTACTTTGAGCCTTTACTGCCAACTGCGATTGCCCTACCCACCCCAATTCGATCGGCTAGGATTATGGCCGTGCTGCCAGGCCGACTCGAATGGGAAACGAATAAACGGATGGGTATCGAGGAAGGGGACCCCCCTCCCGGCCTCCCCCGGCGGGGGAGGAGAAGGACGCTGCGCCCGGCTGCATCCGCTCTCTCCACGGCATGCCGGTCCTCCCCCCGGCGGGGGGAGTTAGAGGGGGGCGAGTGGGGTGCTTTGAACCCCTGAATCACTGAAAAAACTGATCGCACTGACTGTATCTGCCAATGGCCTGTTTGCTACTTTTGGGGATCTCACTGACATTACCGCTCGCTCGAGGCATACGAACGCTCTAGCCGGCCCCTATATCCACCCGTATGAAGTCGCGGCAGCGCCAGGGGACGGGACAAGCGTTCCATCCAACCTCGATAGGTCAGAGACGCGGGTTGCAAACCCGCTTCGGGCCTACAATGTGCGCACGGTCAGACGCTCATCCTCACGGCGCAGATTCGCCACCTCCAGATGGTCCCGCAGGTCGAAGGCAGCATCCAGCAGCCGCCGGGTGAACGTGTGCCGGTGCGCTCTGGGAAAGTCATGGGTTCTTGGCAACAGCCAACTCAAGAAGTCAAACGTTCGGGTAAAGATCACCATC
>CAYMAQ010000353.1:0-3611 GCA_964388385.1 uncultured Anaerolineales bacterium | reverse complement strand
GGGCGTGGATTTCCCCTCCCCTAACCCCTCCCGGCGGGAGGGGGACACCTGTTCCTCCCCCCGTGGGGGGAGGCTAGGAGGGGGTGATCCTACGGCTGGGCATGGTTGCTCATAAAACTAAAGGGGTACCTCCTTTAAAGTAAACCGGAGTGGTACGCCGGCCACAGGGGCGGAATGAGATTCCGCCCTAATCAGGCCGTTCCAGAAAACAAATCATCCCAACGGGGACTTACGCCTGCGTCAGCGGCGGGAAGCCCACGATCTCGAAGGTCGCGGACGCGACGGTGACCGTCGGCTCCTGGGCGAAGTGCTGGAGCAGGTCCCGGTGGAGATCCGCCTTCACCCCGCGCCGCTTGCGGGGATCGACCACGTACCGGAGCGTCAGTTCGACCCAGTTGTCGGTCATCATCATATAAAGGGACGGCTCGACCGGCGTCTCCTGCAGCGCCGGATAACGCAGGCGCGCCTGGGCAAAAGCGCTCTTGGCCGACGCCTGAATCTCCAGGCTGCACTCCTGCCCGTGGGCCATCATAATCTCGGCAGCCTGCTGCCAATCGCTCTCGTAGGTGACCGGAATCATAATCTCGTCCCAGATATAGGGCCAGGACTCCGTATAGTTGATCACCGGCTGGGAGAAGACAATCCGGTTCGCTACATCGACGACGCGCCCGGTGTACTGATCGGCTCCGACCCATTCCCCGATCTCCATAATCGTCGTGCGCATCAGGTTAATGTCCAGGACGTCCCCGCACACCTGATCGAGCTGAATCCGATCCCCGATGTGATAGAGACTGCCGCCCACGATATTCAGATAGCCGGCAAACGACCCGATCACCTCCTGGGACGCGAAGGCGATCCCGGCACCGACGACCCCCATCGCCACCGTGAAGCTGCTGCTGAATCCAAACCAGATCGAGATGACGACGCCGATCCCAAAGACGAGAATCGTGTTGCGAATCAGCATCCACAGCGTCTGGCGCTGCGTATCATCGCGGATACGCCGGCGCAGCACCCGATCCACGGCCCGGTTGGCGATCAGCGTCAGCGCCACGACGATCACGGATAACACCAAGTTCTGCAGCACCTCCACGTACAGCGGAGGAATGGATGGCCAATCAATCATCAAGGACCTCCCTTTTTGAGCGCCTGCCCGTCTCCCCAACCCCACAGAAGGATACACCCGAGTGCTCCCATCCTCCCCCGGGGGGGGGAGCCAGAGAGGGGAAACCTCATCTACTCCTCCGCAAGAATCCGATCCACGATCGGCTGACGGTACTCCCTGGACAGCGAACGGAAGTACGCGCTATACCCCGTCACGCGGATCATCAGGTCCGGATGTGTGGAGGGGTCCTCGTGCGCCTCCAGGATCATCTCCTTGGAGACCACGTTCATATTGATCAGCGTGCCGCCCTGCTGGTTGTGGGCCATGATCAACGACTCGATGGCCTCAATCCCGCCCAGGTCGCTCACCAACTTCTGATCGAGCTCGATCTGCAGCGGCGTCGTGTTCCCCCACCGGGGCTGGACCCGGGCCACCGCGCCGGACTTGGCGGTCACGGCGGGGAGTTTTGCCGCCGCGAAACCGGGATCGGGGTCCGCGCTGTGCGAGAGCGGCTCCCCGGCGCGCCGCCCGTTCGGCGTCGCCCCAACCCGCTCGCCGTACTTGTTGGTGCCGCCGTGCGAGAAGAGCCCCGGCAGCACGGTGTAGCCGTTGCGGGTCGGCGTATCGCGCACCAGGTGGTCCCACAGATCGGCGATGCGGAGCGCCCAGTCGTCGGCGCGCGTCCCGCCGCGTCCGTACCGGGGCACGCTCGCCAGCATCGTCCGCGCCACCTCCGCATCCTCGAAGTCCGACGCCAGCAGGTCGCGGAGTTCCCGCCAATCCAGGCGGCCCTCCGCCTCCACCCGCTGCTCCATCGCCGCGAAGGAGTCGGCGGCGGTCGCCAGGCCGATGGCGTCCATCGCCAGGTTGATGATGTCGAGCCCCCCGTTGGCGGCGTCCAGGCCGCGCTCGATGGGCCCGTGCGAGAAGAGGTTGAGCACGATCTCAGGGTAGTTGCGGGACTGCCGCTCCATATGGATGGCCTTGCCCTCTTTGGTCGTCTCGACGGCGGTGCGCAGATGCGTCTCGTAGCGCGCCCAGAGGTTCTCCATCGACGGCGGGACGCTCTCGTCGTCGAGCATCTCGTCCAGCGCGATCATCATCGGCGTCACCAGGCAGACCCGCGTGACGTCCTGGAGGGAGTACTCGATGCCCGGCAACGCCGTCCAGTTACAGCCGACCTTGGCGCGCATTCGGGCCAGCGGCATCGGGTAGCCGTTGCGCGCGAATCCCTCATCCAGTCCCTTGCTGCAGGCGAAGGAAACGCCCGTGCCGTCCTCCGCGATATAGCGGACCGCATGCCGCAGGAGATCGCGGTCCATATCCCCGTGAACCCGCAGCGCGATGTTCGACGGCGTGCGGAGCTTATGCATCGCGTCGAGGACGAAGAAGGAGACCGGGCTGGTCAGGTCGCGCCCGTCGGGGGCCTGTCCGCCGATCTGCGAATAGTGCGGATCGTTGAAGAAGAGGCTCGCCAGGTGCCAGACGATCGATTCGTCGGTCTCCCGGCCCGCCGCGATATCCGCCTGGTAGAAAGGCAGCAGCAGCTCGTCCAGCTGATCCATCGCGCCGCCCAGGGCCCACATGCGGTCGACGCACTGGAACCACGCCAGGAATTGGCACGCCTCCCGGAAAGTCCGCGGCGCGCCTTCGATCAACCACGCGTTGACCTCGGCCATGGTCTCCAGGTTCTCCTTCAACACGGGGTTGGTCTCCGCCTCGGCCATCTCGCGGGCCTTCTCCACGTGGCGGCGGATCCAGGTCTGCACGCCCAGGACGAGCTGTTCCTCCCCATCATAAAAGTCCGGATCGAGGGGCTTGTTGCGCTCGCGGTAGAAGCGGATCTTCTCCAGGAGGCCGCCCCAACCCAGATCGAGGCCGATGGACATATCCGGGCCGAAGTGATTGGACGCGCCGATGCCCGGACTGTAGATGTTGTACGTCTCGTGAAGGGGCGCCAGGTGTTGGATCCGATCCTCCGGACGCCACCGCGTCGGTCCGGCCTGCGGCGCCTCGGGCTCCGGCTCCGGTTCCTCGCCCGGCAAGAGGGGCGGCTTCCAGCCGCAGACGCCGGGGATGCCCTTGCGGATCCACGCGCCGGCCACGGAGCTGGCGGGGTGGATGTAAACCGGGTGGACCTCCAACCAGCGGCGGAAGTTCTCCCCCACGCAGCGGATGCCGTAGCACCCGCCGTCCGGATGGTTCGAGGTCGCCTCGAACGGCACCCTCTCGAGCCACGGGATATACCCGTGGTCGTCAGTGTCGAAGTAGCCAAAGTGCTCGATCTTGATGTCGGTATGTTCGTTCTTCGTCTCACGCAGCGCTGCAATGCGCTGGTCATAGGTCGGTTCGCCGGGTCCCCACGCTCTGCTGTCCATACTTTCCTCACCTTCCACGCTATGGTTAATCGATCTTTCCAGTGGCTTATGCGACGATAACTTCGGTCATATAGGATAGCACAAAGCAGTCGTTTTGTACATACAAAATATCGAATCGACGAAATTCGGCT
>CAYMAQ010000352.1:0-3624 GCA_964388385.1 uncultured Anaerolineales bacterium | reverse complement strand
TGTCCTCGGTCTCCATCACCGGCACCTCGTCCCAGCGCCCCTCTTCCACGTCCATGTGGGTGTAGGCGCTGCGGGAGGGATGATCGGCGAAATGTCGGTACGTGCGCCCGGTCGCCGAAACGGGTTTGGGGGATCCCAGCAAATAAAGGACGTGATCGAGCGTGTGGGTGGTCGAGTCGAACCCGATCCCGCCACCCGCGAGCTCCTTCACCCGCAGCCAGCCCATCGGCAGACGGCGGCGGCTGGTGGTGAGGCACTCGATCAGGTAGATCTCACCGAGTTCGCCCCGGTCGATAGCCCGCTTGAGCAACTGGATCTCGTTGTGATAGACGCCGTTGGATCCGACCAGCATGATTTTCCCGGTCTGCCAGGCCACGTCGGTGACAAACTGCATCTCCGCCTCGTTCATAGTGGGCGGCTTCTCCAGGTAGACGTGCTTGCCGGCCCGCAGTGAAGCGACCGCAATCTCCGCGTGGTTGAAGGGCGGCGTGCAGATAGAGACGGCCTCGACGTCCTCCAGGGCCAACAACGCGTGGTAATCCTCGAAGGCATAGCGGATGTCGTGCTCGGCCGCGAACCGGGCCGCTCGTCCTTCGACGACGTCGGCCAACGCGATCACGTCGCCCCCGGCCTCACGGATGTCCGGAAGCTGCCAGTCGATGCCCAACCGCCCCGTCCCAACGATCCCGACCTTGACCATAAGCAGCTCCTCTTGTTGCGGGTGGCGGCCCTAGTACCTGGATTCGGGCCGCGTGAGGCCCGCCATATCCACCTGCACCTGCTCGCCCAGATCCGCGGCCGCGTCGTAGAGCAGCTGGAGCACGTACGATGCGTTATGGGTGAAAGCCCCCGGATCCTCGTGCACGTAGTGGTAATTGTAGGTGGCCCGGACCAGCCTCGGCGTCCAGCTGGCGTACTGATTGCCAAAATTGACCTCGTCGCTGTCGGCCCTCCCGTCCTCGTTCGTGTCGATGAACCAGTAGGGGAAGCTGTCGGCGTAGACGATCGCTGTGCCGGCTACGTCACCGGCGTAAGTCTGGATCGCCTGGTAGAGGTGGTCGTGGAGGGCGTTGAGCTCCTGCATAATGCCCTCGTCCGTGTCCCCGTCGCCGTCGTAATCGACGGTGCTCTCCCGAATGTTGAAAAGGTCGCCGTAGTTGACGACGTTGGCGTGGCACGGCTCGCAGGCCGCCGGGTCGATGGCGGTGCTGTGGGGGTCGTGACACTCGATGCAGGTGTCGAAGTCGGCGACGTGCGGATAGCGCCCGGCGTAGTCCTGTCCGTCGTACTGGTAGCCGACGCTGACGTCGCTCCCGTTCCGGGTTGCCGCGCCGATGGCGTAGTGGACGTTGATAAAGGAGAGGTCCTCCGAGACCGCGTCCGGCTCGAGGCCGGCGAGCGTTTCGTTCACGCTGGACGTGGACTCGCGTCCCTGGTGGCAGCGCATACAGTTGGACTCCTTGCCCCGGTCGGTGACCTCGGCGCCGCCCGGAAAGACCACGCTGCTCATCGCGTACGCGTCTGAACTGTGACACGTGCGGCAGTAGACGACCGAGCCTGTCTTGGCGGGCTCATCGACCTGCCGTACCGTCGAGCCGTCAACGCCTAGATAATCGAGATAGCCGTAGAGGCTGTGGCACTTGGCGCAGTAGGTCGGGATCTCCGGGGGATCGTCCTCATCCCAATGGACGAAGGACTCCGAGGAGGTGTCCGCGTGACCCGATGCCTCCCACTTGGCGGTGATAGGGTCGATGTGCTCCGGGGCTTCGAAAAAGCGATAGGCCCAGACTCCGCCGCCTACGATCAATCCGATCGCTACGATAAAGGTGACCACTTTTGCCCAAGTCATCAAGCATCCTTTCTCTCTATAGAGGCCTTTGGTATTCGGACATTTTAGATTTGCGCTATCACCCTTTTAGTATAGACTAGATTCATAGAGTCCACAAGTTTGGGGTTTCGGTCCGGGCTTATCCAGACCACTCACCAAGGGCTCATGATAAACGATGTATCGCCGTGCTTGGCGGTGCTGAAAGCGCCTACGATAAGCCGCCGACAATGCTATTGAAAGGAGTCATAGATTGTGAAATGCTCGACTAGGCAGATTCTCTGGTTATCTCTCTTTGCCCTGTTACTGATGGCCCCGGTCTTGATCATGGTGATCGCGCCCCGTCCGCAGGGCCGCCAACTGACGCGGGATATCGCGGTCGCCCTGGGCTTCTTGGGGTTCTCCCTGATGGGGCTGCAGTTCATCCCGACG
This sequence comes from uncultured Anaerolineales bacterium, assembly GCA_964388385.1. Classification (GTDB taxonomy): domain Bacteria; phylum Chloroflexota; class Anaerolineae; order B4-G1; family SLSP01; genus PWVB01. The sequence continues at coordinate 1,367 of CAYMAQ010000352.1, read as the reverse complement.
GCGCGGCTGCACTTTATCGCCGAGACGTTCCCGCTCGATACGCTTTACACCGTGCACCACGCATTGTCCAAGGCCTCCTTTTTCCTCGTCCTGGCCCATCCGATTTTGTTGATTCTCTCGAATCCCTATAACTTCGTCGCGTTCAACATCGTCGGTGCGCCCTGGAAGCTGCGGGCCGGCGTCATCGCGTTTGTGTTGATGCTGCTGCTGGTGATGACCTCGGTCTGGCGGCTGTGGCTGCGGCTTGAGTACGAGCCCTGGCGCGGCCTGCACGACCTCCTGAGCGTCGGGGTGGCGGGTCTGGCTCTCTATCACATCCTGGAGGTCGGCTATTACACCGCCCTGCCGCTCCAGCGGTGGCTCTGGGTCTTTTTCGCCGTCGTCTGGGTGGGGGCCATCCTGGAGATCCGCGTTTTCAAGCCGTGGCGCATGCTCCAGCGGCCGTTTGAGATCGCCGAGATCATCGAGGAGCGGGGCAACACGTGGTCGATGGTGCTCGAGCCGGTGGGGCACGACGGGATGCCCTTCAAAGCGGGTCAGGTCGCGTGGCTGACGGTGGATCGCTCGCCCTTCCACATCCGGGAGCATCCCTTCTCCTTCGCCTCCAGCGCGGAGCATCCCGAGCGCCTCGCTTTTGCCATTCGAGAGCTTGGAGATTTCACCAGCCAGGTCGGCGAGTACCCCGCAGGCACCCCGGTGTACCTGGACGGGCCTTATGGGACCTTCGACCTGGAACATCACACGGGCCCAGGATTTATATTCGTCGCCGGCGGCATCGGATCGGCGCCGATTATGAGTATGCTGCGGACGCTGGCCGAGCGGGAGGACACGCGCCCCGTGCACTTTTTCTACGGCAATCCCACGTGGAAATCGGTCACCTTCCGCGAGGAGCTGGCCGATTTGGAGGAGCAGCTCGACCTGACGATGGTCCACGTGTTGGAGGATCCTCCCGAGGGGTGGGAGGGGGAGACGGGATTTATCACCAAGGATGTGCTGGGGCGCCATTTGCCCACTAACTGCAATGAGTACGTGTATTTTATCTGCGGACCCTTGCCCATGATTCACATCGTCCGCAGATCCCTTCACGAGCTCGGCGTGCAGGAAGGCGCGTGCGAGACGCGTATTTACTCGGAGCAGTATAAGATGGCGTAGACTGGCTGGTACTGCGGTAACCGACAGTCCCCGGCACGCTCGTATTTTGAGCGTGCCGGGGACTGTCTCGTACAAGCTCTTGGTGATCCCCTGAGCGTTTTCCCTCGAACTCTCCGACCTTTACCCGGCGTTAACAGAACGTTAACATTGGCGTCCTCCATGTTAATCAGGCCTTAAAGTCCATCGTGTAGGATCTAGATGATTTAAAACGTGTT
>CAYMAQ010000351.1:0-3630 GCA_964388385.1 uncultured Anaerolineales bacterium | reverse complement strand
TTACGGTGGAGGAAGGTGATGCGTATCAGGCGACCCTGACGACGTCCCAGGGCGATCTCGTGGTGAACTTGAACACGGACTCTGCCCCGGTAAACGTCAACAGCTTTGTCTTCCTCGCCGAGGCGTCCTGGTACGACGGCTCGAACTTTTTCTTCGTGCAGGATGACTTCGTCGCGGTGACCGGCGATCCTACGAACTCGACGGTTGGCTATCCCGGATATTACTGCACCGGTGAGTCGGACGGCGTCTTCGAGAGCGCCGGCGTGGTGGGGATGCTGCCCAACGGACAGTTCTTCGTCACGCTGGGAGCCGATGCGGCTCAGCTCAACGGACAGTTCGCCCGGATCGGGGAGGTCGTCGAAGGGTCCGAGATCCTCGGCGATCTGGCACGGGTGGTGGTCGGAGATCCCACCGCTCCGGAACCCGACGTGCTGGAGTCAGTGACCATCGAGCAGCAGTAGTTCACAAGCGAGCGATGAGGGACAAGCCCCGGGCTTGTCCCTTTTTCTATGAAGGCGTGCGGTTCCAGCGGGGTGGCACCCAGTCCGTCCGAGACGGCGCGGGGCGCCATCGCTGAGGGGGAGTCAATACACGATGGAAGATACGAAGGTGCGCGAGACTGAGACTGAATTGCCTGTGGCCTTATGGGGGTTGGCGGGGGTCGTCGGCCTGCTTATGGCCCTGTTCGGTATGATCCTGGTCCCGCTCCCCTGGATTTTGTCCGGGCTCAGGCAGCAGGGTATGGGTGTGTTGATCAGTGGGTATGGGTTCCTGGGGTTGTCACTGGGTGTGGCCCTGGGCGTGAGCGCTGTGCAGGGTATCCGCCGGCGCCCTTCTCGATCGTTTCGCTCCCGGTGGCTCTGGCTTATATTTTTGTTGGGCACGCTGTTACTCGCTGTCGCGGCTGTGCTCATGCCCTTTGATACGGCGGGGTTGGGATTCGCGATGCTGCACGTGGGTCTCCTCACGCTGCCGGCCCTGTTGCTGCTCTCTCTCCTGACCGTTCTGATCGGTCCGGGGGTTGCGGCACGTACCCGCCAACTCATCCTGATGATGGCGGGGGGCGCGTTGAGCACGCTCGGGGCGCTGCCCCTGGAGATGGTCGGGCTGCTGCTGGGGGGTGCGCTGGTGGTGGTCGTCGCGCTTGCGTTTCCCGGAGGGGAGTCCGCGGTCAGCTCGTTGATGGACACGCTCGCGCGGTGGTCGGTGGCGCCTCCGACCGACCCGGAAGAGATACTCTCGCTGGCGGCATCGCCGATTGTCCTCTCGATCCTCGTCCTCACCCTGGCCGTGGTCGCCCCCCTCGTCGAGGAGCTTCTCAAGGCGGGGTTGGTCGTGATCGCCGGCCTGTGGATACGACCCGGTGCGGGGCAGACGTTTCTGTGGGGGGCTGCATGCGGCATAGGGTTCGCCGTGATTGAGGGGGTTGCCAATGGGGCGATCGGTTTGGAGTCCTCCACCGGATGGCTTGGGGGGCTCGGCACGCGGCTGCTGGCGACGGCGATGCACGCGTTGACCAGCGGGGTGTTGGCGCTCGGCTGGCGTGGTCTGTGGACCCGGCGGTGGTGGCTGGTCCCCCTGGCTTTTCTCGGGGCGGCAGCTTACCACGGTCTGTGGAACTTCAATGTGGTCCTGGCGTTGGGAGGAGCCGGTGTGACCTCGCAGATCCCTGCGCTGGGTGGCGGATTGTTGATCCTCGGTGGAACGCTCACCGTGGGGATGATGCTTTTCACGGTCTTTACCCTGGTCGCGCTGCCGCTGTGGCTGCGGTATCGTCGACCCAAAACTGAGGCCTAGACGTACGGGGGGTAGGGAGACGTCATGACCGATCGCCTGCAACGTGTCGTCCATTATCTTCAGGAGGACCCCCAGTTTGTCCGGAATGTCACCGCGTGGCGGACGCTGCCCGGGCAAGCGGCGCAGACGGCGGGGTGGCCCGGCGCTTTGGAACCGGCGCTCGCCCGCGCCGGGCAGCAGCTTGAGGTTCCATCCCTCTATACGCACCAGGCTGCGGCGGTTGCGGCGGCACTGCAGGGGGACAACGTGGTGCTTGCCACCGGGACGGCGTCCGGCAAAACGTTGGGGTATGTCCTCCCGGTCCTGGACCGCCTTCTCCGCGACCCAGAAGCCACGGCGCTGTTGCTCTTCCCGACGAAAGCCCTGGCTCACGATCAGCTCGATGCGCTGAGCCGGTGGATCGGCGCCTTGAACGCACCCATCGCGGTGCGCCCCTATGATGGGGACACGCCAAAACGACACCGGTCTGCCATTCGAAAAGAGGCCCGGATCGTGGTCTCAAATCCCGATATGCTTCACTTGGGGATATTACCCCACCACACCCGCTGGATGCGATTCTTCCAGGGGCTGCGTTACGTGGTCCTCGATGAGCTGCATACCTATCGGGGGGTCTTCGGCGGACACGTGGCCAATGTGCTTCGACGGCTGCGTCGAATCGCGGCCTTCTACGGCGCCGATCCCCGGTGTATCGCGGCTTCGGCTACCATCGCGAACCCCCAGCCGCTGGCAAGCGCGATATGGGAGGCGCCCTTTCACATCGTGGCGCACGATGGGGCGTCGTATGGCAAGCGCCACGTGCTTTTCTACAATCCGCCGTTGCTGAATCCCACCCTGGGATTGCGGGCCCGGGCGACGGATGAGGCGCTGGATCTGGTCGTCCGGCTGCTCCGCCACGATGTACAGACGATCGTCTTTGCCCGATCGCGTCTGACGGTAGAACTCCTCCTGAATGAGATGCGGTCTCGGGCGTCACGCCTGGGGCTCGATCCGGAGGTCGTGCAGGGATATCGAGGTGGGTATCTTCCGGATGAGCGTCGGGCGATCGAACGGGACCTCCGCACGGGCCGGGTGCGGGTGGTCATCGCGACGAACGCGTTGGAGCTGGGGATCGACATCGGGGCCCTCGACGCCTCGATTCTGGTCGGATATCCGGGCTCTATCGCCGCGACCCGGCAGCAGATGGGCCGCGCCGGTCGGCGGGCCGGTGTCTCGCTCTCGGTCCTGGTGGCGACGCCGGCGCCCCTGGATCAATATCTGGTGGCCCATCCTGAGTACTTCTTCGGCGGGTCTCCGGAGCAGGCGCGGGTCAATCCCAATGCGTTGAGCCTGCTGGCCTCTCATCTGGCGTGTGCCGCGTTCGAGCTTCCCTTCGAGCGGGCGGAGCCTTTCGGAGACGCCCGGGAGGTCGAGGGTATTCTGGACGTTCTGGCTGCGGAGCAGATGCTCCACCGCAGCGGAGACCGCTTCACCTGGGTCGCGGACAGTTATCCGGCACAATCGGTCTCGCTCCGTACCGCTTCTCCGGACAATATCGTCGTCCAGGCTGTGGGAGCGGGAACGGTGGCGACCGTGGATCGGCCCAGCGCGCCGCGCCTGGTGCACGAGGGGGCGGTCTACTTCCACGCGGGCGCTCCCTATCTTATCGAGTCCTTGGATTGGGAGGAGGGGATCGCGATAGCGCGGGCTCAATCCCTTGATTACTACACCGTCGCCTCGAGCCGCACCAAGGTCGAGCGATTATCGGTACAGACAAGGGCGCCCCAGGGGGACGATGCCTATGACCGTGGCAGATCGGAAGAGCGTCGTGTAGGGAAAGAGTGTAGATCTCGGTGG
>CAYMAQ010000350.1:0-3639 GCA_964388385.1 uncultured Anaerolineales bacterium | reverse complement strand
TTAGTGATTCGTTTCTGGATCTGTAGGTTGCGAAACGTCAAACATCCCGGACCACCACGATCGTATCCGGCGCCTCGATCTCAAACACCCCGGCTTCGTACACGACCTGCACCTTCCCCTGGGGGGTCGGATAGACCGCCTTGTAGTCGAAATCGGTCGCCTTCGGCGCAACCCGGACGCGCCCGCAGCCGGGCTCCAGGATCTCCAGGCCCACCAGGTTGCGAATCAGGAATTCGGCGGGATGCCCCGACCACGCGTGGCTCTCGGTCCGCATAAACCCCTGGTACGACCCGGACCGCCAACTCCCGTTGATCCCCCACTCCTCAAACGTCGAGGTCGCCCCGCGCTCGACCATCCGCTCGCCCCAGCGCGCGCGGACGAGATCGAGCGCCAGGTCGAACCGCCCGACGCGGTCCAGCGCCTGCAGCACCACCGACGTGAAGAAGGGCTGCGCCTCCGTGTACGACACGACCCTGGATTCGTAAAGCCGGTCGATGATCGTCTCCGCGGCCCTCTCGTCACAGAGGTCCCAGCGGATCGCGGCCATGTTGGCGTGCTCACTGACCTTCTCGGAGAGCGCGTCGTCAACCCGCGCATCGGCGAAACAGCCCCGGTCCGGGTCGAAGAGCCGGGATTGGAAGTGCTGGTGCATCGTGGACCGCAGCCGGATGAACTTGTTCACCGTGTAGGTATCGCCCTTCAACGCCGCCATCTTGACCAGGGCCTCCAGCGCCCCATAGAAGATCGCGTTCATCGCCGTACACTCCCCCCTTCGATCGACGTCCGCCCAATCGATAAAGGGCCAGTAGGGCATATTCTCGATCAGCCCGAAGTCATTGACGTGGGCCAGATGTGCGTTGACGATCCGCAGGGTCTCCGGATAGAACATATGGATCCAGCGTTCCTCGCCGGTGAACATATAGTGCTGCCACAGACCGATCATCCACCAGAGCGAGTAGTCCGGAATCGCCGTCTGCCAGTCGTGGTTCACGCTGTTGGAGACGTTGGAGATCATCCCGGTGGGGTGCTGGTTCGCGGCTGCCTGGCGCAGGAACTTGCCCGGCAGGGCGGTGTCGCCAAAACACGCGTAGATACCTCCCAGCGTCACCGCCGCCACGTCACCCAGCCACTGGGCCTGCTCCCGCCACGGGGTATCCATGATAAACTCGTTGGAGCAGAGCCTCAGGGTGTAGCGCGAGATCTCAAAGATGTCATTCAGCATCTCGTCCTCGCTGTGGAACCCGCCGACCTCCTCGTAGGGATAGGTGCTGACGATCGCCTTCACCGCACGGATCGTCACCGGTTCGGTGGTGTCGCGAAGGCGGAGCTTCAGGTACCGGAAGGCTTTCCACGTGAACGGCTGATAGACCTGCGTCCCGTCCTTCATCACGATGCGATCGGCGAACTGCCCCTCCAGCGCGTTGTTGAAGTGACCATCGATCAAACGCTCGGCGTAACCGATCTCGAGCGCCGCCCCCTCCACACCCTCCAGTTCAATCCTCGGGTAGGCCGTGACGACCCGTCCGAAGTCGAGTACAATGCATGGATTGTAGATCCCATCGAAAATATGATCCAGATGCTCGGAGCTGCACGCCAAGACCGCGCCCCCCCCACCGGTACACAGGGCATCCGCACCTTCCAGACGGCTGTACTGGATGGGCCGGCCCACCGCCGACAGCCCGATCGAGAGATCCTCACCCCGCATCCGGTTCGCGATATCCACACACTCCTCCGTATAAGCCACCGTCTCCGGCAGCACAGGGTCGGCGGTCATGTGAGGGATATCCCGGGGCACCAGGCGCGCCCACGGACTGACCATCGGAGGGCGGTCACTGATCCGACCGTGAACCACCTCGGCGACCTGCCAGCGGTCGTCATCAAACCCCAGCCGGTTCCAGCCCTCCGGCATTTTGCGCGCGTCAAAATGCTCCTGATAGGGCGTCGCCTTGTTCATCCGAAAGTAAAAGGTCTTCGAGGCCCAAGCCTCGGCCCGGATGACGCGCCAGGTGTCGTCAGAGATCAAAACCGGCTCCGCGTCCCCGTCGACGACCTCAACCAACAGCCCCCCGCGCGTATCGTCGAGGTTGCCGACGTAGTTCGCGATCACACCGATGCAGACTCGATCGCCTCCGGCGTGGGGACTGAGATCCCACGAATCGTAATATTGGAAGAAAGGCTGCGATTGCGGCGCCCCACGGCCGATAAACTGCCCATTGACGAAAAGCTGATACCGCGTATCGGCCGTAATGTGGAGAGTCAGTTCCCCCTCAGCCGGCAGAACCACCTCTCGGCGGAAGAGATAATAGGCGTTGGGCGCGCCCGGCTCGCCCGGATACCAGATCCAGCGAGCCTGCCACGTCCGCGAGCGGGGGAATTCGTGGAATGCGTTCATATCCGACGTTGAAACGTCACTTGGCATTGTCCTTATCCTCCTGAGGATGGTCGGGCCGGCAGCGCATCGACGAAGCCGGCGATCAACCGCCGCCCCTACTTGATCCCGAATCAGTGTCATTATACCCAGATCCTATCACCCCGCCATGAACACTCGAGCGCCAGGCCCCGTCGCCACCTTGCCACCGCCTTAGCGAGACAATCAAGAAAACCGATTTGCGCCCTATCGAGATTGGAGTATACTAAAAGCGAACTGAAAAGTCTCACCCGAACTGACGCTTATCTTGGGTAGACACCGAAATATCGAGGGTTGGGTGAGCCCAGCCGAAAAGCACAGAGAAGGCGGACTATCGGCTGGAAGTTGGTATCCGGTGCTATAGAGCTTGATACGTCTACTGTTGTTTCGTCACTACTTATGATGGAGGGTAAACGAATGAAACTCGGAGATGCCATTCAGTCTGATGATTGGAAGACGGAAAAGCACGTCCCGGCGATCGAAGTCCCGGACACCGTCACGGCTGGCGAACCGTTTATGGTCACGGTCAGCGTCGGCAAAGAGATCGCGCATCCGAATACGACCGCACATCACATTAACTGGATCGATGTCTATTTCAAACCTGAGGGCGATAAGTTCCTCTATCAGGTCGGACACTTTGACTTCTCAAGCCACGGCGCCTCCGTCAAGGGCGCGGATACCGGCCCGGTCTATACGCATCCCCACGCTGCGTTCTCGATGACCGCCGATGGGCCGGGAACCCTCGTGGCCGTGGAGCACTGCAACATCCACGGGCTCTGGGAGAACAGCCAAGAGGTCAACGTCGCGTAATCCCTCAATCTGACGCAAACCACAGGGCGCCGAAATCCGGCGCCCTATTTTTGTGCAACCCCTCTTGATGGGCCCTCCCCGGCGGAATGCTCACGCTCAAACATATCGGGCATTTTCCAAAAGCTCGATCCAGCAGCCGCGTTTTCGCAGGGCATCTGTGAAAGTCCCTGCTTGCACCCCGAAAATTTTATGCTATACTTTTTTTATAAATGATAAATATGAGCATATAAAGGGAGGGATACCATGAGACGACAACGTTGGATTCTACTAGCGGTTGCAGTGCTTTTGTTGGCTGTCATAGCTGCCGGATGCGGTCCCCAGGCGCCCACGGCTGAGCCCGAGGCTACGGACCCCACGGCAACGTCCGAGACGATGGATCCGCCGACTGCGACGCCCGAGCCGGTGGAAGAACCTACGGCGAC
>CAYMAQ010000349.1:0-3691 GCA_964388385.1 uncultured Anaerolineales bacterium | reverse complement strand
CCTTATTATACATGATGACCGGCAAATAGATCCTGTTTCGAGCGTCGACCAGGATAATCGGGCCGTCGATGACCCTATCCACCCCGTATTCCTCGAAGAGCGGCACCAGGTTCTGCTCCGCCGTCGTCTCCGATTGCCAATGCCTTTATTTGATGCTATCATACGCCCGTGTAGCCTATGCGCAACACAAAAATTAGCATGACGTCCGCTGCAGACCTCCCGCTCGCGCAACTCGTCGAGCTGGTCAATGATACCTATCAGGACTACCCGATCGAGGTCTGGTTCAACCGCGAACGCCTGGTGCGGATGTGCACCTACGAGGATGTGGATCTCCAACGCTCCGTCGTCGCATGGGTGGATGCCTTACCGGTCGGGCTGGCGCTGCTCTCCGTCCGCGGGAACGCGGGCTGGGTCAGCGGCGTGGGCGTTCGACCGACCTGGCGGAGACAGGGAATTGCCAGCCACATCATCGCCCGGGTCCAGGCGCAGGCCCGGCGTGTGGGGTTGACGCACCTCAAACTCGAGGTGTTGATCCAGAATACGTCGGCGCAGACGCTCTATCACCGGGCGGGGTTCGTCGAGGCGCGCGACCTCTTGGTGCTGATCTCGGACCCCGGCATGCAGAGTCCGAACGCCTTGCCGGACGGGGTCGGGATCGCGGAGCCGCGCGATCTGTTGCCCTTTTTCGACCGCTTTCACGAGGTTGAGCCCTCCTGGCAGCGTGACTATCCGTCGCTGGTCCATCGCATCGATCACCTCACCGGTTTGGGCCTGTGGAGAAAGGACGAGCTGTGCGGGTATCTCCTGGCGCAGCGCTATACGTCCACCTTTAACGTGCTCGATCTCGCCGTGGATCCCGCGGAGCCGGAGCGCCTGCGCGCCGCCGATCGGCTGCTCGCTGCGCTCCGCGCGGTGGCGCCCGCCTTCAGCGCGCACGTCATCAACCTGCCCGCGGACGATCCTTTACGATCGGCCTTCGAGCATCAGGGCTACCGCGTCTGGCAGCGCCAGCACGAAATGGTGTGGCCCGTCCCGTCGGGTCACCGGGAGGCACCGGATGGAGGAGTCAAAACCGAGGACAGCCCCGACACCGGAGGGGAGCCGGGCGCAGGAACCCGCTGATCCCCGCGCCGCCGGTGGGGCCCACTGCCCCAGCTGCGGACGCTTCGTCGGCCCCTACGCGCGCTGCCCCCACTGCGGCGCCCGTCAGACGGGCCGGCTCGCCGTCCGGACCGTCAAGTGGATAGCCGTCGCCGCCGCCCTGGTCGGTCTCTTTGCGCTGGGATGGGCGGCGCGGAACGCGGAGATTCCGCTGATCTCCGCCGCGGACGCCGGCAGCACCACGAACTTTGCCACCGTCCGGGTCCGCGGGAGGGTCGCGCCGAGCCTGACCTACGATCCCGGGAGTGAGTACCTCGGCTTCTGGGTCGAGGACGGGACCGGCGAGATCCGGGTCAACGCCTACCGGGATGCCACCCGCGATCTTATCCACACCGGCACTCTTCCCCTGCCGGGTGACCTTATCACCGTTGCCGGTACGCTCCGCGTCCGGGAGGGCTTCGTCTCATTGACCCTCAACGCCGCCGAGCACCTCGACCTTACCCGCCCCCCGGCTGAAGCGGTCGCGGCGCGTGAGGTGACGCCCCTCGATGCGGGACGCCGGCTCGTGCTGACCGGCGAGGTGCAGGCGGTCGAGGCCCCCTACGAGGGGCTGACCCTGATCACCCTGGCGGACGAGAGCGGTTCGCTGATCGTGGCTCTCGATGCTGCCCTGGCCCCCCTGACCGGGCCGTTTCCCGAGATCGCCGAGGGCCAGCACCTTGAGGTCGCGGGCACGGTCGTGCTCTACCGGGGAACCCCGCAGTTGACGCCCCCCGAGCCATCGGATGTGCGCGTGCTCGCCGAGGCCCCGCCCATCCCCGCGCCGCTCGTGCCCAGCTCCCTGGCTGACGCATCGGCCCTGCCCCCGGGCACGCAGGTCTGCGTCCGGGGGCGGATCGTCGAGATGGTCGGGCTCAAGGGCGGCGTCAAGGCCGCGCTGGACGACGGCACTGCCCAACTCCCGCTGGTGCTGTGGTCGCGGATCTACGACGCGCTGCCGGATCCGCCGAGCGTGGACGTCGGCGCGGAGATCGAGGTCGTCGCCGAGATCGACCACTATCAGGGCGCCCCGGAACTGATGCCGGCGTCTTCCTCGGACGTCCTCGTCCTCGAACCGGCACCGCCGCCCGCCTGGGTGGGCGCCGCCGAACTCAGCGTATACGATGCCGGGCGGGTCGTGCGCGTGCGGGGCGTGGTCGACGGCGTCTGGGGGTTCTCCAGGGGCGTCAAACTTCAGCTCAACGACGGCACCGGCGTCGTCGACGTGGTGCTCTGGGCCGACCTCTACGACCGGATCCCCCGCAAGCCGGAGACCGGGCTGCCGGTCGAGGTGCGGGGCGTGGTGACACGCTATCAGGACGAGCCCGAGCTGATCCCCCGCTCGATCCATGACTGGCGGGTCCACGAATGAGCGCGATGGTCGGGCGGATGCTCTGGGCCCTGACCGGCGTGGGATGCGCCGCGCTCCTCGCGCCGCTGCCGGGGGTGCACATCTACAACGCCGCGGCCCTGATCGTCCTGCTGATTGACGCGGAGCGACTGGCGCTGGCCCCGGAGCCGATGGCCTTTCTCTTCCTCGGGATGGTCACCGGATACGCGATGCTCAACTCGCTGGCGTCCATCTTTCTCTCCACGCCCGACGAGACCACCCTCTTTCTGATGCTTCCGGGCCAGCGCTACCTCCGCCAGCGCCGAGGCTATGAGGCCGTGGTGCTGAGCGGCATCGGCGGCCTGGTCGGCCTCGCGGCCCTGGCCCTGCTGACCCCGTTCGCCTCCTCCCTGCTTCCGTCCGTGCGCGAGATCGTCCAACCGCACCTCCCGTGGATCCTGTGGACGGTGATCGCTTACATGCTCCTGTCGGAATGGCCGAAGGGGAGTGGTCGGGCGCCGGCGGGTTGGGCGCGGTGGTGGGACGGCTGGCGCTCCCTGACGGCCGGCCTGGCGACCTTCCTGCTCTCCGGACTCCTCGGCCTGATCCTCATGACCCGCCCGCTCACCCCGGTGCGCGTCGCCTATCAGAACCTGATGCCGGCCCTGATCGGCCTCTTCGCCGTGCCGTGGATCCTGCAGAACCTCCGCGCCCGCGTCCGGCTTCCCGCGCAGCACCTGGGATCCGACGTCGACCTCTCCGCCGTCGCGTGGGCCCACGGCGGGGCGTCCGGCGTCCTGGGCGGGCTCTTTGCCGCCTTCTTCCCGGTGGTCACCGGCGGGATCGGCAGCTTGCTGGCGGGGCACGCGACCGCCCAGCGGGACGAGCGATCCTTTCTCATCTCCCAGGGCGCCGCGAAGGTGGCGTACTACGTGGGCGGGTACCTGCTCTTCTTCGTACCGGGGCTGCACGTCACGCGCGGCGGCATGGCGTGGATGCTGAGCACCCGCTACACCAGCGTCACCCCCGCCCGGTTCTACGAGGCCGTCCTGGCGGTGCTGCTCTCCGGCGTCGCCGCGTTCTTCCTCCTGCTGGGATGGGCCCGGGTGCTGGCCCGGATGGTGACCCGCGTGCCCTACCCGGTGGTCAACGGCGTCACCCTGGGCGTGCTGGTGGCGGTCGTCCTCGGCCTGATCGGCCCGGTGGGCCTCGCCATCATGG
>CAYMAQ010000348.1:0-3703 GCA_964388385.1 uncultured Anaerolineales bacterium | reverse complement strand
TCAGTGCTCGTGAAAACGCGGGACTGAAGTCCCTATCCGAGGTGCTGCGCACCGAGCGTTGACCGACGTCGACGCCGACCCCCGTCCACGAAGGCGGACGTTCGGCCCGTTCGGGCCTTGGTAGAGCACTTCAGTGCTCGTAAAAGCAGTTTCATGTTTTGCCGTCTTTGTGTATAATAAGAAAGGAATGCTCTTTAAAAAATAAGATTGCCCGATTGGAGGGAACTATGGAGAGAGACGAACTGATCGAAATGCTGAACGAGGATCTCAAGGATGAGCACGTGTCCATCACCCGCTATCTGATTCACGCCTATCAGGTTGGTGAGGACACCCCCTTTGGGAGTATGCTGCTCTCCACCGCGCGTGAGGAGATGTGGCATATGAATTGGCTGGGGGACGAGATCGGCGAACTGGATGCCGAGCCGGTGATGGAACAGGGAGTCTACCCGCACGATCCGACCTCGAACGCCTCCCTGCTGCGCTCTTACATCGAGTGGGAGGACAACCTGGTCAAGGTCTATGCCGAGCAGGCCGAACGGGTCGAGAGCCGTGAACTGAAACGTATCCTGCAGCAGCTGGGCCTGGAATCGATCACCCATCGCCGCCGCTTCCAGATGTGGTTGGACAGGCTGGGCCCGGAGGGAGAGGAACCCTTCGAATTCGAGGAGGGTGGGTTCACCCCGGATATGTTCGGCCGGTTCAAGCGGGAGGTCGATAGCCAGTATCAATTGGTGCTTCAACATCTGCGCCACGCTTTCGTCTTCGAGGAGGAGGACTGTCCCACGGGCAGCGAACTTGAGCTGACCGCGATGCGGCATATGAAACACCTGTCGCATTTTGCCGAGGAACTCGGCGAGGCTGGTGAGGGCCTGGCGTTCGATTACCCGGGTATCGACCTCAGCGACGTGATCGAGGCTGCGCTGACGTCGGATATCGAACTGACCGAGGCGGCCCGCGAGCGCTTTATCGCCCTGAGCCAGGATCCGGAATTGGCCGAGCACACGAGTCTGCGGATCGAACTCGACAATATGGTCACGCGGAACGGGTTGCTGCTCACGGTCCTCGATGAGCTCCTGGAGGAAGCATCCAAAGTCGCAGCGGCTGGGGTCGAGGTGCCCGATGACGTCGAAGTACCCGCTGAGGAAGCGCCCGCCGATCAGAGCCCCAGGTTCACGGTCGGCAGCCTCAAGGGCTCCGACTAGCCCGTATGTGTGTGTGACGCCGGAGCGCCGGCTTTGATGTCGATTGAGACGCGAATGCATGATCATGAAAACGATAAAACCTAGCTGAAAAATGGAGGATACCAATGAGTGACTATCTTATGCGCGGTGATGCACCGTTGAGTGATAGTGAGTGGGAGCGACTGGATAAGACCGTGGTGAGCGCAGCACGGGAGTTCCTGGTTGGGCGGAAGTTCCTGGATCTGGCCGGGCCCTTCGGCGCCGGTTTGGAGATGATCCCCATGGGCACCGGTGAGAATCGGGAGTATATCCCTCTCACGGTGATCGAGCAGGAGTTCACGCTCAATTGGCGCGAGGTCGAGGCCAGCCGCAAGATGGAGATGCCCATCCCGATGAGCGCAGCTGCCCGGGCGAGTCTGGCGTGCGCGCGCGCCGAGGATCAGATGATCCTCCAGGCTCTGATGGATGCTGCAGCGAACTCTATTAGCCTCGGTGATTGGGAGGATGCGGGTGGGCCGTTGGCTGCTGTGTCGGCCGCGACCGAGGTCCTGGTTGAGAATGAGGCATTCGGTCCCTACGCCGTGGTGGTGAGTCCGCAGCTCTTCACCAAGACGCAGCGAGTCTCCCGCGGATATGGCCGGACGGTTGGTCGGTTGGTTCGTGAGGTCGCCGAGGGTGGGCTTTTCCGCTCCCCGCTCCTGGGCGAGGACGAGGGTTTCGTGCTCTCCCTGGGTTCGTACAATTTCGATCTGGCGGTGGGCCAGGATCTGATCACGGCCTACGAGGGGAACGAGGGCCTGGATCATCTCTTCAAGGTGCTGGAAACGATCGCCGTGCGCGTGAAGCGCCCCGACGCTATCGTGACGTTTGAGGCGTGACGCTTTCGGAGCAAAGAAAAAGGCCGGGACCTGTTCAAGGTCCCGGCCTTTTGGGTTAACGTCTGGGTTAACGTCAGCGATTACCGGTAATCCTGCAGATGGCGCCGGAACATCGGGTGGCGTAACTTGCGCAGCGCCTTGCCCTCGATCTGGCGCACCCGCTCCTTGGAGATCCCGAGTTTCTGCCCGAGCTCCTTGAGCGTGTACTTGCGGTTGCCGTGCAGGCCGAACCGCATCCGCAGGATCCAGGCCTCGCGCGGCTGCAGCGACCCCAGCATGCTCTCCAACTGCTCGTGCAGCATCCCTTCCTCCGCCGTCTGAATGGGCGAGGGAACGCTCTTGTCCTCGATGAAGTTCCCCAACTCAGAGGTGTCCTCATCGCCCACGTGCTTGTTGAGCGACACGGGGTGCTGCGACTGCTGGAGCATCCGGCGCAGTTTGATCGGATCCTCGCCGACCTCTTCGGCGATCTCCTCGTGAGTGGGGCGGCGTCCCAGCTTCTGCTCCAAGTTCTGTGAGACCTTGCTGAGCTTGCGGAGCTGGTCGCTCATATGGATCGGGATGCGGATCGCGCGCCCGTGCTGGGTCAGCGACCGCGTCACGGCCTGACGGATCCACCACGTCGCATAGGTGCTGAACTTATTGCCCCGGGTGTAGTCGAACTTGTCCACGGCCTTGATCAACCCCACGTTGCCGGCCTGAATGAGATCCAGGAACGGGAGGCCGTAGCCCCGGTATTTCTTCGCAACGCTGACCACAAGTCGGGTATTGGCGTTGGCCAGGTGCTCGCGGGCTTCCTGCCCGTCGCGGATGTAGTCCTCAAGCTGTTCGATCTCCTCGACGGTGAGGTCCGGATCGCTCAGCGCTTCCTGCGCCTCGCGGCCGCGCTCCATGCGTTTGGCGAGCTCGATCTCTTCCTGGCGGCTGAGGAGCGGGACCCGGCTCATCTCCTGAAGATAGAGGCTGAGTGAGTCCTCGGACGGGATCCGGCTCAGGCTGACCCGCTCTTCGTCCGTTTCCTCATCGTAATCGTATTCCTCTTCCTTTTCGCCGAGATCGTCGTCGAAGAACGTGTGGAAATCGTCGAGTGCGTCGCCTTCTGATGCTTCGGCCTCATCCTGATCGGTGCCGAAGATCTCGTCCAGGGTCAGCAGCTCGTCGCTCCACTCGTCCGGCTTTTCGTCGATCGTTCTCTCTTCTTCGCGTATCTTGACTGTTTTCATAGCCACAGTTTGACTCTCCTTCCTATCGTTCCTTGGACAGCCCCCCAATACCTTGCGCTGCCCAGTCACGCTAGATAAAAATGGTATGATTCTCAGGGGCCTTCTTTCCTGCGCGTGATCGCCGGAATACTGACTCCCTGGAACGCTGATTATCCAAAAAAACCCGAATTTTGATGCCTGTAAGACTCTATGCTGAATGACTTGTGATCTGATTCTCCACAAGTCCTGATGGTTGTGTTGAGGCGCCGGGCGCATCGTTACCTTACCCGTTCACCACCGGCACCTGCGGATCCGCACACAAAACGCTTGCGTCATTCACAGCCAGATCCGCAACAACGGCCTAACATAGGCCACCGCATAATTGTAAACGATAATCGTTATTTTGTAAAATGTTGACTTTTATGCGTTCTGTGTCGCGCTC
>CAYMAQ010000347.1:0-3748 GCA_964388385.1 uncultured Anaerolineales bacterium | reverse complement strand
GAGCTGTTTTTAAAGTGATTGAAGCGAAGAAGTTTGATGCTTGTCTTGTCAGGCTGTTATTGTCTCAGTATACTGGAGTAAGCATCTCGACAGTCCCGGTCGATAAGCAATTCACGGTCGATAGATGGATGTGGTAGAGAGCTTTCAATCTCGCTTTGAGCTTTGTGGAATTGTCTGATATAATGACGAATCAATAGGGTTGCATGCTAGGTGGACAGTACGATGGTAGGAAGGTCCCCAACATGTGGCGGCTTAGGAAGGTCCGGTCGGGTTTGGGTGGCTGATCCAAGCCCACAATAGTCATAGTTATGGGCATTTTCGAGGAGGAATCACGATGCAGAGTGTGCTGGAAGAAATTCGTGAAGGTATTATGGATGGCGATATGCAACTTGTGCAGGATAAAGTCAACGAGGCGTTGGAGTCCGACGTTGAAGCCCCGGTTATCCTGCGAGAGGGACTGATCCCGGCGATGGCTGAGGTCGGGCGCTTGTTCGAGGCCGGTGAGTATTTCGTTCCCGAGGTATTGATTGCGGCTCGAGCTATGAAAGCCGGCTTGACCATTCTCCAGCCCAAGTTAGTTGAGGCCGACGTTGAGCCTGTGGGTACGGTTGCTGCCGGAACGGTCAAGGGCGATTTGCACGACATTGGCAAGAACCTGGTTTGCATGATGCTCGAGGGGGCGGGATTCGAGATTGTGGATCTGGGTACCGACGTGAGCCCCGAATCGTTCGTGGATGCGGTGAAGAATCAAGGCGTGGACCTCATCGCGATGTCCGCGCTGCTGACGACGACGATGCCCAATATGCAGACCACGCTTGATGCGCTGCAAGAGGCCGGCGTGCGGGACAAGGTCGGCGTGATGGTGGGCGGAGCGCCTGTTACCCAAGCTTATGCCGATGAGATCGGCGCAGATGGGTACGCCGCCGACGCAAGTCGGGCTGCTGCGCTAGCCAAGCAATTGGTTGGGGCGGCCTAGATAACATTTGTTACCAGTGCGGGGACCTCGATGCGTTTCCGTTCTGATGAGCATATTTAATCAGGCCCTCAGCCGGGTGGATTCGATATCCGGCGGGGGCCTGATTCTGTATTAAGGGTCTGTAAAGTATAAGTTCCCGCGCCGACGCACCCTTTCGGGCATCTACGACCTCCGGGACGGGGCTGGGAAGCGTTATGGACAGGAAGTTGTATTTTTACAGGCTCTAGGTGTCGTGTTGGATGGCTCTGGCGGTTCGCCGTGCGGATTGGATACAAGCGGTGGCGTTGTCACTCGGTTTTGGCACCTGACGGCTGTTCATAGAGTTCGATCAGCACACCGCGCGTGCTTTTGGGGTGGACAAAGGCATACCGGGTACCGTCCGGATGCATTCGGACTTCGGTCGCCATTCTTGCTCCGCCGGCCTTCAGTCGCTTGATGGTTGTCTCTATGTCATCTACAGCCAGACAGATGTGATGGATGCCCTCGCCGCGCTTTTCAAGGAATCGGCCGATCGTATTTTCGGGGTCGAGCGGGCGCAATAGCTCAATCTCCGAGGTACCTATCGGCATAAAGACGATCTCCACGCCCTCGTCCGAAACTTTTCTGCGTTCACCGACCTCCACACCCAGCGCGTCCCGGTAAAATGACAGCGCATCTTCCAGGTCCTCTACAGCAATGGCTATGTGGTGGATTTTCATTATTCTCCTTGGCATGCTCGTAAGTCATTTGGATTTGTTATCGCTGAAACTGTCAACCCAGAATGACCTTATCCTAACAAGTTCCCCACGGCTTGACAAGCTTTTGGAGCTTCTTATACTGGGCATCATACTAGATCGGAGGTGAAGGTATGTTCCATGCGGCCGATCGCGTTCTGGTAGGCGTTATGACAGACCCGGGCGACTTGAAATTGGCCCGTGATGAAGGCTGGTACCGCATCCCGGTGCGACACGCGCCCCCATGCACTGTTGATGCTGCAGTGTTGGCATTTTACTTCACATCCGCGTTTGGGGACGAGAAATGGGCTATCCACTGGTATGCGGAGATCCGAGGGCATGAGTTGGTGCTCCGGCGTGACTTGTTCCCTGACCAGCCCGATCACCCCCGGGTGGACGCACGATACTATAAGCTGCAGATAGGCCCCTTAATCAAGAGAGATCCAGCGGTCCCAAGTTTGCGTTGGCGACGCATCACCTTTATCACGACGACGTGGGATCGTTTTTCTGCGGCGGAAGAGGTCAACGACCTGTACCTCTCCGGGGCCGATGGACTCTACGTGACGCTGAAAGAGAGCGGGTTTTTCCCGGAGCGCGAGTATTTCATCCGGGAGGAAGGCGAAGCGTATACCGTGGACTTGGCGATCCCATGCCAAGCGGGATGGGTCTCGGTCGTCTTTGATGAGGATCCTGCGCCTCCCGGTGCCCTCAAAACGCCCGATCTCCAAGCGGTTCGTCAGGCTGTTTCCGATCTCGGTGGTCCCCTGTCCCCGCCCGATGCCGGATAGACGGCATGGTGCGAACACCTGATGCGTTCGTCCGGGATGTGTGGGTGTTTCAATCCCACACTTATGCTACGAACAGCGGTATCATCCTCGATGGGTCCGATGCGGTTCTGATCGATCCGGGCTTGACGCCGGAGGATCTGGAACTTCTGAGGCGATTCCTCCGCCATCGGGAGGCTCGTGCGCGTTTTGTCATCCTGACACACGCTCACTGGGATCATCTTCTGGGAGCCGCTGCCTTCCCGGGATGTGACATTGTCGCCCAGCAACGCTATCTCCAGGGGATCCAGAGGCATCGTCAAGATCTGGTGCGGCAGGTCACGCGCTGGCAAGCAGAGGAGGGTCTGGTCCCCGACACCGGTTTTTTGCCCCCTTGGCCGACGGTGACCTTTGATCGGCGGGTGTCTCTCCATTTGGACAATCGCGAGCTTATACTGATTCACGCGCCCGGACATTCGCCCGATCAGTGTGCCGTTTTTGTGCCCGACGTGGGCTTGCTCTGGGCCGGGGATATGCTCAGCGATGGAGAGCCCCCGATGGCGATGGACGGCATCCCGCATTACATCCAGACGTTGAGAGATCTACAGGGACTCCCAATTCAGGCTCTGGTACCCGGACACGGAACGCCTACGGACGAGCCCCCGACGATTCGGCGGCGTTTCAGGCAGGATGTGGCGTATCTTGAATCTTTGCAGCAGTGTGTGATCCGGCAGGTTCAGCGGGACGCATCTATGGAAGCGACGCTTGTGGCCTGTCGGGAGGTGAGATTTGTTCAGCCCGACAGCTATCCCTATGCGCATGTATGGAATATCGAGAGTGCTTACGCGGCGTTGAGGGAGAAGGCTGGTAAAGGGCCTATAGGATGGGAGAAGGATTGGCTTTGACTCAGGAACCAGACCGTATGCTTGATTTCGCTGCTGTGCGGGCACATCGAGCCCGTGCGTATCGCCTGTTACCCGAACTACGGCTCGAGACCCAGGATGAAGCGGTTGCTTTCGTCAATGCGCGGGGCTTCGTGATGTTTCGGCCTATCAAGGGGATTGAGGCCCCGAGTTTGTGGAGTGCGGTTGCCGGGGATCGGCCGGTCCCTAACCGTCATGATGACCCCGGTCATGTGACCTGGACATGGAAGGACGAGCTCCTCGATGAGCGTCGGTGGTATTATGGGAAGCTTCTCCGCAGGCGAGCGACGATTCTTTCCCTCGCTTTGACGCCTTCCTTCTATGCGCTGAGTGAGAACTACGGTTCGCCGGAGTCCGATTACCTGGATCAGT
>CAYMAQ010000346.1:0-3759 GCA_964388385.1 uncultured Anaerolineales bacterium | reverse complement strand
GCGCCGACTGGGTCGTGCCGACCCTCGTCTTCCCCGACGGCACCGTGATGGACAACCCCTCCATCCGCGACATCGCCGATAAGCTGGGGCGACCGCCGAGGAAGGGTTGAGGATCTGGATGCTGGAAACTTGCGTGCTTTCAGTGCCGGGGACTTCTGAAGTACGAAGTCCCCGGCACTGCTGATGCTGATGAAGCAGATTCGCCCCCCCTTAATCCCCCCCGATGGGGGGAAACAATATCCTCCCCCCACCGGGGGGAGTTAGAGGGGGGCATACCGACTTGAACCTGACACCCACGCCCACCCCCCGACCGGGGGGCGGCGGACCCAAGAAGGAACCCTTATGCTAAAACCCAAACTCTTCTACTTCCTCTACTTCTGGGGACTCTCGGCCCTCTTCCCCTACTTCGCCCTCTACTACGAGTCGCTCGGGCTCAGCGGCTCCCAGATCGGCACCCTGATGGCCCTGGTGCCCCTCGTCACCCTCGTCAGCGCCCCCCTCTGGTCGGGGCTGGCGGACGCGACCCGGCGGCACAAGGCCATCCTCCTGCTCGCCACCGTCGGGACCGCCGCCGGGGCCTGGGGACTGCTGCAGGCCCGGTCGTTCCCCGCCCTCCTCCCCATCGTCGTGCTCTTCGCCCTCTTCATGTCGCCGATCCTCCCGCTGATGGACAGCGCCGTCCTCGCCATGCTCGGCGACCGCAAGGAGGCGTTCGGGCGCCAGCGCGCCCTCGGGGCCCTCGGCCCGGCCCTCGCCGGACCGCTGATCTCCGCCCTGACCGGCCGCTACGGCCTCCCCGTCCCCTTCTACGGCTTCATCGCCGCCTACACGGGGATCGCCCTCCTCGTCACCCGCATGCCCGTGCGCGGCGGGGAGGAGACCGGCGCGCCCTTCTGGCAGGGGCTCCGCCAACTGATCCGGAATCCAAGCCTGGCCCGCTTCCTTTTTGTCGTTTTCCTGGGTATGATGGGATACGCGGCCAAGCTGACCTTTCTCTACCCCCGGCTGAACGAACTGGGCGCACCGGAGGCGATGATGGGCTTCGCGCTGGTGATGGGGACGGTAGGCGAGCTGCCGCTCTTACTGGCATCCGGAAAACTGATGCGGAAATGGGGCACGCACGGCCTGCTCACCGCCTCGCTGACCGCGATAACCGTGATGCTCCTGGGCTATTCGTTCATCCGGACCCCGGAGCTCATATGGGCCGGCGAGCTGCTCCACGGGCTCGCCTACTCCGGCATGGCCGTCGCCGGCGTGGCCTACGCGGACACCATCGCGCCGCCCGGAATGAGGGCGACGACCCAGGGCCTCTTCAACGCCGTCTTCGGCGGCATCGGCATCGCCGCCGGCACCTTCGTCGGCAGCCTGGTCCGCGACCGCTGGGGCAGCCCGGTCATGTTCCGCGCCGCCGGCCTCGTCGCCCTCACAGCGCTGCTTTTCTTTGTCCTGACGCGCAGGGACTGAGCATCCCGTGCTTCAGTGCCGGGGACTTGGTAAAGGCTCAAAGCCCCGTCTTTCATCTTGAGGAGCCTTTGCAAGGAGAACTTCTCACGTCGGCGAAGTTCTCTTGAGACGGGGCTTTGAGCCCCCTATTCAAAAAAAGGAGATCAAATGCAGATCAAAACCATCGAAAAAGACCACCGCCACCAGCGCGAGCTCCGGCTCGACGACGACACCAAAGTCTCGTGGCTGGGCGTCATCGACTTCCCCATGCGCATCGGCACCGCCGAAGTCCGCATGGCGGGCATCGGCGGGGTCCACACCGCCCGCGAGCACCGCAAGCAGGGCCACATGCGGACCCTCTTCGAGGACACCGTCACCTACATGACCGACCAGGGCTACGACGTCACCCTGCTCTTCGGCATCCCCAACTTCTACAACAAATTCGGCTACGCCAGCAGCATGCCCGACGCCCACTTCACCATCGCGACCCGCGACGCCGAGGACGCGGCGGGCGGCGTCGCGGGCCTGAACACCCGCCCCGTCGAGCCCGAAGATATCCCCGAGATCGTCAAGCTCTACAACGCCCACAACGCCATGCGCACCGGCAGCATCATCCGCACCCCCGACCGGTTCACCGAGTTCCGCAAGGGCACGGACTGGCGCACCTCGCCCGAGGTCCGCGTGTGGGAGGACGACCGGGGGCAGCTCGCGGGCTACGCCGTCTGGGACGACGAGGACGACCGCGTCACCGCCGCCGAGATCGACGCCTGGGACGACCGGCTCTTCCCCACCCTCCTCCACACCCTCGCCGAGGAGGCCATCGCCAAGCGCTGCAGCGAGATCGAGGTCTACGCCCCGCCGGACCATCCCTTCGCCGAGTACGCCCAGCGCTACGGCATCACGTGGACGATCCGCTACCCGCGCGACGCCGCCGCCATGATGCGCATCCTCAACCAGCGCCCGCTGATGGAGAAACTCCACGCCGAACTCGAACGGCGCCTCGCCGCCTCCCCCATGGACGGGTACACCGGCTCCGTGGCCCTGACGACCGACCTGGACACCACCGTCCTGACCTTCGACGCGGGCCGGCTCGCCCTCGACGCAACCGGCGAGCCCGACGCCGCCCTCAGCCTCTCCCAGGACAAACTGATACAGTGCCTCGTCGGCTACCGGAGCGTCCGCGACGTCCTCAACAGCCCCGGCGTCACCCTGGAGGGCGAGGGCGCCCCGCTGCTCAACGCCCTCTTCCCGCGCCAGCACCCCTACACCTGGCACGTCGACCACTTCTAGATCGATCCGGGTTCGGGAAAGACGGAGACGGCGGGTCGTCCCGTCTTCCGATTATTCGGCGGCCCGGCTGGTGGACTGACACCGCCAACCGGGCCGCCGGTACCTCAGCCCAGACCCAAGCGCTGCCGAATCGCCTACGGAGTTACGGAGGTGCGACGCACTCCCGACAAACCGATCGCAATCAAACCGCCCTCGAGGAACGGACAATCCTACTTTCAGCAGCGACGATCCAGTGCGACGAAGATCCCCCAGAGGGGATTGCACCGGGTTTGAAAAACAACCCGCTACCTATCCCCGGCGGCCCCCCGCCGCCTCGGCTCAGCCTCCAACCGCAAAAAAAAAAATCCAATCCTCAGAAAAATAGCGGACTCCCTCCGCACATCACCCGATGCATCATTTGACAACCCTGCCGCGACGGGGAGAATAGAGAAGACACGCACACACCCAAAGATGGCTGGCCCGGATTCCGAATCTGTCTGACGTCCAACAGAAAGGATAAGTTCATCGCTGCATCGCGAGAGACACCCACCACCGTCTTCAAACGCTGCCTGGCGATGCTCCGCCGGCTGCAGCGCAGCCGCGCTTCCAAAAAGGAGCTGATCACAGCGGTTCGTGAGGCGATCGAGGAACCTTACGCAGGAGCGTCCGGGCGATCCCTCGACCGCCGGTTCGAGCGCGACAAACAGAAACTGCGCGACCTGCTGGGAATCGAGCTAACCTATCATCGAGGGGCGAATAAGTACGAAATCGTTGGTGTTCAAGAGCCCCTGCTCGATCTGCCGGACTGGGCACTGGAGGCGATTGCGTTCCTCCAGGAGACCTTCGAGCCGCCCGCGCCCAACCGTAAACGGGTTCAGGAGTTCCTCACCCTGTTGACCGGCTACCTCTCACCTGCGCGCCGCGCCGACCTGGATTCCCAGCGCACAGCCCTGGCGGTCTCCTGGGGCCGGCAGGACCGCGACACCCTCGATCCCGAGGTGGATCGCGCACTGCGCAAGGGGCTCATCGAGCGGCGGCTGATCGCAT
>CAYMAQ010000345.1:0-3767 GCA_964388385.1 uncultured Anaerolineales bacterium | reverse complement strand
CGGTGAGGAAGACCTTCTTCCGCGAGCCGGTCCGCAAGGTGAGAGAGATGAGAATCGTGAGCACCCACAGCGAGCAGGGATTGAACCCGTCGACGAAGCTGATGAGGGCTGTGCTCACCCAGAGCGATTCCTTGCCCAGGTTCACCGTGCCCAGCAGGGGCAGGGTGAGGACCTGGGTGGGGGGCGTCGAGTCCGTGGCGGCGGGCGGTGCCGCAGGTGTTGCGGTCGGTGTCGGTGTATCGATCGCAGCTTCGGGTGCGGCGGTCGCCGTGGGGGTCGGTGTCGGATCGTCCACAGCTTGACCGGGATCCGGGCAGCCTGTCTCCAGGCACTCCTGCACGTAGGTCTCGATCTCGTCGGCGGTGTCGGGGCTGAAACCCTCCCAGACGCGATCGCCCACGAAGATCGTCGGCACCCCGCGCGGTTCCATATCGAACATCGCGGCCATCCGCTCGAAGCGCGGCAGATAGGTCCCTCGGCCCCATACCTCGTAGGCATGGACCGCGACCTCTGCGTGCTCCGCTTCCAGCGATCTCAAAAACTTCAGGGCTTCTTCCCCTCCGTCGGCCCCGAACTGCGTGAGGTTGGATGCCATTTCCAGGTGAGACTTGGTCGTGCCGCACTGGGGGCATCCCTGACCCCAGAAGATGTAGATCGGCACCTCGGCCGAGGCTGTCTCCGTCTCCCCGGGATCAGCTTCATCGCCGTCTGCGGGCCCGGATGCCGACGGCTCGTGACCCGGGACGATGCTCGCCCCCGCGTCCGGGCAGCCTTCCTCGACACAGGCTTGTACGGCGGCCTCGATCTCCGTGCGCAGCGGGTCGGCAAAGCCCTCCCAATACTCCTCTCCAATGAAGATCGTGGGCACATAACGCGGCTCAAAGCCGTGGGCTGCTGCCATGTCTCTGAGGAGGGTCTGGTTCTCCGGGCTGTGATACACCTCGAAGGAGAGCAGCGTCACCTGGGGATAACGGCTCGCCAGATTCTCCAGGAAAGGCTTGGCTTGCTCGCAGTGCGGGCACCCCTCCCCCCAGAAGAAATAGATATAGACCGGGGTCTGTGCCTCCTCCTGCGACAGGGGGTCCGCGCGGGCGGCAGGGGCCGCCGCCAGCACGAGGACGAGCGAAAGAATCAACAGGGATAACGTGCGAATTGGACGGTTCATCGTGTCTCCTGGTAAAAAATCAGTGAAAATCCGTGTCATCCGTGGTAAAAATTGATACGTTTTTGGGGGTCACCCGAAGAAATCTCAGACCCCCTCTTTTCTTTGCGTTCTCGCGCATGGCGTGAATCCGCGCGATCTCTGCGGTAAGGTAAGCTTTTTCAGTAGAGACATCGGTGCTTGTGCACCCCATTCAGCACGAAAAGGATTCGTCGATGCCCATTCGTTTATTCGTTTCCCATTCGAGTCGGCCCGGCAGCCCGGCGCTCCGAGCGGAGTTGATTGTCAGTAGCGTCATGGTTACGCTTGCGCGGCTTCGCGGGCCTGACACGCCCGGTCGCCGGAAACGAGATCTTCGGGCGTCGTCGCGCAGGTGCCTAACTGATCGTGGATGGCGTCGGCCATGTCCAGCAGCGTATACACCTCGGGCCGGGAGATCCGGTAAAGGACGTTCCACCCATCCTTGCGGAAACAGACCAGGCCCGTCTCCCGCAGGACCGTGAGCTGTTGAGATACGTACGCCTGTCGCAGGTCGAGCGCTTCCTCGATCTCGCATACACAGAGTTCTTTGCCCTCGAGGAGTTGAAGAATTGCCAGGCGCTTGGGATGTGCCAGGGCCTTGAACAGGGTCGCCATCTCTTCTGAAGTTGTCATCGGCTGCTCCTTCATTTACATTCATATTTACGAATCTGATTATAGCATGTGCCGCTCCCCCGTCAAGCGCCGTCTGTTTGCGGATTAGGGCGATCGCAGTTGGCCGAAAAGGCTCAAAGTACCCTAACGGGCATCTTCGTCCCCGCGTTTTAGGGATGGTTTCGGTGCCAAATACCCCCTTAACAAAGGCTAGCATCGCTAAAAAGGGGCTTTGAGCCCTAACTGCAATTGCCCTGGTTTGCGGATTTCCTTAATTGCCGAAATAGAATATATGTTCTATAATAGGGACAAACTCGGCGCGCGTTTTTTTCTCTGTACCGTCGATATTATCGCCATTGTCGATAAAGGCGCCATCTCGGATCGGGCGTGAAAGGAGGCCCTGCGTGGAACGATTGCGGCATCATGCACACGAGGCTGAGGTCACCGTGCGGGTGCGGATGACGCACGACCGCTTCGTCCACGGTGAGGTGGTGGTCGTGCCGACCTATTGCTACCCGGATGGGACGGTGCGCCGGGGGCATCCGAGGCGGGTCGCGCTGGCACCGGGGCCCGCCTGTGCCGTCCCCGCGATATGGGACGTGATCTTCGATGAGGTCGTCCGCGTACAGCAGGGGCACCCCCGGTCGATCGTGTTGGCGGTGGACCCTGCGGGGATGGACGGGTGGTCCGATCGGGTGCGGACCGTGACCCGATTGGTGGCCCATGAGTTGGGGGTGCCCCTATCCGCGGCGCCGGTCGCAGATTCGGACACCAAGCCCTGAACGTCTTCCGCGGTGCCCGCGGCCACAGCGTTGGACAAAACTGGCAGCTTGTCTATCATAGCGTTGATCCGAGTGAAACTCTGAGTGAGAGGGAGGCATGAGATGCAGTACACGATGTTGGGGAAGACGGGCTTGCGGGTGTCCCGGCTGGGCTTCGGGGCGATCAAACTGCCGGAGGTGCGTGACGCGCAGGCGGCGGACGCGCTCAACCGGGCGCTGGATATGGGGGTCAATTTCATCGATACGGCGCGCAACTACACCACCAGCGAGCGCAAAATCGGTCCGGTGCTCAAGGCCCGCCGTGACGAGGTCGTGATCGCGACCAAGACCGGGGCGCGGGATGCGGAGGGGGCGCGCCGCGACCTGGAGACCAGCCTCGAGAATCTCCAGGTCGATCGGATCGATCTGTGGCAGCTCCACAACGTGATGGACCTGCCGACGTGGGAGCGGGTGACGGCGCCGGACGGCGCGTTGGCTGCCGCGAAAGCGGCGAAGGCCGAGGGCCTGGTGGACCACCTCGGGATCACCATCCACCGGTCGCTCGACGTGATGCGCGCGGCGATCCGCTCCGGCGAATTCGAGACGGCGCTCCTGCTCTACAACATTATGGATGAGGAGGGGGTCGAGAGCCACGGTATACTCGACCTGGCGCAGGCGCACGACGTGGGGGTCATCATTATGAAAGCGTTCTCCGGCGGGTCGCTCTGCCTGCCGATGGACGCCGAGGCCCGCGCCGCGAAACGCGCGGATGACCCCGGCTGGTACGATCCCATCGTGCGCGGATGTCTGCGGCACGTGCTTTCGCATCCGGCGGTCGACGTGGTGATCCCGGGCATGCGGTCGGTGGCGGAGGTGGAGGAGGACGTTCCGGTCGCGGATATGCCGGCGATGACCGACGAGGAGCGGGAGGCGCTCGTCCGGCTGATCGGCGAACAGGGCGGGACCTACAAGTACGAGCAGGACTGTCTGCGCTGCGGTTACTGCATCTCGGCGTGCCCGCAGGAGATTCCGATCCCGGACGCCTTCTACGCGGCCCACGCGTACCGACAGTATCCGGACGCGACGAAGTACCTGGGTGTGACGATGTACGAGAACCTGGAGGTCTCCCCGGAGGCGTGCCTGCACTGCGGGTCGTGCGTGGAGGTCTGCCCGGCGGGCATCCCCATCCCGGAGCGGCTGGAGGAGGTCGT
>CAYMAQ010000344.1:0-3788 GCA_964388385.1 uncultured Anaerolineales bacterium | reverse complement strand
GCGCACTTCGCGGAGTGCCGGGGACTGCCGGGGAGTGCCGGGGACTGCCGGCCGTTACGAAACGAACCCATTTTTCCGCCAACCGGAAAACGTGGAAACCTTCCAACCTTCCAACCCCCCCCCCCCCGCCCCCCTTTCCCCAAATCCGCCGCTTTATGCTACAATGCCCGTAGAGATTCGAGCCATGACTGACCCACGTGCCCAGGAGGCCTACTATGCGCCGATTGTTAGTGACGGGGGGAGCCGGGTTCATCGGCTCCAACTTCGTCCGCTATATGCTCCAAGCCCATCCGGACTACGAGATCGTGGTCTACGATAAGCTGACCTACGCCGGGCGCCTCGAAAACCTGCAGGACGTCGAGGCGGCGTTCGGCGACCGCTACACCTTTGTGAAAGGCGATATCTGCGACCCCGAGGCCGTCGCCGCCGTCATCGAGACCTACGACGTCGACACCCTCGTCAACTTCGCCGCCGAGACCCACGTCGACCGCTCGCTGATGGAGCCGGGCTCGTTCATCCAGACCGACGTCTACGGCACCTACGTGCTGCTGGAGGCCGCGCGCACGTTCGACCTGGAGCGCTACCACCAGATCAGCACCGACGAGGTCTACGGGCAGGTGTTGGAGGACCGCTCGACCGAGGGCGATAACCTGGCCCCGCGCAGCCCGTACGCCGCCAGCAAGGCCAGCGGCGACCTGATGGTCCTCGCCTATCACGAGTCGTGGGGCCTGCCGGTCACGCTGACCCGGGGCTCCAACAACGTCGGGCCCTACCAGTACCCGGAGAAGGTGGTGCCGCTCTTCGCCACCAACGCCCTCGACGGCGAGCCGCTCCCGGTCTACGGCGACGGGATGCAGATGCGCGACTACCAGCACGTCCTCGACCACTGCACCGGCATCGACGTGGTGCTCCACAAGGGGGCGCTCGGCGAGGTCTACAACGTCGGCACCGGCGCGGAGATCACCAACCTGGCGATGACGCGGGTGATTTTGGAGACCCTCGGCAGGCCCGAGAGCCTGATCAAGCACGTGGAGGACCGGCCCGGGCACGACCGCCGGTACGCCCTGGACGTGAGCAAGCTGCAGGCGCTGGGCTGGTCGGGCGCGCGCACCTGCGCCGAGGCCGTGGCGGAGACCGCCCGCTGGTACGCGGACAACGAATGGTGGTGGCGCCCCATCAAGAACGGCGATCTCTACCGGGCCTACTACGACGCTCAGTACGCGGAACGGTTGGACGGGTAGCGGGGCCGGCGTGGCCTTCCCGGCGTCCATCGCGGATCACCTGCTGATCCCCGTGGCGGAGACGGAGATCCGCCGGTACGCCCGCGCCTGCGGCTGGCAGCCGGCGCTGACCGAGGCCCCCGCCTGTCCGCAGGAGGACGCGACCCGCCGCGCGGCCTTGGAGGCGTTCCTCGACTCGGTGCCCAAACGAGAGCGCGAACAGATCCGCGCCAACCTGTGGCACGCCGCCCAAGCGACCGAGGACGGCCCATGACGTCTTTACAGATCCTCCCTCCCATCGGGGGGGAGACAGAGGGGGGGAATGGACGCGACACGCCCATCCTGCAACCGACAGCCGCGTCGTTTAGCAGATTCACCCCCCTTTGGATTTCCCCCCCAGGGGGGAAACCGGATTGCAGCGCAAGCGAGCCAAGGAGCTCAACACAGATCCTCCCTCCCTCCGGGGGGGAGACAGAGGGGGGGCCACCATGACATCCGACCACAGCCCCCACCAACTCCGCAAACTCAGCAAATTCCTCTCCCTCCTCCTGCGCCACCGCCCGGCCCGCTTCCCCATCCACCTGGACCCCCAGGGCTACGCCACCCTTGACGAAGTCATGCACTTCCTGCGCGGGCTGCCCAACTTCCGCTGGGCCACCTACTCCGACATCGACGCCGTCCTGGCTATGCCGGGACGACAGCGCTTCGAGCGCGTGCGCCGGGAGGACGGCTCCCCCGTGATCCGGGCGCTCTACGGGCACACCGCCGTCCGGCCCACGTACGAGCCCGCCGAGCCGCCGCCCGTCCTCTACCACGGCACCGCCCCGGACGCCGTGCCCGCCATCCGGCGCGACGGCCTGCTGCCCATGGCGCGCCAGTACGTCCACCTCACCGTCGATCCAGAGACCGCCCGCCGCACCGGCCTCCGCCACGCCGCCGACGCCGTCGTCCTGGAGATCGACGCCGCCGCGGCCCACGAGGCCGGCATCGCCTTCTACCATCCGGTGGCGGAGATCTTCCTCTGCGACCGCATCCCTCCGGAGTACGTCCGCAGCACCTCTGTGTAGGGCCCCCACCGCCGGACCGCGGGCGTCCCGCCCGCCGTGCTAGGACGATCACATTTGGCCGAAAAGGCTCAAAGTACCCTAACGGGCATCTTCGTCCTCGCGTTTTAAGAAAAGTTTCGGCGCCAGATACTCCTTTAGCAAAGGCAAATATCGCTAAAGAAGGGGCTTTGAGCCCTGACTGCAATTGTCCCGCCCGCCGCGCGCAACCTTGACTTCCCCCCGCTCTATACTATAATCATAAACAAGTAACCGACTGAGAAAACCATGATGAACACCCAAAACGTGCTGACCGCCGCAGTCTCCCAGCTCCTTAGCCTTACCAGGGAGCCGTAACCCGTTGGGATAGGCAGAGTCAGCACCGCGCACCCGCAACCAGCCGCCCAACCGGGCGGTTTTTTTGTTGTCATCGGGGGTGTTTTCCAGTCATTACGGTACAATAGTCAGGATGCAGCTGTCGTTCATAGTTCAAGGAGGAGACGCATGGCCGAGCCGTATAAACCGCAGGAGATAGAGCCGAAGTGGCAGAAACAGTGGGAGGATGACAAACTCTACAAGGCCGTCATCGATCGCGACACGCCCAAATTCTATGCGCTCACAATGCTCCCCTATCCCAGCGGCGATCTCCATATCGGCCACTGGTACGCGATGGCCCCCAGCGACGTGCGCGCCCGCTTCAAGCGCATGCAGGGGTACAACGTGATGTTCCCCATGGGCTTCGACGCCTTCGGCCTGCCCGCGGAGAACGCCGCGATCCAGCGCGGGATCCACCCCAAGACGTGGACCATGCGCAACATCGAGCACGAGCGGGAGCAGCTCCGCTCCATGGGCGCCATGTTCGACTGGGACCGGGAGGCCATTTCCTGCCTGCCCGGCTACTACCGCTGGAGCGAGTGGTTCTTCCTCAAGTTCTACGAGATGGGCCTGGCCTACCGCAAGCAGTCCCCCGTCGACTACTGCCCGTCGTGCAAGACGACCCTGGCCCGCGAGCAGGTGATCGGCGACGAGCGCATCTGCGAGCGCTGCGGCGCGCCCGTCGTCAAGAAGGACCTGAAGCAGTGGTTCTGGAAGATCACCGACTACGCCGACGAGCTGCTCGACTTCTCCCAGATCGACTGGCCCGAGCGGATCAGGCTGCTGCAGACCAACTGGATCGGGCGCAGCGAGGGCGCGGAGGTGATCTTCTCCGTGGTGCCGGAGGATCTGCCCGACGGCGTCGACCCCGAGGCGGGCGAGTTCGTCGTCTTCACCACCCGCCCGGACACGCTGTGGGGCGCCACGTTTATGGTCCTGGCCCCCGAGCATCCGCTGGTCGACACGATCACCAAGCCCGAGCACCGCGAGGAGGTCGAGGCGTACAAGCTGGCGGCCTCCCGCCAGAGCGAGATCGAGCGCCTGAGCACCGAGAAGGAGAAGACCGGCGTTTTCACCGGGTCGTTCGCCATCAACCCCGTCAACGACGAGCGGATTCCCATCTGGGTCGCCGACTACGTCCTGATGGGCT
>CAYMAQ010000343.1:0-3793 GCA_964388385.1 uncultured Anaerolineales bacterium | reverse complement strand
GCGGTTCACTCCACCCTCCCGCAGCGTACGCATCCCGAACAAACGCGCGGCTGTACCAGAGGTGACCGTACGGCCCCCCACTCCACAAGGCGTGCAGATACTCACCGGACAGCACAAAGGCCGGTTCTCGGGCCCCGCCTTCGGGCGAACGCAAGACAGGGGCCGGTCGCGACCAACGACCGTTATCCCAGCGGGCATACCACAACACGGTCGTCTCCCGCTCCGCGGATTCGAGTTCAGACCAGAGGACGTGCACCCGTCCCTCCTCGTCGATAACCACCGACGGCGCGCTGGGTTCGGGCTGACTCTGCGTGACCGGGACAAGCGGCGACCACGGCGAAGGCGGCGCAAAAACGGTATCGAGCGTATCCGAGTCGAGGGGCACAGCCCAGACGTCACGGGTCTCACCGACACCCACCACCGTTAACAACGGTTTGTCAGATTGTGATCGGGAAGCGTCCCCTTCCTCCGCAGCAAGCATTTCCACAAACACGGCCTGTAAATCGGTCAGATAGACGCGAACTTCTCTCAGCGGATCTTCGAAGTCAAACCGCAGACCCCGGGGTTCGGACCACTGCTCCCCATTCCATACGACCCACGTCGCAGATCCCCCATCCTCTTCTATGCCCCACAGGACCTGATCCTCCGCCAGCGGTAAAAACCACTCGGCACCGGGCTCCGGGCACACGTTCAACGCCTCTAACACCGTCTCTCCCCGATCTCCACTCTCCAGAAGTTCTTCGACTGAGGCCTGCTGAAGGACACAGTCGGTGTTATAACCGGCGCTTTCCCACAAAAGCCAGATTTCATCGCCCGATCCCTCCGGCATAGAGAGAAAGCGTCCGCGCCGAGATCCAATCTCAGGCTGCCCCACAGCCACAGGCGTGCGCCAACCGAGCCCCTCCTCGCCCTCATCAGAGACCGTGAACATCACCTGACCGAGATGAGGATCGCGCCAAGTAACATAAACCCTCCCCGGGGGGGCAACGATCAGGCTTAAGTCAGCACCTTCAGGGGTCATCAGACGATAGTAACGAGAAGCGTGAACCATCACCGGCGGACTCCAACTCCGCCCTTGGTCGCCAGACCGCCTATAATAGAGACCTGACGGCTCTGAGGGAGTGTCCAGATCGCGGATATACACCAAGTGAAGGGTATTCGAAATATCGTCGGTCAGGCTGAAACTGACAGCCGATTCTGCCAGCGACCGAGGAGTGGACCAAGCATTTTCCTCCAAGCCCATACGCGCATACCACAAGGGATGCGCACCGGTCTCTCCGTCAGATTCCCCCAACCAAAGCGCGTGAGCGGTGCCCGATAAGTCCCCTACCAGGGTAGGCATCACCGATATCGGCGTATAAGCAAACTCGTTCCCCGAAGGCGTCGGGCGCTCCAATCTCTCAACCCGCACAATGGGCGTCGTGATTGGATCTGACCAAGCACCGGGTTGTCCCTCGACCCTCGTGACACCGTCGAAGCGATCCCACCAGAAAACACGCAGCGTACCATCCGGTCGGATTAAGACAGCAGGTTGGGAGGCGGACCCACTCAGGGAGAGATTTTCAGGACCTAACTCAGCAAATTCATCCGCCTGAGCCAAGACTCGACCCCGCGGATCGATCAGAGACGTCACCAGCAAGAACAAAGCGATCCCAACGTGCGCAGCCGCCAACCAGCGCTTGTGGCACGGTCCGCCGGAGTGCGGGAACGACGCAAATCTCATGCTCTGCTCCATACCCTAACTGATAAAGAGGAAACACGACACCAGTCAACCTACCGAACCAGGTTCAAGACTAACCATCAGTATAGAACATGAGCGTCAGATCAAGGTCAAGAAACTCTTAGAGAGATGCTAAGGAAGCTTATCGCTGGATCATGCTCAAGCCTAGCAATGTGTGGATAGCAGCGGAGTGGGCCAGGTCTTTTTGTCGAACAGCCGCACGGGGGTTAGTGCAGCATTATAAGGAAGGGCAAGACATGTCAGGAGGCGTTATACAGTCCCATCTTTATTGTTTCACTAGCCCAAATCACTCGGCGAAGTAATAGCCAACCCGGTGCTTGGTGAGGATATGCTGGGGATTCGAGGGATCTACCTCGATTTTCTCTCTCAAGTAACGGATATACACACTTAAATACTTCACGCTATTGGCATACTGGGATCCCCAAACGTGAAGCAAAAGTTCTTTATGGGGCACGATCCGACCCTCATGCATAATGAGGTAATGAAGGAGCCGAAACTCTGTAGGGGTTAAATCAACGTGCTCGCCCTGTCGTACGACCCGCCTCTTCCTTAAATCGATGCAAAGATGACCATGATCATAGACCGCCTCGCAATCCTCTTGTGAGGTGCTTTGAGGGCTCCGCTGAAGCACTTTTTGGAGCCGAGCATGGAGTTCGACCAGGCTGCATGGTTTGACGATGTACTCATCTGCGCCAAGGGATAGCCCCCTTACAATATCCCGGGCTTCTGACCTTGCAGTCAGCATCACGATCGGCTTATCACAGACTTGCCGCAATCGCTGACAAATCATCCAGCCGTCAACTACGGGCATCATAACATCCAGAAGAATAGCGTCAGGATGCACTGCATACGCCTTACGCAATCCTTCTTCCCCACTCGATGCAGTCACAACCTCAAAATCGTACCGCTCCAAACCCGTTTTTAGGAGTAAAAGAAGATCGGTGTCATCATCGATAAAGAGTATCTTACTTGGCATAGGTCTCCGCCCCCCGTTCGTCTTGTGATTACCAATTTACCGCCGACATCTCCTGCGAAATCTCGGAACCCGTTTGGCTAGTGATGATCAGGCCCGTAATCTGGCTCGGCAACCGTAAAGTAATAACCTTCTCCCCGGATGGTTTGGATATACGTGGGTGTGGAGGGGTCCGGCTCGATTTTCTTTCGCAACTGGTAAATATATTGTTTAACAAGTCGGTCATCCCCAATACGCTGCGGGCCCCAGACTTGTGAAAGGATAGCATTAGGGCTGAGGGGACGCCCAGTATGACGAATAAGTAAGAAGAGCACCTCAAATTCACTGGGTGATAAGTAGATTTCCTTCCCATGGACCGTCAAAATATGACGACCGCAATCCAGAATAACAGAAGGCGTTGGGAAAAGATACTGGGCCGCCTCTGCCTCTCTTGGGGTCGCATTGCTGCGTCGCAAACAGACCCTGAGCCTGCTGATCAGTTCGGGGATCGCAAAAGGCTTAGTCATATACTCATCCGCGCCCAAATCCAAACCTTTGACGATATCTGATGTCGTGGTTTGTTGGCCCGTCAGGAGCATAATAGGCGCGTCCATCATCTCTCGAAGACGGCGACATGCCTCAAATCCATCCATATCAGGCATCATCACATCCATCACAATAGCATCGGGACGCTCTTGATAGGCCAGTCGCAATCCCGAAAGTGCATCAGATGCAGTATGCACACGAAATCCATGCTCAGCTAGAATTATTTTGAGCATATCCCGCATATCATTGTCATCATCAATGACAAGGATTTCCTGGGGCATATTCTCTCCTATCCAATGGGATCAGCCGCACGCAGGAAAATGAATCTCGCCCCTTAACAGACAAGAGACTACGCAGAATTACCAAGGAATATAAGCCGTTAGCCACGATACCCAATCCCTATGGGGAAGAGAAGGGAACAGCGAAGAATGCAATCTCTCCTTCTGATTTTTGGTCTTCCCAAACGCTAAAACATCTCAGTGGGACCGTTAGGTGTATTAAACCTCTTAACTTTATTATATAACCGTCTCGCCATCTGTCAATCGCACTTTCGG
>CAYMAQ010000342.1:0-3804 GCA_964388385.1 uncultured Anaerolineales bacterium | reverse complement strand
AATTTGTTGACACCGGCGCTTTTCTGCATATAATTATAGTTAGGAAAGGGTTAGATCAAGGCATTTGACCGGAATTTGAATCGGGGACTCGATTATTGAACCAGGAGGTTTGTCTTATGCAGAGCGGTCGGTGGGTTCGTAGGTGGCTGTCGGCGTGTGCGATTATCGTGATGGTGGTTGCCGGGATGGCGTGGGGGGATGGGCGCGGTGAGATGCCCATCGCGTTGGCTGCGCAGGGCGCTCAGCTTTTCAGAATATCCGGCGATCTTGCGCCCGGCGAGGCCGTAGCGCCGGAGTATCCGGTCTTCGGCGGCGGGGATCAACCCGCGAATCTCGTTCTCGATCTGGCGTCCGGCTCGGGAAGTGGGACGCTCTCGATGGACGTGGAGGATGGATCGGGCTCCGTCGTCTTCTCCGATGCGGCGTTGGACGGGGAGACGCTGTGGGCGGCGGTGACCTTGACGCCGGGCGCGAACGTGTTTGCGCTGGAGAACGTGGGAACCGAGGTCGTGAGCTATACGCTGACGGTCTACGCTGTGGGCAAGGCGCCGATCACGTGGTCGGGATCCTCACGCGGGGCGGGGACGTGGCGCTCCACCATCAGCCTCGACTTCCCCACCGGCGGGCTCTACACCTTCGATCTCGGTGTCGACGCCGGACGCTACCAGTTTGTGGTGGATGATGACCTCATCCGCAAGAGTGTGGAGGCCGATGGCGAGGTGGCGTACTATGTGCCCGCCGGTGTGCACGACCTGCGCATTCAACCGGATGGGAGCGAGCCGGAGACCGCGTGGACGGTTGACATCTCCGGGCCCGGGGCCGAACACAACACGCTCCCGACGACCCGCTCGGGTCGGGGCCTGGACGGCAGCGCCTTCGTCCGCGAATGGCTGCCGCTTTACCTGGCGGGCCCGGCCGAGGCGAATTTCCAGCTCGTCGCCGGGGGACAGGCCGCCGACACGTTTGACGTCGCGCTCTACCAGGGCAGCGCGGATACGCCCTTTGCCATCCTCAGCGACGTCCAGGGCGGCGAATCGGTCTGGTGGACGGCGGACCTCGACGCCGGTCTCAGCCGCATTGAGCTGGTGGCCCAGGCGACCCAATCCCTGACGTACACGCTGACCGTCAATGCCCGGCCCACCGTGGGTGAGGGCGCACCGGCGTCCTGGATGGGGAGCTCGGCGGGCAGCGGCAATCAATCGCAGCTCCGCTTCGCCGTGGACGCCGCCGGGCTTTACGCGTTCGATTACGGCGTCGACGCGGGGCGCTATCAGTTCAAGATCGAATCCGCGGGGTGGATCCAGAAGACCGCGATGCAGGATGGGGCGGTGACCGCGTTCCTGGAGCAGGGGGATCATACCCTGACGGTGATGCAGGATCCGACGGAATCCGAGACGGATTGGTCGCTCCAGATCTCGCAGACCGGGGACGCCCACGATACCCTGCCCTATACGAAGTCCGGCGGTGAACTGGGTGGGGCCGGCAACCCGTTTGACGAGGCGTGGATGCCGCTCGAGCTGGCGGACGCGACGTCGGCCAACGTGTACCTCGAACTGGACGGCGATCTCACCGATGGGATGCGCGTGGTCCTTCACGATGCGACGTCCGCGACTCCCGTCTATACCTCCCCGGTCGTCTATGGGGGCGAGCGCGTCTGGTGGACCACCGACCTGGCCTCCGGGCTTAACGGATTGCACGTGAAGGCTGAGGACGGCAACGCCGCGCCCCTGAGCTACGCGCTCTCGGTTGCGCCGCTTCCTTCCCCGACCGCGGCGTGGCAGGGGGTTGCCAAGGGCGGGGCCGGTCGTTCGGTCGTCCGCTTTGACGTTCCCGCCGCCGGACTCTACCGGGTCGATCTCGATACGCCGGTGGGCTTTGCCCAGGTGCAGGTCGATGAGAACGGGGCGCCAGCCCGCACGATGCAGGCCTCCGGTCATACCGGCGGGTTTGACATCGATCTGGAGGCCGGCACCCACGACCTGACCGTCGTCCAGGCCGATCGCTTCCCGATGACGACCTGGGTCATGAGCGTCACCGAGGTCACGGCGGACGGCACGATCGCCCGCTTTACCGGGGCGCTGGATGCCGGCGAGCAGGTCGATCCCCAGTTGCCGGTGCCCGCCACCGGGGCGCGGGACGTCAACTTCCGGCTCACGCTGCCGGAGATCGCCGGAACCGGCTCGCTGACGCTGACCCTGACCGATGATGGCGGCACGACGGTCTTCACCGGTACCGCGCTGGACGGTGAGAGCGTCTGGGGCACCGCGATGCTGTCCGCCGGGGCGAACACCTTCTCCTTGGAGAACGGGGACCAGGCGCTGACGTACGACCTGGAGGTCTACGAGGTCGCAGAGACCCCTTACGATTGGGAGGGTCGTTCGCTGCCAGCTGGATTGTGGGACTCCCACATCAAGCTGGATATGCCCGAAGCGCGCCTCTACGACTTCGCGTCCGGGCTCACGGCGGGACGGTACCAGTTTATGCTCGGAGCGTCATATTTGCAGAAGACCGTCGAGACCACCGGCACGGTCCGGACGTATGCGGAGACGGGGACGCACGTCGTGACGGTGGTGCCCGACCGCAGTGTGGGCGCGGCCTGGAGCCTGGACGTGACGTCGGCTGCGCCGGCGGCGGACAGCTTGCCCACCACGAAGGCCGGGGGCCAGCTCGGCACCGCCGGTGCCTTTGACGAGGCGTGGATGCCCCTCCATCTGGACGCGGCGGCTGCCGCCAACGTCAGTCTGACCGTGGACGCGGCGGAGAGCGAGTCGCTGGACGTGGCGCTCTACACGGGCACCAGCCCTACGCCGACCCAGGTTATCACCGGGGTTTACGGCGGTGAGACCCTCTGGTGGGTCAGCGACCTGCCGGCGGGCACGAGCCGCCTGCAGGTGACCACCAGCTCCGGCGGCCCGTTGGCGTACGAGCTGACGGTTTTCCCGCGGGCCCAGCTTCCGGGCGCGTGGGCGGGTGCGTCGGATGGCGCGGGTAACGCCTCGCAGCTCGCATTTGTCGCGCCGCAGGATGGGCTCTACGACTTCACGTATGACGTCGATGCGGGCCGGTACCAGCTCCTGGTCGCCTCGGATGCGGGGGCCGAGGAGATCCGCAAGACCGCCGAGGTCAGTGGCACCGCGCGTTACTATCTGGCGGCCGGCGTCCACACGTTGACCGTTTTGCAGGACCCCGGGGTCAACCGCACGCGCTGGGCGCTCGATATCCAGGCCGCCGGCGGGGCGTACGACACCCTTCCGCACACCCGGACCGGTGGGCAGCTGGGTGGGACGGACAACCCGTTCGCCTACGATAGGCTCCCCTTGAACCTGGACGCGGAGGCGGCGGTGAACGTGGCGCTGTCCTTGAACGGCGCGGAGGCCTCCACGTTGGTTGCCTACCTCTATGCCGGGCTTTCGACCCGACCGGTCTACACGACGCCGGTCGTGGCGGGTGGGGAGACCTTCTGGTGGACCACCGACCTGCCTGCGGGGGTCAGCCGTCTGCAGCTCGTGGCCCAGGACGCCAACGCGGACCCCCTCGATTACGAGGTGACGATCGTCCCGGTCGCGGCCCTCGCGTACGGGCAGTCGACGGCGTGGCAGGGCGTCTCCCGGGGCGCCGGGGCCGACTCCCGGGTCAGACTGACGGCGCCGGTGTCGGGCACCTATCGCGTCACACTCGATATCGCGGAGGGGTTTGCGAATATCCGAATCGAGGACGCCGACCCGACCCGGGCGATGGACCTCGGTCCGCGCCTGCAGGCGAACGGGACGCACCTCGAGTTCCCAGTGCCCCTGGCGGCGGGCG
>CAYMAQ010000341.1:0-3809 GCA_964388385.1 uncultured Anaerolineales bacterium | reverse complement strand
GAGAGCGGCTGTGGCAAGAGCGTCACCGCGCTGTCGGCGATGCGATTGGTGCCCAATCCGGGCCGGATCGTCCAGGGTGAGATTGTGTTCAACCGCATGGTGCGGGAAAACGAGGGGTTCCGCATGGCGGACGAGATCGTCCTGACCGATCTGGATCCCCGAGGCCCGCAGATCCGCCAGGTGCGGGGTGCGGATATCGCGATGATCTTCCAGGAGCCGATGACGTCACTCAACCCGTCCTATACCATCGGCAACCAGATTATGGAGAGTATTCTGCTCCACCAGGACGTGAGCAAAAGCGAGGCGCTGGACCGCGCGGTCCGCGTGCTCGAGAGCGTCGAGATGCCCAACGCGTCCGAGGTCGTCAAGCGCTATCCCCACGAGCTCAGCGGTGGGATGCGCCAGCGCGCGATGATCGCGATGGCCCTCTCGTGCGAGCCGTCGGTTCTGATCGCCGACGAGCCGACGACTGCCCTCGACGTGACCACCGAGTCCGAGATTCTGCAGACGATGCGGGGGCTGCAGCGGCGGATCGGGATGACGATTATGTTTATCACCCACGATCTGGGCGTGATCGCCCAGATGGCCGATGAGGTCGCCGTGATGTACCTGGGCCGGGTCGTGGAGCGCGCGGGGGTCGAGGATCTCTTCTACAACCCGAAGCACCCGTACGCGTCGGCGCTTCTGCAGTCGATCCCCAAGATCGGGCAAAAGGGGAAGGTGCTCCATCCCATCCGCGGCGTGGTTCCCGACCCCTATTCCAGGATTGCAGGGTGCCCGTTCCATCCCCGCTGCGATTCGTTTATGCCCGGCGTGTGCGACGCCAACGTGCCGGCTATGATGCCCATTGAGGAGGATGACAATCATGAAGTTCGCTGCTTCCTATACAGTGACGAGGTAGAGCAAAATGTCTACAACGAATGACGTTCAGCGCAACGACGATCTGCTTCTGCAGGTCAGGGATCTCAAGACCCACTTTCCCATTCGCCGGGGGCTGTTCCGCAGGGTGGTCGGCCACGTGAAAGCGGTGGATGGGGTCGACTTCGATCTGTATAGGGGCGATATTCTGGGGTTGGTGGGGGAGAGCGGCTGCGGGAAGACGACCACCGGTCGGACCATTGTCCGGCTGCTGGAGCCCACCGCCGGGACGATCCGCTTTGACGATCCCCAGATGGGTTGGATCAACCTGGAGTCGATGAGCCGCAAGGAGATGCTGCCGGTCCGACCCCACATGCAGATTATCTTCCAGGATCCCTTCTCCTCGCTCGATCCCCGAATGACGGTCCAGCGGATTGTGGCGGAGCCCCTGGTCATCAATAAGGTCGCCCGCGGTCAGGAGCTGACGGATATCGTGGCCGATCTGCTGCGGACGGTCGGACTGCGGCCCGAGTATATGAGCCGCTATCCTCACGCGTTCAGCGGTGGGCAGCGGCAGCGCCTGGGGATCGCCCGCGCGTTGGCGCTCAATCCCGAGCTGCTGGTCTGTGACGAGCCGGTCTCCGCGCTCGACGTCTCCATCCAGGCCCAGGTGCTGAACCTCCTGGAGCGGCTGAAGGACGAGATGGGCCTGACGTATATCTTTATCGCGCACGACCTCAGCGTCGTCGAGCACATCACGAACCGCGTCGCGGTGATGTACGTCGGCAAGCTGGTGGAGCTGGCCGAGACCGAGGAGCTTTATTATAACCCCAAGATGCCTTATACCGAGGTGCTTATGTCGGCGGTGCCGAAGCCCGATCCCCGGATGCGCGACGAGCCCATCCGGCTGCCCGGTGAGGTCGCCGATCCGGCGAACCCGCCGTCGGGCTGTTACTTCCATCCGCGCTGCCAGTATGCGCAGGACATCTGCTCGCAGGAGGAACCCGAGCTCCTGGAGGTCGCGCCCGGGCACTTCGCGCGCTGTCACTTCGCGGATACGTTATCCCTGAGAGGTGTCGGTGGCTGAGCAAAAGAAATCCGGCACGATTTGGTCGCAGACCCTGATCTACTTTCTGATGTGGCTGGTCTCGATCGCGATTCTCATCGTCGACCTCTACGTCATCCGGCAGCTCCTGGCGAACGTCTTCCTGGCGATCGGTTCCATATGGGCGGCGGTCGACCCCATCAGCTGGCGCTATTCCAGGCTGGATTTTGGCTGGACGCGGGCCTTCGTCGACCGGGGGGCTCTGCTGATTATGGGCGTCCTGGGGGTGGGGCTGGCTATCTACAACGAGCACGCCATCCGCCAGGGTCGGGACGAGGGCCAGCTGGTCAAATCCGGCCTGCGCCTCCTGGCTATCGAGGCCGGGGTGGGCGTGGTGAGTTGGGTTTTCTCCGTCCTCATCGCTTTTGCCGTCGAGTGGCTCGTCCTGTGAACACGCGTTAAGGGCTGAAAGCTCAATAACTTCCACGTTTGGGGGGCTTTCTGCACCGCTTTCAGCTTGATTTCGCGGAAGTTATTTGATAGCCAATCCTCAACCAGACACAGGAGCCGGCATCATGCCGGCTCCTGTGTCTGTCAAAAGCTTGTCACCCTGTCGTCGGCGCTTCAGCGCCGCGATCGGTCCTCTTCGTCCTCGGGACCCCGCACGCGCGGTGGGCTCACAAACCCCATCTCCGCCTCCAGCCTGTCGATCTCCTCGGAGAGGCTTTTCAATTTCCTCGCCAGCTGGTTGCGCCGCAGCCGTAGCTCGAAGCGCCGGATGGCGCTGCCGATGGATGATCCGCTCTGCCGTATCTCGACCAGCGCCTCCTGGATCTCCCGGTACTCCCGCCGCTGGTAGGCCTGCAGCAACAACTTCGTCCAGAAGTGGGACTCCCGAGGCGCGATCATCGCCCGCTTGGCGAAGATATAGGAGATCTTGGCCATCATCTCGATGCTGAGAATCCGCTGGGCCTCCGGCAGCGTGGACTGCAGCGCGATCTGCAGCGCCGCATAGGCCTGCTGGTAGGCCTGCCGCGTGTCCGACTTCACCTCGGGGATCGCCGGCTCTGTCCGCGCGGAGAACTTCTTGCTGGGGCGGTTCTCCAGAGACTCCGCGACGTGACCGGCGATCGACTCAAAATACGCCTGCCCCCGGTGATACGCCTCCTGGGCCGCGACGTTGACCCGATGCCGGCAGCGCTTGCACGTCTGCCACTCACCGTTGGGGTTGGCCTCCAAAGGCGCCCCGCAGTAGGGACATTCGAGATCGGGGTTAGAGGGTTTCACCGGCTTTTGCCGCCATCACAGGAATCTGAACAGTCTTCAGGGAGTTGAAGAACATCGGCAGCCAGTAGTCGAATTCCTCCGGCGTGGCTCCCTGGGCCATCACAATCAGTTGTCCCGTTCCCCAATAGATGACGCGCAGCCAGCGCTTGCGCCGGGTCCCGTCCTCGAGGAACGTAAAACGGGCCTCGAACATCTTCAAGGTCTCAGTGAGCGCCTCGTTCTGGGATTCGATCTCCAGCCCCGGAAGGCGCTTGAGGCCGGCCTCGAATCCCTCGCGGAGCGTGGGGATATCGTCCTCGGTGACCGGATACTCCAGCTTGACCTTCTCGGTCGAGATGCAGGTATCGATGCGGTCGGGGTGCGGGTGGTAGACCGCGCCGTGGTGTCCGTTGCTCATCTCGGTCTTATGCCAGTCAATGGGAATCCAAATCGAATACCCGCCTTGTTCATCCATATGTCGGTAGATGCCCTTATAGCGCGGGCCGGGTTTTTTTTCTGCCATGGCTCCTCCGTTACGTGTGGATATGGGAACTTGCCCTGTCTGCGTCGCAGGGGAAATTTAGATATCGTGAGGCGTTGACACCTCGGTCGTGCGTCTGTGCGTCAATGCTTGCATTCG
>CAYMAQ010000340.1:0-3813 GCA_964388385.1 uncultured Anaerolineales bacterium | reverse complement strand
GGCGCAGCAGGCGTCGAAGTGGGTGAGGGTGTAGCCGCGCTCCTGCGCCGTTTCGACCGTGCTGCGGGCCGGCAGGACCATCCGGGAGACCCCAGCGTCGAGAGCGGCGCGTTCGATCTCCTCGCGAAGGGGCCGGCGCCTGGGCCGCATGCAGCCCAGCGCGATCTCCGCACCCGGGTGCATAGTTCTCAGGTCGGCGACCACCTGACCTACCATGTCGGCGTCAGGCGGCGGGACCTCGGCCATGGGCGTGCCCCGCGTGGGGGAGAAGACGATCACCACAATAGTCTCCGGGGCTTCGATCGTCTCGAGCAGGGCGGCCTCCCGCCCGTGATAGACGGTAACGTGGGGCACGACGTGAATTCCCGCAGCTACGAGGTGCCGGTAGGTGGTGAGATAATCCTCCGTGGTCGCGTCCAATCCGAAGACCCGCTCTAGGGTCTCGTCGCCGGGGATCTCCAGGGACGCGAAGTCAACGTGGAGGTCCCCCGCCGTCTCCCGGTCGAGCAGGCCCGGATGGACGTTGAGGATGAGGTTCGTCTCCTCCCGGACGCGGCGGATGGCAGGCAGCATCCGCCGCAGGTTCATCAGGCGGCCCTCACGGTCGGAGCCCCCGCTCAGCAGCACGCCCAGGGCGCCCTCGGCTTCGAGACGCCGGCATACCCGGAGCAGGCGTTCCGGCGTGTCCGCCTGCGTCATACCCCCCAGGTAGGTGCGGTTGCAGTGGCGGCAGTTGAGTTGGCACCTTCCCCCGGACAGGGAGATCGGGGGAAATCTGGGCAGCGGCTTGTAGATTTTAAGCTCCATCGGCACCCCTACGATGTCGCCCCTTGCGATGCTGAGAGGATCACGTGGACGACGTCATCGACGTCGGCACCGATCACCTGAACGTCGCTCTCGTAGAAAGCCTGCACGCGCGCCCGGAGCGCATTCCGTTCCAACGGTGCGCCGGTCAGCCGTGCTTCCAGATCCTCGACCGCATCCTCGGGATGCATAAAGAAGTCCCCGGTCAGGGTGATCGATGCGATCGTTCGCGTTCCGCCTTCGGCCCCTTCGTCCTCGGAGGTCGTCGTCAGCCGGACGCGCAGCAGCTTGCCGCCCTCGACCTTGTAATCAGCGCTTAAAGTTCCATGCATCGGTTTCATATCGCTCCGCCTTGATCGTCTCGGCCAACTCGCGTTCCTCCCGGCTCAACGTGCCGGGGACCAACTCGATATCGAGTGCATCCTCGAATCCGTGGATCATCGCTTCGATCACCTCGTCATCGGTGATCGTGTCGAACTCCCGGCTGATGGAGGTGACGCGGGATTCGACGCTCT
This sequence comes from uncultured Anaerolineales bacterium, assembly GCA_964388385.1. Taxonomy (GTDB): domain Bacteria; phylum Chloroflexota; class Anaerolineae; order B4-G1; family SLSP01; genus PWVB01. The sequence continues at coordinate 2,494 of CAYMAQ010000340.1, read as the reverse complement.
CGATCAACTTGTCCCGAATCTTCTCATTGGGCACCTTGAGCAGCGAGAACATCAGCTCGGGATTGACGTCGCGCAGGAGCGTGCCGTGCTGGAGGATGCCCCCGAAGCGTCGGGTCTGGGCGTTGCCGGAGATCTTTTTGCCGTCGACCAGGATATCGTTGATCGGTTTAAACTCGGCATTCAGCCCCAGCGCTTTGAATCCCAGGACCAACCCCTCGCAGAGGACCCCGTAGGAGTCGAGCACCCTGCTGGGAATTCCCGGATAGTCGTTCGCGACCGCCAGTGAATAGGTGATCTCCCCATCACGGTCGTGGAAGACTGCCCCGCCGCCGGTCAGCCGGCGGATGACGTCGACGCCCTCATTTTCACACGCTGCAAGGTCGACCTCCTGCTCGATCCCCTGAAAGTATCCGATGGAGACCGCCGAGGGATCCCAGGTGTAGAAGCGCAGCGTGGGTGGGGATCTCCTCAGGGATTTCCATCCCACGACGTGGCGCAGGATGGCCTCGTCGGTTGCCATATTATCGTAGGCCGGGCTGGCCCCCTGCACGATCAGTCGCCAACGAACGCTCATTCATCCTCTCCTTCCCTGGTTGATGAGGCTTCAATTTCCAAATACTCTGCGAGCTCTTCGCGCGCCTGCGCCCGTTCCTCCGCCCTGAGGGGAGCCGGGTAGTTGAACATCGTTCCCCCCGGGCGCTCGTTATAGAGCGGTCGGTTGCAGTTCGGGCACCCACTGGTGCGGAACGCGCGACCCGCATCGAGGACCTGTTCCAGCAGGTCGTGGGGCACGTCGATCGCTATCAGCTTGCCTTCGTCGAACCGCATATCGCTGAGCCGCGCGCGGTTGCGGGTGATCAGGTCCCGCGCGAGCTGCAGCGCCCGGTAGCGGCCGACGGCGGGCGGCGATCGCTCCAGCCGGGTGCCGCGCACGGGCGTATAGGCGAAGAGCGCCACGTAACACCGGCGGTCGTGACATGCCTGGATCTTGCGGACGATCGCCTCGTCGCTGTCGCCGAGCCCGACGATCAGGTGCACCGACCCGGTCTCGAAGACGTCGACGATGTCGTCGATAAACCGGTGATACCGCTCCCAACTGAACCCCGGCTTGATGATCTCAAAGGTCTCCCGGGTGGCACAGTCCAACCCCACGCCGACGCGGTCCACCCCGGCACGCTTGAGCTCGACGAGATCCTCTCGATCCACCGGGTTCATACAGACCGAGATAGGCAGCGCGGTCACCGCGTGGATTCCCCCGACCACGGCGAGCAGATCGGCGGTCAGGTGGGGGGTGCGAAGCGTCTGAACGCAGACCCGCTTCGCGGCAGTGGATCTCGTCTGCAGGGCCTCGAGGACGGTGTGGAGGTCGAACTCGGGCCAGACGACGCGGGAGAGATATTTCGAGCCGGCCCGGCTGTCGCGGGCCTGCGCGCAGAACCGGCACGCGCCCACGCATGCCTCGCCGATCATCGCGTAGAGCGTCGTCGGCTGCGCCTCCATCTTGGCCTTGCGGAGCCCCAGCATCACTGCGGACCCCAGGCTGAGTCGAATATCCATTGGCTTCACCCTTCGGGGACGTATGATCGGTAGTCTAACACCAGTTGAACAGAGTTTCAAGCGGCTTTCCTGCTCCAGCCGGGACTGGGTGTGGATTGGCGGTTGACTTCGTCTTTAGGGGCGCCCTGTTGTAAAATAAGGATACGCGGCAGTGGCATAATGCTCAGGAGGTGAGGACGAGGTATGGCGGCACCAACCGTCAGATTTAGAAACAATGACGAGGCGGCGCACGCGGTCTACCAGACGATCAAGGATCGGGGGCCGGCGCTGCGCCACTTCACCCTGCGCTCCTTCAGCTACCGATCCCAGGCATTTACCGATTGGTGGTTGATCCCGGGGCGGGAACGGCCCGCGCATCATTTCAGCAAGCTGCTCTTTCACCGGGTCTCCGACGAGTCAAATCGGATGTTCGTCGGATTTCACGTGGAGCGGGGGGTGGGACGCCAACTGGGCCAGCTCGTCAGGCCGGAACGGATGATGCAGCCGACCTGGTACTGGCGCCGGCTCCTCAACGAAGTGCAGGCGGGCGTCCTCGATGCGCCGATCCGGACGCTTCTCGAACGATCCGGACCGCCGGTGGTGGTTGAGGTCGAAGTATTCAGGTTCAACCAGATTCCGGAGCCGGACATCGTCTATCCGTGGCCCGACGATCGGGTCGGTTACGAGATGTCGGATGCCGCGTTGACGATGACGCAGACAGAGGAGGCTGGGACGCTGCTGCAGCCCCTCGACGGCGTGGATCGGCTGGAGGTCTTGATCCCCAGGATCGAGATGCTGCCGAAACTCTCGTGGTATTGGGTGAACCTGCGCATCGGCATCCACGTGCGCTACGGAAGCAGGGAGCGGGGTGCGTGGGGGGCTGACGAACTCTGGCGGCGCGCCCTCGAGCCCTGGCTGCCCTGGGTGCGGTGACCGCGGCGAGATTTTCTACAGGGAT
>CAYMAQ010000339.1:0-3821 GCA_964388385.1 uncultured Anaerolineales bacterium | reverse complement strand
AGCGGTGCAGAAAGCACCCCAAACGTGGAAGTTATTGAGCTTTCAGCCCTAAGCAGGTAAGAACACGAATCTTAATGCGGCTCATAGCCCCCGTCCTGGAGGGCAGTCTCCAAAACGGATGAAGAAACTTTTCCGGACACGGAACACCAACTCGCTTCGTGAGTTTACAGAAACACAGAAACACTTGAGTTAGTCATGACCAGATTCAAAGGGGAGAATCCTATGTCTGAACGAGCAGAAGCACACACACCCTCCGCCACGATGCAGGCAGAGGCAGGCCAGGAGGAAACAACGGATATCGGGCGTCTGTCCCTGGGGCAATTGATCTGGCGCCGATTTCTGCGCAATCGGTTAGCCGTCGGCGGGAGCATTGTCTTGATCATTCTCTACCTGACTACCGTCGTCTTCACCCCGTTCGTCGCCCCCTATCACTTCGCCCACCGGTTCGAGAGTCATCTCTACCATCCGCCCCAACTTCCGCAATTCGTGGACCAGGAGGGGCAGCTACGCTTTCCCCCCATCGTCTACGGCACGGAGTCCGAACTGGATATGGACACGTTCCGATACGTGTACACGACGAACTACGACGAGGTCTATCCGATCCGATTTTTCACGAAGGGCATCCCGTACGAGTTTCTGGGCCTGATCCCGATGGATCGCCACCTCTTCGGCGTAGAGGAACCGGGAAATCTTTTCCTCTTCGGCACCGATAAGATGGGCCGTGACGTCTTCTCGCGGGTTCTCTTCGGCGGGCGCATCTCATTGACGTTGGGATTCGTCGGCGTCGCTGTGACGATCGTCCTGGGGTCGGCACTGGGCACAGCCTCCGGCTATTTCGGAGGCACCGTCGATACGGTGATTCAGCGGCTCATCGAATTCCTGATGTCGTTTCCGACAATCCCGCTCTGGGCAGCCTTTGCCGCGGCGCTGCCGCCGGGCTGGTCGTCGATCAAACGTTATTTTGCGATCTCGGTGATCCTCTCGCTCATTGGATGGACCGGCCTGGCCCGTCAAGTCCGTGCCAAGGTCCTCTCATATCGCGAAATGGATTACACGGTCGCCGCCCGGGCGGTCGGGGCCAAGGCGTGGCGGATCGTCTTCGTCCATATGTTACCCAATGCGCTGAGTCACATCATCGTGGTCGCAACCCTGAATATTCCGGGCATGATCCTTGCAGAGACGGCACTGAGTTTCCTGGGATTAGGTATCCTACCTCCGATGACGAGTTGGGGCGCGCTCCTAAAGGACGCCCAAAACGTCAGTGTGATCCTGCAGCATCCGTGGCTGATGATCCCCGGGGCTTTTGTCATCGTCGCCGTATTGTGCTTCAACTTTGTAGGGGATGGCGTGCGAGATGCAGCAGACCCCTTTGCGATATAAAGGAGCGTTATCTTGAACCAGGAAGAGATTCTACGCGTTGAGGAACTAAAAGCCCATTTCTTCACGCAGGAGGGGGTCGTCAAGGCCGTTGACGGCGCGACCTTCTCCGTCAAAGAAGGAAAGGTGCTTGGTGTTGTAGGAGAGAGCGGCTGCGGCAAGAGCGTAACCGCGCAGTGTATTATGCGAATCATACCCAACCCCGGAAAGATCGTCGGGGGGAAGATCCTCTATCGCCCCGACACCGCCAGCGAGGACCCCATCGATCTGACAACCATGGACGCCCACGGACGTGAGATTCGGAAAATCCGTGGAGGCGAGATCGCGATGGTCTTCCAGGAGCCGATGACCTCCCTGGATCCGGTCTATACCATTGGCAACCACCTTCTCGAAGCGATCAAATTGCACCAGCACGTCGACACAGAGGAGGCAAGGCAGCGGGCAATTGAGATGCTAACAAGCGTGAAAATGCCGCAGCCGGAGCGGACCATCGACGCCTACCCTCACCAACTCAGCGGGGGGATGCGCCAGCGCGCGATGATCGCTATCGGCTTGAGTTGCCATCCTCGGCTCCTGATCGCGGACGAGCCCACCACCGCCCTGGACGTGACGACCGAGGCCCAGATCCTGGAGCTGATGCGAGAGCTGCAGCACAAGCTCGGCAGCTCCATTATGTACATCACCCACGATCTGGGCGTGATCGCTGAGATGAGCGACGAGGTCATCGTGATGTATCTCGGGAAGGTCGTCGAAAAGGCCAGTGTGGACGCGGTCTTTCACGATCCGCAGCACCCCTATACCCGGGCGCTGCTGCAGTCCATCCCCAGCATCATCGGCACGCAGAAAAAGCGTTTGCAGGCGATCAAGGGCATTGTCCCCGACCCCTTCGCCATCCCCCAGGGCTGTCCATTCTGGCCCCGCTGCAGCGAGTTTATGAGCGGCACGTGCAACGTCCAGGTACCCGAGTACATCACCGTCGAGCCCGGGCACCAGGTCCGATGTCATCTTTACGGTTAACAAGGTGGTGAAAGAGTCTATGGCTACGCAAGACAATGCTGTGCAAGACAATGCTGTGCAAGATACTAATTCGAACCTTTTGCTTGAGGTCGACAAGCTTAAAAAATATTTCCCGATCCGAAAGGGCTTTTTTAGACGCGTGGTGGGCCACGTCAAGGCAGTTGACGGCGTGAGCTTCTATATCAATCGCGGCGAGACCTTCGGACTGGTGGGCGAGAGCGGATGCGGCAAGACCACGACCGGGCGGACCGTCCTACGGCTCCTGGAGCCGACGGCGGGGAACATCACGTGGGTCAGGGATGGCGAGCGTATCGATATCACTGCGCTGGACGAGGAAGAGATGCGGCAGCTTCGCCGGCACATGCAGATCGTCTTCCAGGACCCGTACTCCTCCCTCAACCCCCGTATGACGCTCAAACAAATCGTGGGAGAGCCGCTGATCGTGAACAAGATCGCAAAAGGCGATGAGTTAACGGATCGGGTCGCCGAGCTGCTCCGGGCGGTCGGCCTGCGGCCCGAGTACCTTGACCGTTATCCCCACGCCTTCAGCGGCGGGCAGCGGCAGCGTATCGGTATCGCTCGGGCCCTGGCACTGAATCCGGAGCTCATCGTCTGTGATGAGCCCGTCTCGGCCCTGGACGTGTCCATTCAGGCTCAGGCCCTGAACCTGCTGGAGGACCTTCAGGCGCAGTACAATCTCACCTACCTGTTCATCGCGCACGATCTGAGCGTGATCCGGCATATCAGCGACCGAGTCGCCGTGATGTACGTGGGGAAGCTGGTAGAGATGGCGCCGACCTACGACATCTTCACCGGTCCACTGCACCCCTATACAGAGGCGCTGATGACGGCGGTCCCGATCCCGGACCCCCGCTCCACCCGCGAGCGGCAGGTGCTGGAGGGGGAGGTTGCGAACCCGGCCAATCCGCCCTCAGGATGCTACTTTCACCCTCGGTGCAAATACGCCCAGGCTGTCTGCGAGACGGAAGAACCCCCGCTCCGCGAGATCGGTGAGGAGCACTTCGTCGCCTGCCACTTCGCCGAGGACCTTGATCTGGTGGGTGTACGTGGAGAATGACGACGTGACGTCCCGCGATAAGTGGCGATATCCGCTGGGCTATCTCCTGTGGCTGGTGTCGACGGTGATCGGTCTGATCGATGTGATCGCGATGCGGAGTCTGCTGCTGCGGGTGTTAACCGCGTTAGCCAGGCGAAGCGGCGGGCTGCGCGCCGCGGAAGGGTTTAACCACTGGTCGGTGGAGGCGATCGATCAATTCGGCATTCTGATCCTGGGGGCCTTCGGCCTGGTGTTCGTGATTTTCTGCGAGCGCTTTTATATGAAGGGTGTGGAAGAAAATAAGTTGTGGAAGCGCTTCGGCATCGTCACAGCCGTGGAGGTGGGAATCCTCCTGGCTGGATTGATCTAG
>CAYMAQ010000338.1:0-3838 GCA_964388385.1 uncultured Anaerolineales bacterium | reverse complement strand
GCCTGAGACCCGGTTGGCAGCACGTCTTGACGCCGCGCCCGACCGTCGATTGACGCTCGTGATTGTGCCTTCGGCCCATCCGGACGGGACGGTCACCATCCGCCAATGGGCCTTGCGTCAACCGGTGTCGGTCGCCTGGGCTCCCCTGACGGCAGCGGACAACCATCCGCCCCATTTTCTCGCTACGGTGATCGACGCCGTACGGACGATCCACCCCCCGGTCGCGGCCATCGATCCGTCAGACGGACTGGAGACGGCGCTGACCGACCTGCTGAATGCGTTACTCCTCGTGGAGCAACCGTTCATCCTTATCCTGAGCCATTATCAGGTCATCGCGTGTCCCGCGATCCACGACGCGATGGGCTGGGCGCTCGATTACCTGCCCCCGGCGTGTCGCCTGATTGTGATCAGCACGTCCGAACCGCCGATCCCCAACCTGGCCCGCCTCCGTGTGCGCCGGCAGCTCCTCGAACTGCGCCTGCCGGGTTCGTGAACCGTTAGCCACTCAACGTGGATACAGATCGGGAAGGCCGCCATACAAATGGGCATCGATACGACGTTGCCTATCAACGACATCAGCGACGCCCGTGAGGGTGGCGCAGTCGGCGCCAGCACCTGCCATCATCCCGAGTCTCCATTCCGACGGCGCACGCTCACTCACCAGTTCCTCGATCTCGCGCACCATGTCGTCTGTCATCTCAGTGGAACGCGGGGAAAGCGGCGCCGTCCCCTGTTCTCCATTCTCTTCAATGTCTTGGATGAGCCGCTTCATTGCCTCGATCTCTAGGACCTGAGCCCTGATAATCCCGTCTGCCAGCTCGCGAACGCGTGGATCGCTAAGGCTCGCCTTCCGCGCGTTGTTGATGGCAATGGAGTGGTGGGGGATCATGGACTTCATAAAGTTGACGTCCCCGATCACCGCCTGGCTCCTGTTGACGAAGAGCAAGAGCACGCCCAGCAGCGCGGCGAGAAGCCGCTCTATCGAAATCAGGGCTTTCTGGGATCTAACGTAAAAGATGTTCTAATGCGCCATCTGATTCACGAGATTCGGCGGATTATCTGGCCTCAATTCGATCTTGCACTTACGAGTTGAATCCAAGAAACTGAAGGGTTACGCCTATGGGAAAAAGAGGGACTAGCGTTTCCGAAGGAACGCTGCGACCTGCTCGAACTCGGTGGTGTGGGTGCCGGGTGGCAGCGACCGGAGGATCTGACGTCCGTAGCGCTTTTGCAGCAGCCGTCCATCCAGGAGCGCGATGACGCCCCGGTCGGTCTCCGACCGGATCAGCCGGCCTGATCCCTGCCGCAGGTTCAGGATCGCACTGCCGAGCTGGATCTCGAAGAAGGGATTGCCGCCCCGCGCTTTGATCTGCGCCTCCCGTTTCCGGATCACCGGATCGTTGAAGGGGACGAAAGGAATCTTGTCGAGAATCACCATCGCCAGCGCCTCACCGGGGATGTCCAGCCCCTCCCAGAAGCCCCGGGTGGCGAAGAGAATGGCGTTCCCGTCCCGCTTGAAGCGCGAGACCAGGGCCGGCTGCGACATCGCGCCTTGCACGTAGCACGGATACCGGTCTTGCAGCGCCGGGGCCAGCGTGTCGTAGAGCTGCTGCATCCGCCGCCGGCTGGTGCAGAGCATCAGCGCCCGCCCTCGGCTAGCTTCCAACAGCCGCCGGACCTCGCCGGTGAGGTCGTCGACGTAGGTCTGGGTAAACGCCTGCTGCTTGGGGTTATAGACCGGCGTCAGGTTGCGCGGTGTGTAGATCAGCATCTGTTCCCGGTAATCGAAGGGGCCGGGGATGGTCGCCGTGATTACCGGCGCGTCGTCCTCCGTCTCGAAGAGGCCCACCTTCCGCCGGAACCAGCCGAGGTCGTCGCTCACGCTCAGCGTGGCACTCGTGCAGATCACCCGGGGCCATTCGTCGAAGAGGAACCGTTGTAGCGGATCTCCGACTTCCAGGGGGCGGTAGCTGAGATCGTAGCCGTCCACCGCGCGTGAGGCCGCCCGCTCGCCCAGCGCACAGAGCCGGATGTGGGTGTCGGGCTCGGGTTCGGCCAGGGCTTGGGCTACGGTGGCGAGTTCCTCGCTCTGGAGCGCGGCCATCTCCCGATCCGCTTCGTCCCCGGCCTTGGAGTGCGCGATCGCCCGGCTCAACCGGCGCAGCGTCTCCGACAGCCCCAGGCCGGCTTGCAGCTCTCCCTGAATCGCCCAGCGCGCGGCCTGCGCGTCGGGCCGCTGACGCGCGACCTCCCGGAAGAACGCCTCGTAGTTCTCACGGATCTCGATCAACGATTCCTCGTCGCTCGCCGCCTGCCGGACGATCGGGCCGTTCATCAGGCCCCAGAACTGATCCCGCTCCAGCGCCAGGGTCAGGGCCTCGACGGCGTAATGGGGCAGTTGGTGGGCCTCGTCGATGATGAGGACGGGCCGGATGGGGAGGATGCGGTTCTCGGTCAGGAGCGTGTTGGTGCAGAGCATCGCGTGGTTGGTCACCACCAGGTCGGCCTCCACGGCCTTGCGCTTGGCCCGCTCGTAATAGCAGGTCTTGTAGTGATCGCATTGGGTGCCCCGGCACTCGCGGCTGCCGACCGTCAGCCGGGCGACCAGTTCCGGAGGCAGATGCATTCTTCCCATATCCCCGGAGGGCACCCGGTTCAGGGCCTCTCGCAGGGCCCCCAGGGTCTCGTCCAGGTGCGGCAGCCCCGGCTGCTTCTGGAGGGCATCCAGCCGCATAGCACAGACGTAGTTGCTCCGTCCCTTGAGTAAGGCTGCCTCAAAGGGCCGGGGCGCGATCTCCCTCAGCATCGGAATATCCTTCTCCCAGAGCTGATTCATCAACCCTTTGTTGGAGGTGCTGACCACCGCCGACGTGCCGGCCCAGAGGACGGGAATGAGGTAAGCGAAGGATTTGCCAATGCCCGTGCCCGCTTCGATGACCCCGTGCCGGCGGTGCTCCAGGACGGCGCGGACCCGCTGGGCCATCTGGGCCTGGCCCTCCCGCGCCCGGTAGCGGGGGCCCAGCAGTTGGGCCAGCGGCCCTCCCGACGCGAAGACGTCCGCCACGGGCGGGCAGACGATCGGCTTGGCGGCCGTTTCCTTGGCCGAGGCTCCTTCCGGTGCGGCATAGGGCGGCGCGGATTCGGCGAGATACAGGGTTGGAGGGGGCGGGGGCTCGTCCGGACCGGCTCGCGTGACGACCTCCCCGCCGACCACGACGGCGGGTGACGAATCGTCCTCTGCCGGTGCGCCGTCCTGGGCGGAGGGCCGGGCCTTGAGCATGGGGCGTAACTCTGCGGAGCGCACCGGGATCGACCGGCGGACCCGGGGCAGCAGGGCCTCGGCCCGGGCATCGCCCAGGGTCGCGGCCCGCTCCAGCTCGCGCGCGGCGTCAGCCCAGCGCCGGAGTTCGACGTAGCATCGTCCAAGCTGAAAGCGGTATTCGGCGCTCTCGTCCTCTTGGGCCAGCAGCTCCCGGTACGCCGGGATGGCCTGCTCCCACTTCCGAGCCCGCACGAGCTGACGGGCCTCGCGCTCCCGGATCCCGGTCGTAGCCTTGTCCAGCCCCAGAGATTCCCACAAAGATTGCGCGTCGCTCAAAGTTGGTCCTCCGTCCTTTAGAAAAACACGCCGCCCAGCCGGCGCCTTGCGGTTGAAATCAAGCCCGCCACGGGCACTATACCTGGAAAAATACTTTACAGTTGAAATCAAGCCCGCCACGGGCGCTATACCTACAAAAGTGCTTTACAGTTGAAATCAAGCCCGCTACGGGCGCTATATGTGACAAAGTGCTTTACAGTTGAAATCAAGCCCGCATAGTGTAGTATACTCAGACGATCC
>CAYMAQ010000337.1:0-3871 GCA_964388385.1 uncultured Anaerolineales bacterium | reverse complement strand
CCCAGCCAGACGAGGTAGGGGGTTTCGGGGAAGAAAAATTGGAGGATGTCCAGGAGCATCATCACGCCGACCGCTCCCAGCAGCAGCGAAAAGAGCCGCAGCGCAAAGACAGACCCGTTGCTCATCCAGAAGATCGGGGTCGCGAACAGATAATAGAGCGGAGGTTGGTGATCTTCGTACTCCAGGAGCTCAATCGAGACCTCCCGGGGGAACCTCTCCGCCGTGAGACGTTGGAGCAGCTGCTGATTGTAATCACCGGACTCCATCACCGGGAAGCCCTCCCCGGAAGCCAGCGTGCGGATATAGTTATAGTGGGCCGGTTCGTCGGGCGCCTGCCAGATCGGCGTGTACCAGGCGTAAAGCGCGCCGACGATGAGATAGGCGATGATAATCACGAGGGAGGGACGGGTTAGAATCGTCCGGGATTTGGATTTCATCGCCTATTCATACTCCAGTCGCACACCCTTGATGCGCTCCAGCGCCTTCTGACTGAGAAAGATAAGGCCAAAGAATGGGAAATCGATCAGAAGGGTACTCGTGCCCAGCAGGACGAACCACCGAGCCGCCAGATCCAGCACAGAGTCCAGCCCGTCGACGATCAGGGAGCCCGCGCCGATGAGGATCAACAGCCCGACCATCGCCGCCACCGCGAACCCGAAGAAGGGCCAGGCGTGCATATCGGAGCGGCTGGGCAGCATCGTGTTGCCGACCGTGAAAACGAGATACGCCCACAACCATGCGTCCGCCGCCTGGAAGCCGCCGATCAGCGACCGCAGACCCTCCACCCAGGCCCCCCGTTTGAGCGTCGCCAGGGTCTCCGGGGTGCTGAAGACCCCATGCCCCAGCGCAACGATCGCGAGGCTGCCCACGATGAACGGTGCGGCGCCGATCAAGCTGGCGCGGACAAAATCGGTCTCCTCAACCGGAACGAACCCCAGTTGGATACGTTGTTTGCTGCGTTGGGGGAGGATGTGGATCTTGCCAATTCTCACGCCCAGCAGCCGGGCTGCCACCGCGTGGCTCAGCTCATGCAGGAGGACACCGGGGAGAAGCACGATCGCATAGAGCCAGAGCCCCAACTCGCGATCGTTGGTCAGCAGGAACGTCACACTCTGAAGGTGACGGTGAAGCCAGCGGTCCGCCCAGAACAGGAGCCCCAACACCACCGCCAACTGCAAAGCCAATATCCATGTCGAATTCTGTATATCCATAGTCTTTGCGTGTACCGAGTGAACCTGAAAACGCCGGGCTGGGGACCGACCTTCTGATGATGAGCAGCATGTCTATGCTCAGATCATACCACGGTTTATCCCAAATAAAACCCAACATTATCCCAAATTATCCCCAGAAACGGGCACGGATTTGGGATAACTTGGGATAATGTTTGGGATATTGGGGATAACACACGATGAATATATGGCCCGCACGCTCCATCCGGATTGAGGATCAACGGGCTATTCCGCAGGCCCAAGCCCGGCGAGCCAGGGCTTGAGTCCCATGCTCAGCAGATAACCCGACCCGGAGACGAGGATAATCGCCGCACCGGACGTCAGGTTCCACGCGTACGAGAGCCAGAGTCCCAGGGTCGTGAAGATCAGTCCCAGCCCCACCGCCAGGGCCATCATCCGCTTGAGATCGCGCACGAAGTGGCCCGCGATGGCTGCCGGCATGGTGAGCATCGCGATGACGAGGATCAATCCGACGACCCGCATCAACATCACCACGGTGAGGGCGATCATGCTCAACAGCAGCAGATAAATCGCGTCCACCGGCACGTTCTGGACGGTCGCAAAAGCCTCATCGAAGGAGAGGGCTAACAGCTCCTTGTAGAAGAGCAGGACCAGGCCGACAATGATCAGATCCAAAACCAGGATGACGACGAGTTCGCCTCGTTTGACCGCGAGAATGCTGCCGAAGAGATAGCTCATCAAATCGACCTTATACCCCTGGGTCAGATCGACGAAGACGATCCCCAACGCCATTCCAATCGCCCACATCACGCCGATCACCGTGTCCGACCGCTGGCGCGTGCGACGCTGGACCCAGCCCATCGCCAGGGCCGCGAGCAGGCTGAAGAGAATCGCACCGGCGATCGGGAAGTAGCCCGGACGGTCGCGGAGCGACGCCGCCGAGCCCGCCATTAACAGCGGAAGGAGATTGTACTTGAAGAAGTAGCCCAACCCGATGCCGCCGTACGCCGCATGGGCGATACCCCCGCTGATGAAGACGATCCGGTTGACCACGACCAGCGCCCCGATAATCCCGCAGGCGACGCTGACCAACAGCCCGGCGAGAAGAGCGTTCTGCATAAACGTATAAGAGAGAGCGTCTACGATCGGTTGGATCATCGAGGTTCAGCTCCTTTATCCGTGCTCGGAGAGGACGCGATGCGGCACGCCGTGCGCGATCAGATCGATGGGACATTGATAGGCAAGTTCCAGCATCTCGGGGGATAACTGGTCGTCCCCGTGATAGAAGAGATGTCGGTTCAGGCACCCCACCGTCTTGACGTACGAGGAGATAGCCCCGACGTCGTGCGAGATCATCACGATGGTCATGGCTGCGTTGAGCGCCTGGAGCAGTTCGTAGATGCTGGTGGTAACCTGGGGATCGACGCTGGAGGTCGGCTCGTCGAGGAGCAGAATATCCGGTCGCGCTGCCAATGCCCGGGCGATGTAGACGCGCTGCCGCTGTCCGCCGGAGAGCGCGCCAATCGGTCGGTCCTTGAAGTCGAGCATCTCCACCTGAGAGAGGGCCTCCTCAACGATGGCATCGTCCTCCGAGTTATAGGGCTGCAGAAGGCGCCGCTGGCCCAGACGGCCCATCCGGACGACGTCCCAGACGCGCACGGGAAAATCGCGGTCGAAGGCCACCACCTGCGGCACGTATCCGATGTGGCGACGTCCCTTCCTGGGCGGCATCCCCATCACCCGCACTTTCCCTTTCGTGGGGGGGAGCAGGCCCAGCAACACCTTCACCAGTGTGGTCTTCCCTCCGCCGTTCGGCCCGATAAGGCCGAGGAAGTCGTGCTCGTAGACCCGGAGGCTGATGTCCTCTAGCACCGTGTCGCGCTCGTATCCGGCCCACAGATGCTCGATGGCGATCACAGCCTCCGGTGCTTTCTTATTCATACGCGGCCCTCTCCTCCCTGTTCAATCGACCTCACCGGCCCAGCGCCTCGGCGAAGGTATCGGCAACCGTCTGCATATTGTCCAACCAGTCGGTGGCGAGCGGACTTACCATGATCACCTCGCCCCCGATCTCCTCCGCGATGGTCGTCGCATCCTCGGCACTGAACTCCGGCTGGGCGAAGACCACCCGTATGTTCTCTTACTGGGCCACGGCGATAATCTCGGCGAGTTCCCTGGCACTGGGTTCCTGTCCCCCTACCTCAATGGCGATCTGCTCCAGGCCGAAATCCCGGGCGAAGTATCCCCACGAGGGGTGAAAGACGAGGAACTTGCGGGTTTCAACACCGCTCAGCGTCTCCTCGACACGCCTCTCGAGCGCCTCGATAGGTAGGCGCTCGATGCCCGCTGCCGTGTCCACGATGCGCATCTCCGGATTAGCTTCCGCGATCCTGTCCAACCAGACGTTCTCAAAGGGCACCCCGATGCTGAAATAGGCCGCAGACCGGCTGAGCGCTGTGAGCTGCTCCGGCTTGGGCTCGTACGTTGCCGGACTGGCACCCGGCTCGACCATCACGTTCACCGCAGCGTCCTTCCCGGCGATGCGCGCCGATCAGAAGCAGTCCCACCCAGCCCCTCCATCGCTTGAAGTCGACCATAATAGGCTTCTTTTCTTTTCATCTCTTCGTTGGAGATACGCCAAGTCGGTAAGAACAAGTGTCTTGACACCGCTCGTACCCCCG
>CAYMAQ010000336.1:0-3875 GCA_964388385.1 uncultured Anaerolineales bacterium | reverse complement strand
GGTCTACTACCAGACGCTGAGTGAGCGCCTGGAAGAGATCCTTCAGACCTTTGCCGACAACTGGGAGGCCCAGGTTGACGCACTTCGCGACTTCATCAACAGCCACCACCGGACCGAGGCGGAGACGGAGCGGGAGGATAAGGCGGTGCGGCCCTTTCTGCGGCTCCTTGCCGCAGCCCGCAGCGACGGCGGCGCCCCGTCCCCGGAGGCCCAGCGTGCGCTGGCCGCCGACGCGGTCGCGCTGGTGGCGCGGATCCGGCAGGAGATCGACCGGGTGGACTTCTGGCGCAAGCGCGTGGCGCGGGAGCAGCTGCGCGGGCGGGTGCTGCAGTACCTGGACGACCACGACCTGGTGCCCTTCGACCGGCAGGAGGCCCTGGCGGACCAACTGGTGGAGACGGCGCGGGCGAACCACACCCTCCTCGTGGGTGGGGATGACGCGCACTGAGAGCCCGTCGACGCAGGTCGACGTTCGGCGCGCAGCGCCTGGGTAAGGGACTTCAGTCCCGCGCCAACCCGGTGCAACGCACTAGAACCGCATGCTGTCATGGCAGGGGACACGTTCGTCCGAGTTGTTGCGGGTTGTGGGTAGGTTACGGGAGTGCATCGCACCGAATGCCAAATATGAAGACCCTACACATTGACGACCTGACGTTTGAGATCCGCGAGAGCGACCGGCGCGCCACGCTGGAGATCATCGTGGAGCGCGACGGCAGCCTGGCGCTGGCGACGCCGCCGGACGTGCCGCGCGAGGCGTTGGAGGCGTTCGTCGCCGAGCACCTGGTGTGGGTCTATACGAAGCTCGAGGCGAAGGCGCAGCAGGCGCGGCCCCACCGGCGCAAGGCCTACGTCACCGGCGAGGGATTCCCCTACCTGGGCCGCCACTACCGGCTGCGCCTCGTCGAACCGGGATCGCAGCGCGTGCCGCTGCGCCTCAGGCAAGGGCGCTTCTGCCTCCGCCGGGACGCCGTGCCGGGCGCGCACGCGCACTTCATCGACTGGTATACCGTCCACCTGCGACCGGTGCTCGACCGGCACCTTGCGGCCCTGACCGACCGGGTCGGCGCGCGGCCCAACAGGATCCACGTGCGCGACCTGGGCTACCGGTGGGGCTCGACGGACCGGCACGGGCATCTCTACGTCCACTGGCGCGTAGCGATGCTGCCCCAGCGCACAATCCGCTACGTGGTGGCCCACGAGCTGGTCCACCTCCGCGAGCGCGCGCACACCGAGGAGTTCTGGACGCGCCTGGCGCGCATCGTACCGGAGTACGAGGATCTTCGGCAGTGGCTGGCGGACGAGGGCGGCAGGTACGATCTATAAGGCATTCGATGGGACCGAGGGAGAGGTCGCAATGGTCGAATTTTCGGTGAAACCAACACTTCCCGACGAAATCGATCGGGAAGAGGTCCGTAACGTGTTGGATAACGCCTTGCGCCGGGAAGCGAAACTAGCAGAGGCGAAGTACGCGTACTTTGCGCGCAAATGTCGTGACTTTGAAGAGGCGTTTCAGATGGAACCTGATGAGTTTATGCAACAATTTGAATCCAGCAATCTGGGAGACAGGGCCGAATACTTCGACTGGTATGCAGCCAAGCGCGGTTGTGATGTCTGGGCGCGGCGTTCCTCCATCCGGGCGGGAGCCCAGATTTGAATGCGCGTGAGTATTATCTTGCGCTGCAGGATACTGTTCACACCCGTGCTCATGTCCTCCACGGTGTACATCCTTCTCCTGTCATGTCCATTCCCGACATTCTCGACGTAATTTTACAAACTATCTGAATATCCCCCCTAGCCCGCGGGTGAGGTTCCCTGATACTGCGTCTCGTATAGATCCCGGTAGAAGGGACACGTCGCCATCAAGTCCCGGTGCGGGCCCAGCGCCAAGACGCGCCCGTCCTTCAGCACCAGGATCCGGTCGGCGTGCTCGATGGTCGAGAGGCGGTGCGCGATGATGAACGTGGTCCGGCCCCGCATCAGGGTCGTCAGGGCGCGCTGGATCTCCTGCTCCGCGTAGGTGTCGAGCGACGAGGTCGCCTCGTCCAGGATCAGGATGCGCGGGTCCTTCAGGAACGCCCGCGCGATGGCGACCCGCTGGCGCTGCCCGCCGGAGAGCCGCGCGCCGTGCTCCCCGATCTCCGTCCGGTAGCCGTCCGGCTGTTCCTCGATGAACCCGTGCGCGTTGGCGAGTTTCGCCGCCGCGACGATCTCCGCCTCCGACGCATCCGGGCGCCCGCAGGCGATGTTGTCATAGATGCTCAGGCCAAAAAGATGTGTCTCCTGCGGCACGATGGCGATGTGCGCGCGCAGCGCCTGCAGGTCCATCGTCCGCACGTCGATACCGTCCAGGCGCACGACGCCCGCGTCCGGGTCGTAAAACCGGGGGATCAGCTTGACCAGCGTCGACTTGCCCGCGCCGCTGGGCCCGACCAGGGCGAGGGTCTCGCCGGGATCGGCCTGGAACGTGATCGCATCCAGCACGGGCCGCGTCTCGTCGTAGGCAAAGGAGACGTTCTCGAACGCGATCTCCCCGCGCACCCGGTCCGGCACCACGGCGTCCGCGCCGCGGGGCTGCTCCACCGGCCCCTCCAGGATGCGCTTGATCCGCTCGAACGCCGCCACGGCTTTATTGACCTCGATGTAGACGCCCGCCAGGGCCGCCACCGGCCCGGCGACCATCTCCGAGTAGAGGATGAAGGCGATCAGGTCCGCCGGCTGCAAGTAGCCGCCGGTGACCCGGTAGGCGCCCAGGCCGATCGCCACCAGGAGGAAGAGCGCGTTCAGCAGGCCGATGATCAGCCGGGCCCGCGCGCTGACCTGGATGTTGGTCAGCGACCGCTCGAGCACCCGGTCGTTCTCATCGCGGAACATGCCCAGGGCCCGGCCCTCGAGCACGAAGGCCCGGATGATGTCGATGCCGGAGACGCTCTCGCTGATGATGGACATCAGGGTCGCCAGCCGCTCCTGGACCCGCTCGGAGATCGCCTTGACCTTCCGGCCCATCCGCCGTGAGATGATGAGGATAAAGGGCATGGTGCCGAAGATGACGAGGGTCAACACCGGATCGATCCGCATCAGGAGCACCGTGACCCCGATCAGGGAGACGGCTTGCTGCAGGACGTAGGTCAGTCCGGAGGAGAGCCCCTGCTGCACGACGATCATATCGTTGGTCATGCTGGAGACGATCTCGCCGGCACCGCGGTCGTCGTAGTAGTCGAGGGAGAGCTCCAGGAGTTTGCGGTAGACGCCGGCCCGCAGGTCGCGGATGATCTTCTGGCCCACGTGGCCCAGGGTCAGGGTCCTGGCATAGGTGGCGATCTCGCGGACGACGGAGACCGCCGCCAGGACGCCGACGGCGGTCAGGATGGCGTCGAGCCCGCCCGAGGTGAAGAGGGTCTGGAAGATGCTCCGCACGGCCCAGGGAAAAGCCAAGCCCGCCGCCGTGCCTATCAGCATCGCGACCTGGCCCAGAGCGAAGAGCCATTTGTACGGCGCCAGGTAGCCCATCATACGCTTGATCGCCTTCATCATCGAGATCCGCCTCCTTCAAAAATAAACAACGAATTGAGAAATAAACGAATTAAAACCATGACTCGTGGGACAGTCCCCGGCACTCGCGAAGTACGCGAGTGCCGGGGACTGTCCCACGCCGTTCGGTATGGAAATAGTATACGACAGCAGAAGGGAGAGACAAGTCTGCAGGCTGCCGCGGGGGGAAAACCCTTAAAATCCCGTGCCGGACTTGCATTTTTCAACATAATGTCATACCATATAGCTACAAACACACCGAGGATCGCGCACCTGTTAAGATCGACGTATAGATGAGCACGCACCCGGAATCCGAAACACGATGAGGTGACATCACGAGGTGACAT
>CAYMAQ010000335.1:0-3880 GCA_964388385.1 uncultured Anaerolineales bacterium | reverse complement strand
CAGTTTTCGAAGGCTTCATGTACCTGCATCATCCACAGACGCAGCGAGCGCAAGCCCTGATCCAAGACGGGGAGCTTGGAGATCTCAAGCTCATCAATAGCTGGTTCAGCTTCTACCTTCCGCCCGAGAACAGGGAAAACATCCGGTTGAGCGCTGAACTGCACGGCGGATCGATGTGGGATGTGGGTGTTTACCCTAATAGCATGGCGATTACAGCCGCCGGCGCGGGCCGACCGGGCGAAGTTTGGGCTCAAAGGACCGTAGGGGAGACCGGCGTCGACGTCAGTATGATCGGTCAAATGCGTTTCGAGAATGGCGTTGCGGCCCAGATCGCCGCCAGCTTCCGCATGCCCTTTCGACAGGGCACTGTCATCGTAGGAGAGGAAGCGATCCTGGAGATACCGGAGCCGTGGAAGCCGGGAGTCGACAACAAAGCCAGCCACCTGATACTCGATACACGATCCGCTGAACCCGAGACGATAACGATACCACCGATCGATCCTTATCTCTGCGAGGTCCAAGCGATGGAGGCCTGCGTCTTGGACGACGCCGACCCCATCGTACCGCTGGAGACAAGCCGTACGTTTCTGCGCACAGCCCTGGCCTTCTATGAATCTGCCGAGACGGGCAAGCCGGTCAGTCCCTAGAAGTCCAGCGTCAGTGATTTTTAACGTCCGTTAAGCTCCCTGAGGAGGTTGAGAGCGAATGACAGTACCCTACGATTATGAATCGCGCGTCTATGCAGGGGTGTTAGGCAAGATCATCGGCGTTTACCTCGGACGCCCGTTTGAAGGCTGGACCTATGAACGGATTATGGAAGAACTGGGTGAAATCCAGTATTACGTTCACGAGCGACTGAATAAGCCCTTGATCGTCACCGACGACGACATCTCCGGCACCTTCACTTTTGTCCGGGCCCTGCCGGATCACGGAAATCGCGTCGATATCACGCCGGCTGAGATCGGGTCGGCGTGGCTTAACTACATCATCGAGGAAAAAACTATTCTGTGGTGGGGAGGGATGGGAAACTCCACCGAACATACCGCGTTCCTCCGCCTGAAGTCGGGCATCCTCGCGCCACAGAGCGGCTCGATAGAGACCAACAGTCAGGTCGTTGCAGAACAGATCGGCGCTCAGATTTTCATCGATGGTTGGGCAATGGTCGCGCCAGGGGATCCCGAGATGGCAGCGACGTTAGCCCAAAAAGCTGCCAGCGTCAGCCATGACGGAGAAGCTATCTATGGAGCCCAGGTTCTGGTAGCGATGGAATCCCTGGCCTTCGTGGAGAGCGATCTCAGTACCTTATTGGATACAGCCGTAACCTTCATTCCCAATGACTCCACCATCTATCGGATGATCGCTGAACTTCGCGATCTTCACCGGCGAGAACCCAACTGGCAGAAGGCTCGAAAGTGGCTAGCAACCCATTACGGCTATGACACCTACGGGGGTAACGTGCACATAGTGCCCAACCACGGATTGATGATCCTCAGCCTCCTTTATGGCGACGATGATTTTCAGAAGACGATGATGATCGTGAACACCGGCGGGTGGGATACGGATTGTAACTCCGGTAATGTTGGATGCCTGATGGGCATTAAGAACGGTCTGCCCGGATTGGAGACTGGCCCCGATTACCGGGGTCCCGTGGCAGATCGTCTTTATTTGCCCACGGCCGATGGCGGACGAGCGATCACCGATGCGTTGATTGAAACCTACCATCTCGTAAACAGCGGGCGTGCCCTCGCTGGGCTGGGGCCGGTCGCACCGAAAGAAGGCGCGCGCTACCATTTCAATATGCCGGGCGCCGTCCAGGGCTTCACGCCGGATGACTCGATCGAAGCGCAGGACACCTTGATACTGGAAAATGTGCCCGGTCACAGTGAGACAGGCGAACGGAGTTTGGCCTTCCACTACAAGGATGTCGCTAGAGGTCGCGTGGCCCGGGCTGGCACGGCGACGTTTTTGACGGAAGAGGCGGCTAGTATGCCCGGGTACGGGCTTATCTGTTCGCCCACCCTCTATCCGGGACAGACAATCCGCGCCCGAATAGAAGCTGATCCCGATAGCAAAAACCCGGTCACGTGCGGCCTCTATCTCATCACCTACGGCCCCAATGACGCACCTAATCACAGACAAGGTCCTCGGGTTGAGCTTGCCCCGGGACAGAATCACGTCTTTGAATGGCGGATTGGGCCAACTTATGGAGACCCCATTGCGGAGATCGGAGTAGAGATCAGGGCCGAGCGCCGAGCTAACGGTACCGTTTACCTCGATTACCTGACCTGGGAGGGGGAGCCCGATGTCACTCTCATACCTCTGAACCGCGAGGGTACGATGGGACGGCGCGCTTGGGTGGAGGGCATAGATCACGTCTGGCCTCAGGGTGGCCCAATCCGTGTGGCTCAGGACAGAGGCATAGGCTTGCTGATTCAGGGCACCCGCCAATGGGAGAACTACACGGTCCGGGCTACAATCTCGCCACATATGGTGGCTTCAGGGGGCATTGCCGCTCGGGTTCAAGGCCTGAATCGATACTACGCGCTCTTGTTGTGTCGAGATGGGCACGTACGTCTCATCAAGTCAAGGGGAAACCGCACCGTTCTTGCGGAGGCCCCGTATCCCTGGGAGTTCGATGAAGCGCACGAACTCCAACTATCCGTAAAGGATACGCGTTTGATCGCCACGGTAGACAAAGAGACGATCTTCAACGTCGAAGACAATCAAGATCCGCTTTTGAAAGGTGGTATCGCGATCGTATGCGAAGAGGGTCGGATGGACGCTATAGACGTGGACGTTTGTCCCAACGGATAACCGGACAAGACACGCGAAAGGGAGTTCACTTGATATGGAGACAATGCTGGCAGCTGTCGTGAAGCGACCTGGCACGCTCTCTGTTCGAGAGGTGCCAATCCCCAAGATCGGACCGTACGATGCGAAATGCAGGTTGCTCTATGGGGCAACCTGCAGCGGGACCGATCAGCACATCATTGAGGGACGTTTTCCGTGGCCGATTACATACCCCACAGTCCTGGGTCATGAGAGCGTGGGAGAAGTGATCGAAGTAGGGCCCAAAGTACGGTCCTATCAAATTGGGGACAGGATCTCCCGAGTGGGCACCCAACCCTCGGAGGCTAACGAACTCAACGTCAATTGGGGAGGCTTCGCCGAATATGGGATTGCCAAGGACCACCGAGCGATGAAGGAGGATGGGGAGCCAAAAACGCGTTGGGCACCCTATCGCATCCACCAGGTCATTCCCCCAGAGATCGACCCTGCTACAGCCACGATGATCATCACGTGGAGAGAGACGCTGAGCACCACGATGCGCCTCGGTATCGAGACTGGCGATCGAGTCCTGGTGATCGGGTCCGGTGGCAACGGGCTCTCGTTCGTCACCCACGCATCGTATGCGCATGCCGATCCGATCGTAATGATCGGAAACGCCGAACGTGAGTCACATGCTTCAGAGACCGGAGCAACAGGATACGTGGACTACAAATCTGACAAAGTGGATGAGCAGCTCACGGCACTCAGTCCCGGCGGATTTGATTATGTGATTGACGCCGTGGGAAAGACGCAAACAGCCGATCGCGTCCTCCCCCATCTAGCGCCTGGAGGCACACTCGCGGTTTACGGTATTGATGAATACGAGACCACGATCATCCATCCGAACCGCGCGCCGGGCACATTCACCCTCTATAGAGGCGGCTACGACGAAGCAGAGGCTCACGACGAGGTCATCAACCGGATGTTGAAGGGATCCCTGGATGCAGCGATATGGCTGGATTTCGATAACGTATTCCAACTACGGGAGATTGTACAGGCGATCAAAGCCGTGCATGACCGTCGAATGGTCAAAGCATTAGTTAAACTTACA
>CAYMAQ010000334.1:0-3917 GCA_964388385.1 uncultured Anaerolineales bacterium | reverse complement strand
CACCGGTGACGCATTGACCCACACGGTGGCTGCTCATCGAGCGCGAAGGGTGGCCTTCAGTCCTGATGGCACGCTGTTGGCCTCCGGCGGAGAGGATGCGACAGCACGTCTTTGGGATGTCAGGACCGCGGAAAGCATTCACCCACCGCTGCGGGGTCACACATACACCGTCACCAGCGTCGCCTTCAATCCCGATGGCACCCTGTTGGCCTCCAGCAGCGCGGATGGAACCTTCCGGCTATGGGACGTCGAGACGGGCGATCTCCTCAGTACAAAGCAGGCGATGGCGAACGGTCCCTCTCCAGACAACAGAGGATGGGCCGGGGTTTGGGATGTGGCATTTAGCCCTGATGGACGTGTAGTGGCGACCGCCATCGCGACCCCGGACAAAGTCGCCGCCCTATGGGACGTGAGTATCCCCACGTCACCGCAGGAACTGGTACGGCTTCCGACCCAAGCGGACGGCGGAGCCACGCAGGTCGCCTTCAACCCCGATGGCCGTCTGCTTGCTGTCTCCGTTGGTAACACAGGGCAAATCCTTCTCTGGGATCTTGAGACGAACCAGCTTGCCGTGCCTCCGATCGACGCCCACGCCACTAAGTCCTCCTTTACCAGTACGTGGCCCTTGTCGTTCAGTCCCGACGGTACCATGCTTGCGTCCGGTGCCATCAACTCGACGCTGCGCCTGTCGGACGTGGGCACCGGCGTCGTGACCGGCCCACTGTTCAGACTCCACGAGCATTCACAGGGCGCGATCCCGATGGCACTGGCCTTTAGCCTTGACAGCAGAAACCTTTACTCCAGCAGCACGGATGGGACAATCCGACGTTGGGACGTCGACCCCGACTCGTGGCGGGAGCGGGTCTGCGATATCGCCGGCCGGAATCTCACCCAGGCGGAATGGGCGCAGTACCTACCCGGGGAACCCTATCGCGTCACGTGCGAGCAATGGCCAGCGGGTCCCTGACGTGAAGTATGCCGGCACCGGTGCTTTCCATTCCCGTCACCTGCTGGACGATATCTATCCGCGGAACAAGACGCTATCGCTCTGCCACGGCCAACTCCTTGGAATTGGCAATTCGGGACGCCCATTGCGCATCCTGGGTCATCAACGCAAGGGTGCCGACCCGATACGCGCGAATTGCATCCGTGCGCTCGATCCTCAAGGCCCACACCGCAAGCTCCGTCGCCAGATTCTCATTCGCAACGGCGTAGACGTGGGGCCATTCATGGGGTGGAACGGCCTCCCGATAACACTGCTCCAACGACAACGCCTTATGCCCGGTCTGTCTAGCCTCCATGTTGAGACCGTCAATGAGCACGTGCCCCAGTTCGTGGCCGATAATCACCTCCTGCATAGGGATCTCACGCGGAGGCGTGGCATACGGACCATGCAGGAAGGACCATGAGTAGTTCTCATAGACGAACTGCGGGTCAAACAGACTGTCGTTGATCGCGATTTGACCGCGCCAATCGTACCAGACGGCAGCCGGTAGGCCCTCAGTTGACTTACGGACCAGGATCAGGTGACGGTTGAGGCCAAAGGATTTGGCAGCCACCGCCGCCCGCACGATCGCCGCAAACCTTGCCTGGCCCAACGCCTCACCAAAAGCCTCCAGCACATTAAGGGTGAGGATCAACTCCTCAGGCTGCCAAGGCCCACGAAACCGAATCCCAAGCCGGAGCCACGTCTCAAGTCGTTCCCCCTCTGCAGACGACAAATGACCACCTTGAGTCACGGCTTGCCTATCCTGATACGGCCCGACTCCGTCTAGCGGACGCCGCCCCATGTTCGGAACAACGATCGGGGCTGAGGCTTGTGCGTAGCTTCCAGAGGATGGAGCTGATGCCGAAGCTCCAATCGGATAAAATGCCAGAGCAACTATCCCGACAAGGGCAAGTCTCAACCCAAAGTGCGACGCGCAGTTATCCATCGGACAGCCTCCCCATTCCACCGCTGCTTGGCGCTGTGTCCTAAAAGCGAAATGCCGAACGTCCGTTGGGAGTCCAGGTGAGAATCTGAAGAAGGTGATTGCTCTCAGCCTAGCGGGGAGGTGTAGGCAGATCGCGGAATCAGCGTGAGTCAATCGTGAGCGGATTCGTAACGCCGCGGTGAGTGCCTGCTTGCGCTCATCCAAGGGCATACTACAATCAGGCTACGCATCATGGCATAGCATCCCCAACGGATAATCGACGATGGGGAATTTCTGGAGATATCAACGTCTCATTGTGATACGAAGGAGCGAACGTTTATGTACATCATCGGACAGGAGGAAGTCGACGCGGTCCAGCGCGTCATTCAGTCCAAGCAGCTCTTCCGCTACCGGGGCGGCGAGGGCGGGGAGACCGACCAGTTCGAGCAGGAGTGGTCGAAGACAATCGGCGTCGACCATACGGTCGCCGTCACCAGCGGGACCGCCGCGCTGATCAGCGGTCTGGTCGGGATGGGCACCGGACCCGGCGACGAGGTGATTGTGCCCGCCTACACCTTTATGGCCACAGCCCTGGCGCCGCTGGCCGTCGGCGCGGTGCCGGTGCTGGCCGAGGTCGATGAGTCACTGACCCTCGATCCGGCGGACGTGGAACGCAAGATCACCCCGCGCACCAAGGTCATCATTCCGGTGCACATGGTCGGCCTCCCCTGCAATATGGACGCGATCATGCGCATCGCCGACCAACACGACCTCCTGGTGCTGGAGGACGCCTGCCAGGCAGACGGCGGCTCGTACGGCGGCAAGCGGCTGGGCGCTGTTGGGGACGCCGGGGCCTTCTCCTTCAACCACTTCAAGATCATGACCTGCGGCGAGGGCGGCGCGCTGGTGACCGACGACCGCGAGATCTACGAGCGGGCGCTGATCTTCCACGACGGCGGCTGCTCGTTCCGCGATCACGCCCCGAATCTGCAGGCGTCGATGTTCGCCGGTTGGAACTTCCGCATCAATGAGATTCTCAGCGCGATCCTGCGCGTGCAGTTGACCCGACTCGACGGGATGCTGGAGGCGATGCTGACCGAAAAGCGGCTGATGATCCAGGCGTTGGACGGGGCCGGTCCCTTCACCTTCAATCCCATCCACGACGTCGAGGGCGACTGCGGCACCACGGTCGCGCTCCTCTTTGAGTCGACCGGGACGATGCGCGCGTTCCTCGCCGGTCTACAGGATAAGGACGTCTCCGCCTCCACGCCCATCGACAGCGGACGCCACGTCTACACCAACTGGGAGCCGGTGATGCAGAAGCACGGCGCGCACCATCCGGCGTTCGATGCCTTCGAGCTCGCCGACGAGCCTCCGACCTACGACAAAGATATGTGCCCGGTCACGTTAGACGTGCTGGCGCGGACGGCGTACCTGTACACCGATCCGGCGCGCTCGCACGAGGATCTGAAGGCGATGATCAAGAGGGTCAAGAAAGTCGCAGGGCAACTCTGAAGCGAGGGCGCCTTGCGAAGGCTGCCCTTGAGGGTACCGGGACTTCGAGCGTTTAGCTTTAGACTCGCCGGCGACTTCATCGCCGGGCTATCAAGCAACGCCCCATCCATGGGGCTTCAAGCCCGAGTGATCGGGCGTCACAATGTAGCACGGGCACTTTATGCCCGTGCGGACCCATAAGGAGATAAACGACTATGCCTAACTACCGCCGCCTCGCCGCGTTACGCACGCCCGAGGCCTTCCGCACATATTTACATGAGATCGCCATCGATCTTGGATTCGATCCCGAGATGGAATCCGGAGACGACGCCCCCCTGGCCCGCCCGTACGTTCTCGGGGACGGCACCCGCATCGGCAACCGCTTCTGCGTGCTGCCGATGGAGGGATGGGACGGGACCCGCGACGGGCGCCCCACCGAATTGACCATCCGCCGGTGGAAGCGGTTCGGGCTCAGCGGGGCCAAGCTGATCTGGGGCGGGGAGGCCGTCG
>CAYMAQ010000333.1:0-3921 GCA_964388385.1 uncultured Anaerolineales bacterium | reverse complement strand
GACCTGCGAACCATCCAACTGGGTGATAATGAGATCCTCAGACGGATCTACGTCGCCGTCCGGGATCCAAACTGGGGCACGGTGCCGGGCACCCTCACCCACCTGGATATGGACGTCGGGGAGCGCGCCTTCCACATCACCTACGACGTGGAACACCGGCAGGGACCGATCGACTTCGTCTGGCACGCCGTCCTCGACGGGCAGGCCGACGGCACGATCACCTTCACGATGGATGGCACCGCGCGCTCGAGCTTCCGGCGGAACCGCATCGGATTCTGCGTGCTCCATCCGATGACGTGCGCCGGGCAGCCGTGCCGCGTGACACACAGCGATGACACCGAGACCCGGGGGCGCTTCCCGTGGCGCATCGCACCCCATCAGCCGTTCGAGGACATCCGCGCGATCTCGCACCGCGTCGAACCGGACGTGTGGGCCCAGGTCCTCGTCGAGGGAGACGTCTTCGAGATGGAGGATCAGCGCAACTGGACCGACGCCTCCTACAAGACCTACAGCACCCCGCTGGCGCTCCCCTTCCCGGTGATCGTCGAGGCCGGCACGCGGATCGCACAAAAGGTCACGCTACGGCTGGAGGGCACGCCCTCACGGTCGGCAGGGCAGAGGCGCACCCCACCGCTTGCCGTCCAGGTCACCGGAGACCCGATCGGACCCCTTCCCTACCTGGGCTTGGGCGCAGCCAGCCACGGGGAACCGCTTTCGGATGAGGAGCTGAACCGCCTGCAGGCGCTCAATCTGCACCACCTGCGCGTCGACCTGCACCTCAACCAGTCGGACGCCATCGACGACCTGGCCCGGACCGCGTCGGAGGCCGAGACCTTAGGCGCCGACCTGGAGGCAGCGATCTTCTTCTCAGACGATCGAGAGGCGGAGCTGGCGCGTTTAACGGAGAAGCTCGAAGCCAGCAGCCCGCCTATCGCCCACTGGCTTGTCTTCGACGAGGACCAGGCTACCACGCCATCCGCCCTGATCCGGGACGTCCGGCCTCACCTTGAAACGTACCAACCGGACGCGCCGGTCGGCGGCGGCACCAACGCCTATTTCACCGAACTCAACCGTGCCCCCCCGCCGGTGGACGCCCTCGACCTGGTCGCCTATTCCCTGAGCCCGCAGGTGCACGCCTTCGACAACCTATCGCTGGTCGAGACGCTGAAGACTCAGGAGGTCACCGCCGCGAGCGCCCGCACTTTCACCGGCGACCTGCCGCTTGCCGTCACCCCGGTCACGCTCAAGCCGAGATTCAATCCCAACGCGACGGGAGCGGAATCGGAGCCGGGGGAAGGAGAGCTCCCACCCCAGGTCGACGTACGGCAGATGTCGCTCCTCGGCGCGGGCTGGACGCTGGGCAGCCTCAAGTCCCTGGCGGAGGCCGGCGTCCGCCGCGCCACCTACTACGAGACCAGCGGCTGGCGCGGCGTGATGGCGCGACCGGAAGGACCGCCGCGGCCCGAGAGGTTCCCGGCCCCGGCGGGATCCGTCTACCCCCTCTATCACGTGCTGCGGTGGGTTGGCGAGTTTGCCGATGGGAAGGTCTTACCGACGGCCTCCAACGACCGGCTTCGGGTCGACGGCTTGGCGCTCCAGCAGGGCGATCAACGCCGCATTCTGCTGGCGAATATGACAGGGGACGACGTGACCGTGACGGTCCAGGGGCTGAGCCCTGACGTCTCGCTGCGTCGCCTGGACGAGACGACCGCCAACAAGGCGATGATGCATCCCCAGGCATTTGGGAACCAGGACGGGGAACAGCGACGGACGCGCGAGGGCACGCTGACCCTCGCGCTCCTTCCCTACGCCGTCGTCTGCCTCGATGGTTGACACGGGTCAGTCGGGTGAGCAAGGCGTGGTTTCCCCCTCCCCTAACCCCTCCCACCTGGGAGGGGAACTATGATTGCGTCCCTCCCCTTGAGAGGGAGGTTAGGAGGGGTTGATGAGGCCGTTGTACATAGTATTGCTCACAGAACGCAATGATCACGGTGGCTTCAAGCCGCCGATTCACCCCGCCAGGATCTCCCGAACGAGCGCCGCGTTCTCCTCGACCATATCGTCCTGGTCGCCCCGGTGCATCCCGACGTTGACCGCATCGGTCGGCTTGATCGCTTCGAACGCGTACTCAAACGCCATCCGCGCGTCGATCCGTCCGGCGCCCATAATCTTGTATCCGATGCAGGGCTTCCGGATGCGTTGGATAGCATCGACCGCCGCGCCCATATCCGCAAGCCGGAACTTCTCACCCTCGCCGTCGTGCAGACTGCCGCAGTTGAAGAAACAGACCGCGTGGAAATCCACGAGATCGAGACTGTCCACCCAGAGGTGGGCCGCCGGTGCGTGGCCTGCGACGCCGATAGGCAGACCGTGCTTGCGGGCGATCGCCACCCAGCCCTCCAGGGTCTCACGGTCCTGCCGCCGGTAAAGGTCGTCGACCAGACCGCCGTGGAAGTAGAAGGCACTGCACCCGATGTCCACCGCCTCCGCCACAGCCTCCTTCATATCCGGTTTCGCCCGACAGTTGAGCTGCGCGATCCACTGCAGGCCCCCGCCTTCCGCGAGATACTTCGTGACCGCCTGGAGCACGTGGGGCGTCTCGTTATTGGCGATCATCGTGTTGATGCCCGCAGCCTCCGCCCGCGCCCAGGTCTCCTTGATGCGGGATATCGTGTGGTAGCTGCGCATCGCCTCGTCACGCTCCGAGTTCTGGTGACTGTACCCGCCGAATGGGTTCGCGCCAAGGATCAATCGTGTAACGTTAAGACCGCAAAAATCAACCGTAGGTAGCATCGTGTCCTCCCTCGTGAAATGAGCTTCCAAAGCATCCATACCGAAGTCGCACTATGGTCTCATTGTAGGGAACAGGAACGCGATTGTCAACGCATGTATGATGCAACTTAGCCTCGACCCGGTGGAACAACCGCCTCCACCGGGCCCAACCCCCGACGGCCTCGCGCACCCGGCCGATAGGCATCCAGCGATACGGGTCCGCAAAGTTATCGACCAGGTCGACCGGGGTTGATTCAACGAATTTGGCTGCAGAAGCAAATAAAGGGTGGTTTTCTTTGACCTTCCTGTTAGGATAGCAATACGCTGATTAACGTGAAAGGAATAGGCAAAATGACGAAGATTTCCGAAGGCAAGGCCGTTCACATCGACTACACGCTGACCGATGACGACGGTCAACTCCTGGACACCTCCGAGGGCCGCGAGCCCCTGGCGTATCTCCAGGGCGCCAATAACATCATCCCGGGGCTGGAGGACGCCCTGGAGGGTAAAGAGACCGGGGACACCCTGGACGTGGTCATCCCCCCCGAAGAGGGATACGGCACGCGCAATGACGAACTTGTCCTTGACGTGGATCCCTCCAACTTCCCGGATCTCTCCCAGGTGCAGTTAGGCACGCAGGTCCAGGTACAGACCAACAACGGCGTTCGTCTCGCCACCGTGGTCGGTATCACGGACGAGGCCATAACTCTCGATTTAAACCATCCGTTGGCCGGCAAGACGCTCCATTTCGACGTCGAGATCAAGGACGTCCAAGAGGCGTCGAACGAAGAGGTGGAACACGGGCACTTGCACACCGAAGGGCACCAGCACTAGACCCAGCACGGTCGCTTCATGCACGCAAGTGCCTGGGCCGCTCAATCGGCCCAGGCACTTTTTGCTTCATCCCGAGCGCTACGTCCCCATCCCGAGCATGTCCCGAGCGTACGCCACGCTCCGCTCCACGTCGTAGCGCTGCTGGGCCACGAGCGCGTCCGTGTAAGCCTCCGGCACGTCCGCTCCAATCTCGACCACGACCATCGTCCCCTGATAGGGCAGCCCGCGCCGGACCAACCGCTCGAAGCAGGCGAACTCCGACGCCCGGGCGTTGGGGAAGGCGTCCCAGTATTCGTCCTCCATCGTATTGAGCAC
>CAYMAQ010000332.1:0-3957 GCA_964388385.1 uncultured Anaerolineales bacterium | reverse complement strand
GGCTCTCACCGGCATAGAACTCCGCCGTCTCCAGGATGTGATAGGCCAACCGGGCCGGGGTAAGGTAGTCGATCTCCCCGGTGCGCCACTCCTCGGCGGAGAAGGTGCCTACGGCCTCCTCGACCATCCGCCAACTGCGCTCGAACTGTCCAACCAGCACGCCACTTAATTCCGTCGCACTCACTATAATCCTCCTTATGATTTATTGTCGAAAAAACGCTCTGTTTTCAGAATGACGCCAACGCTTCCAACACCGCAGCCTCTGCGTGAATGGACGTCGTATCGAAGAGCGGTACGTCGGTGTACGCCTGCTGCACCAGCATCACGATCTCCGTGCACCCCTCGATGATGCCCTCCGCGCCCCGGGCACGCAGATCCTCAATGACGCGCAGATACTCCTCGCGCGAAGCATCCTCAACCACGCCCAGACACAGCTCATCGTAGATAATGCGATGGACGAGATCCCGATCGGTCTTCGGAGGGATGAGCACGTTGAGTCCGTGCTCCTCGACCAGCCGGCCCTTGTAAAAGCCCTGCTCCATCGTGAAGTTGGTTCCCAGCAGCCCCACGGTCTCCATCCCTGCGGCCTCGATCCGTTGGGCGGTCGCGTCAGCGATGTGCAACAGAGGAATCCCGATCGCCTCGCGCACCATCGGCGCGACCTTGTGCATCGTGTTCGTACAGATGAGCAGGAAGTCCGCGCCTCCGGCCTCCACTTGCTTGGCGGCCCGCGCCAGCGCCTCGCCGGCTGCCACCCAATCACCGGCGTGCTGCATCGCCTCAATCGCCTCGAAATCAACGCTGACCATCACGATCTGAGCGGAGTGAAGCCCCCCGAGTCGGCGATTCACCCCTTCATTGATCAGACGGTAGTAGAGCGCCGTCGACTCCCAACTCATCCCGCCCAGCAGACCGATCGTCTTCATCCCCAATCCTTTCGCCCCTCAGACTTCGAAACCTACTAATCCGACCCACCGCCCAAAGCACGTTCAGCGGCTCGACAGTCTCGAGCTGCTGCAGCGTCACCGTGTGACCATCATCGGAAGCCTATCCTGCAAAGTCTCCGCCACAGAGAGCGTGTGACCGGAATGCGAATAGACGATGATACCGATATGCAGGGTCACCATTCTTTGGCGACAGACACGCCCAAACCCAAGCGGCGGGCATTATCCACTAAACGTATATGGCAGCACGCATCCCGTGACGAATCGACCCGCCTCAGAGCATAGGAACGCGACGCCCTCCGCGACGTCCTGGGGGGTGATATCGGTCCGCTGCTGCCAGGCTGCACCGTGATCGCAGAGGTCGATGGCCGTCTCGAGACTATCGATGGCAGGAACAGGTCCCGGCGCCATCACGTTTACCGTCACACCCTGCTGCCAGGTCTGTTCCTGGGCCAATAGCAGCGCGCGCTCGCGGACGGCCTTGCCGACGTTATACGCGTAGGCCGGTGAGAGCTTCTGCGGGTGCAGCCCCAATCCGATGAGCCGCCCCCAGCCCCGCGCCGCCATACCGGGCAGCACGAGGGGCATCAGGTAGAAGAGCGGCGCCAGCTCCCGGCGGACATCCTCGAGTGCGGCCTCGGCGGTGAGATCGGCAGGCGGCTCGGGATTCCAGCCGCCGCCGGGTCCGATGATGCAGATATCGACCCGACCAAACCGCTCAAGGGTTGCATTCACGAGCCTTTGGCACCCATCTGCCTTGAAGACATCGGCCCGCACAGCGAGGGCGCGACCGCCATGCTGCTCGATGTGGTCGACGATCGCTTCCGAGACCCGCTCGCTCGTGCGGTAGTTGATCACCACATGGGCGCCCTCCCGCGCCAGCGTCAGGGCAATGCTACGGCCCATACCGCTGCCGGCAGCGCCGGTGACAATCGCAACCCGGTTCTCACACAACATCGCCATCGTTTATTGCCTCCCGTAGTGTCAGTTAACGGCTAATACAAGGGTCGGGTCGGCAGAAGTCGCACTCGACATCACGGCCCGAACGCGCCAAGTTGTGGACAAGCAAGTCATCAAAAAAGGCGGACTAACGCTGGGAGCTGAACAAGGTCTCGACCAGGGACGCATCATCCAGCGTGCCCGCAAAGAGGTCCAACTCGTCACCTTCGTTGCCCTTCCAGAAGATATGGGTGCCGCACTCGGGACAGAAGTGCCACGTGCCGTGTGCGTCACACCTTTCGCCCGATTCGGCACGGAATTCCGAAGGCTCGCCCTGCTTGAGCCGGAAATCCTTTCTGAATATGGTGACGAAGGGTGCCCTGAAGGTGCCAGTCGCCCGGCGACATCCAGGGCAATCGCACGTGCTGGATTTGATGATAGCGCCCTGGGCTTCATACTGAATGTTGCCACAATGACATTGTCCGGTTATCCGCTCGATCGTTGATTCCATCTCACGCTCCTTTTTTGCGGCATTCCAAGCTGCCCCATCGTTCATGGTGAAAAGCAAGCGACGCATAGAAGGCCCCAAGGAAGCTGGGGGCCTATGCATCCCCAGCCTCATAATAGCACAAGCGTTCTACACCTGTCAAGCAATCCGACGCTTAAATTTCGTGGCTGTCCTGTCGCTTGGGCTCAGTGTGACTCGTGATCGTCACGTCCCTCAACAGAACCTTCGTTTTGGTTCCGATATGTCTTGAGCGCATGTGTGATCTCCGGAATCATCCACTGCCGATAGATCGCACCGATCGCCTCGATCTGACTCCGGATCGAGGTATGAGCCGAACCGCAGTGTGACTCAAACCCCTCGACCTCTGAGTCCAGCGATTCCTCAGAAACACCGATAACCTCGGCACAGGCTGCGGCGGTATAGATCAGCGCCCTTGCCAGCTCTGACAGATGCTTCTGATCTCCGATGTCAAGTTTCGAGCGGCGCCGGATGATATCCCGCTGCGAACCCTCCGGGTACTGCCAAAACCGGGTGAAGAAATCCCCGACCGAGACGCCGACCTCGTAATCGCCCCACCTTACCTCGGGGTCCCCCTTCTCTCGCGCCGTCACCTCGAGGCTCTCCAGGGCCTCACACGCATCGATCGTCGCGTTCATCGCCTCGCGGATCAGTTGCCAGTCGGTGGTCATACCTGCCTTCCTCACTTTCCTTGGATGCCTATCGGTGGCTTCAGGTCTCTTCTTTCTGGAGAAAAAGCACCCACTTGCCGTGCTCCTCGTTCCAGAGGATCTGCTGTTTGTTGTGCAGCCAGAAGACCTCGTTCTGTTGGAGCATCTTGATTCTGGGCGGGATCTTTCCGGCGGTCTTCCGTCCGATCCCCCAGTAGTCGCACGCCAGGTGATGGCGCCCGTCGTCCGCCCTCTCCACCTCGATCGGAATCTCGGGCGCAATCCCCAGGTCGTTCTGGTATCGTAAGAGGATCGCCGCCGCATCCCAAATCCGCTGCTCGATCTGGCGCCAATCGGCCTCCCTCAGCAGCTCCGCCAACACCGGCTCCAACTCCTCGGCGATGGGTAGACGCTTGAAGAGCGTGCCGAACCACTTCTTATAGGTTGCGTATTCCCGGCTGACCATAAACCCGAGGCGCATCAGGTGTTGGGCCTCCTTCGCGGCCTGAATGCGCAGACCCAGCCTGTCACCACGAGATCCGATGCGCCCGATCGGGAACCAATCCCCGCCGACCGCGTTCCAGCCGCACATCAGGAGCCACCGCAGGACGTCGTTCGGATAATACGCCAGTGCCTCTCGGGCCCTGGTGAGTTCACCGGTGTCGTCTCGAAAGACGGTGCCGTTGGTGAACTCAAGCAGATGCTGTTCGCTGACCCTGAGCCAATCGACGTCCTGCAGCGGCAGGGCCCCAGCGCCCCCGCAGAATCCGAGCGCACCGGACAGGGTGGTGGTCCAGATGGAGTAGAGCGCCTCCTCGCTCGTGTCCTGAACGTCTGCGTCCGTGTTCTTCCACGTCATTGGAAGCCCCTTGAAGGTGCGCGGGAGGAATTTCCGGAT
>CAYMAQ010000331.1:0-3976 GCA_964388385.1 uncultured Anaerolineales bacterium | reverse complement strand
GACCGGGGGCTTGTGATGATTCGCTCGACGTTTCAGTTGGATTCCACCTCGGCGAGGACGTCGATCACCCGCTCGGCCTCGTCCACAGTTCGACAGAAGGGGATCATCACCACCACGTTGTTCAGGCCGATCTCCGCCCTCACCCGGCGCATGGCCCGACACTCCAACCGGAAGCCGGGCCTGTAGTCATCGCTGTAATAGCGGGAGGCGCCCCGGAAGCCCAGCATCGGGTTGGCCTCGTCCGGCTCGAAGAACTCCCCGCCGATCAGGTCCGCGTACTCATTTGGGATGCGTTGGGAATGTGACGGATCTCCGTTGTTTGCGTTTGGATTGCGTTGGCTGATGGATTCACGAATACCCGGACACCCGGCGGTCATTCGGATCTATGCGGGGACGGCTCCCTACGGGACGTCGCCCGCTTTCTGCATCTCCTCCTCGACCTCGTGTTCGAGCCGCATCTCCCGCTCGCGCTGATAGGCCTCGTAATCGGGCACGACCCGATCGTAGGTCTCCTTCATCAGCGGTGAGGAGAACATAAAGTCCGCAGACGCGCGGTTGGTTGCCACTGGGATGTTCCACAGCACCGCCAGCCGCAGCAGCGCCTTCACGTCGGGGTCGTGGGGTTGGGCTTCCAGCGGATCCCAGAAGAAGACCATGAAGTTGATCTGCTTCTCGGCGATCTTGGACCCGATCTGGACGTCGCCGCCCAGCGGGCCGCTCTGCATGCGGTGGATCTCGATACCCAGATCCCGTTCCAGCAGCCAGCCCGTCGTGCCGGTCGCGTAGAGTTCGTGCTGGAGCAGCGATTCGCGGTTGAACCGCACCCACTCCAGCAGGTCGTCCTTCTTGTTGTCGTGTGCGATCAGGACGATGTGTTTCTTGACGTCCATCGGTAGTCGAGTTGATTTCATCTTGGCCTTGTCCTTTCACTGTAGAACGGCTTTTTAGCTTTTTACGGGCTTGCTCAGGTCCGTGCTACCCCAGTCAAGCGACGCTCCTACGCCGGCTCGAACCCCAGCGCCCGCTCGCGCAGACTGACGTACCGGTTGTGCCCGATCACCAGGTGATCCAGCACGTCGATCTCCAGCAGCTTGCCGGCGTCCACCAGCCGCCGCGTCAGGGCGATGTCCTCCGGCGAGGGGGACGGATCGCCGGACGGGTGGTTGTGCGCCACGATAACCGCCGCGCAGTTGCGGTGCACCGCGCCCCGGAAGACCTCTGCGATCCGCACCAGCGAGGTGTTGAGGCTGCCCTTGTAGAGCACCTCCTGGTCGGTCACCTGGTTGCGGGTGTTGAGGTAGAGCACGGCGAAGTTCTCCTGCTCCTTGTGAGAGAGCCTGGGCAGCAGGAGGTGCGCGGCATCGCCCGGCGCGCGGATCTGGTACCGCTCCTCCGGCGCCTCCGCCATCAAGCGGCGCCCCAGTTCCAGGGCTGCCATAATCTGCGCGGTCTTTGCCGGGCCGAGGCCCCGCTCCCCGATCATCTGCGCGAAGCCGGCGCGGGAGAGCCCCCCGAGTCCGTGGTAGGTCGAGAGGATCCGGCGGGCCATGGTCAGCACGTTCTCCCCCCCGACCCCCGTGCGCAGGATAATCGCCAGTAACTCCGCCGTCGAGAGGGCCTGCGGGCCGACGCGCGCCAGCCGCTCTCGCGGACGCTCCGATTCGGGCATCTCCTTGACCGTGATGTAAGCAACTGCGCGTTCGGGTGTGGATTTTTCAGACATGGTGTTTCTTGCCTCCCTTGTGGGCGATGGTATAATGCCCGCGCCTTGAGCGTGCATCTGTCCCTTGAGCGGGTACACGACAGCGACGACGGCGGCTTGCTCAAGGGCCAACACCGGAGGGTCACCGATATCCGTCACAAATGGACGGTCACCCTTAGACCGAACTCAATGAAAAACGAAGGAGTTCCGACATTATGATTGATCAACTCCTGGAGATCTTACCCCAGGTTGTCACGATACTGACGTTGGTGACCGCGGTCTTTCTGACCAGCGTCTGGCTGGGTATGGTCCTGTGGACCTTCCGGGACATCCGCTCCCGGACCCGCGACGTGATCGTTCAGATTCTGGCGACGTTTATGGTCGCCGTACTCACGCTGCCCGGATTGATCGTCTATTTCCTGATCCGGCCCCGGGAGACGTTAGCCGAGGCCTACGAGCACGCGCTGGAGCAGGAAGCGCTCCTTCAGGCCATCGAAGAGCCCGAAGTCTGCCCGAGCTGCGGCACCGATGTCCGGGACGACTTCCTCTATTGCCCCTACTGCCACACGCACCTGCACAAGCGGTGTGTTCAATGCGATGCGGTGCTCGAACTGGACTGGAACCTCTGCCCTTACTGTGGCGCGTCCCAGGGCAGCCAGGTCGTCGAGCCCGTCATGGAACGTGAGATGGATCTCGAGCCGGAGCCTGAGCCGATCGAGGGATCACCCCAGTAACCCCCTGTCGTTTTCTTCGTCCAATCAAAACCGGGAAGCGGTTCGAGCTTCCCGGTTTGACGTTTATACGCGATCAGGGTAAATCTTCCTCGCGGACCGTATGCACTTTGACCATATTGGTGACCCCGTGGATTTCCAGCGGGATGCCGGCGGTCAACACGACGTTGTCCCCCACGTGCGCGTACGACTGGGAGTTGGCGGCCCGCACCAACCGTTGAATCATCTCGTCTGTATGGTGGAAGGCCTCGACCTCCGCTGGGACGACGCCCCACATCATCTGCATGCGCCGCGCTGTCGAGGCGAAGGGCGTGACGCCCAGCACCGGCATCTTGGGTCGGTGCCGCGCGACGATGCGGGCGGTGCGCCCCGATTCGGTGGAGGAGAGGATCGCCGAGGCGTGGACGGCCTCCGCCATGGAGACCGTGGATCGGCTGATCGCGAAGGTGATCCGCGCGGAGTTCGGCAGCGACGCATCCAGATCCACGTCCAACAGTTGATTGTAGGGAAAGTCCTCCGATTGTTCCATATGTTCGGCGATCTTGGCCATCATCTCCACGGCCTGGACCGGGTACTTGCCGATGGACGTCTCGCCGGAGAGCATCACCGCGTCGCTGCCGTCCAGAATGGCGTTGGCGACGTCCGAGGCCTCGGCCCGCGTGGGGCGGGGCAGGTCGATCATCGATTGAAGCATCTGCGTCGCCGTGATCACCGGCTTGCCCATGCGGTTGCAGAGGTGGATGAGCCGCTTTTGAACCACGGGCACCCGCTCGGGGGCGATCTCCACCCCCAGGTCGCCGCGGGCGACCATCACCGCATCCGAGGCGTTGACGATGCCCTCAAGATCCTCGAGCGCTTCGGGTTTCTCGATCTTCGCGACCAGGGCCGGGATCTTGTTGGGATCCTCGCCCACCTCCCGGGTGAGGGGCTCGTCTATCTGCGCTTCCAGGTGCTGCCGGAGCGTCTCCATATCCCCCGCCTCGCGCACAAAGGAGAGGGCCAGGAAATCGACCTCGATCTCCAGCGCCAGCAGGGCGTCCTCGCGGTCCTTGTCGGTCAGGGCGGGAATGTGAAGCTTGACGCCGGGTAGATTGACGCCCTTATTCGACGTCAGGATGCCGCCCACGTGCACCCGACAGCGCAGGGCATGCGGGCCTTTCTCCAGCGCCTCCAACTCCATCGTGCCGTCGTCCAGCAGCACGCGGTCGCCGATCTCGACGTCGGCGATGATCTCCGGGTGTGGAAAAGGGATCTTGTTGCCCGGTCTCTCGATCGACTCGGAGGTCAGGATGATCTCCTCGCCCTCCTTGAGCCTCACCCCCTCCTCCGGGAGGAGGCCGACCCGGATTTTGGGACCCTGAAGATCGCCGAGCAGCGCGACGTGCCGGCCCTCCTCCTTGGCGATTCGGCGGACCATGGCGGCGGTCTCGCGCTTTTTCTCGTGGGTGCCGTGGGAGAAGTTGAGACGGGCTACCGTCATCCCGGCGCGGATCATCGCACGGATAATCTCGGGGTCGTCGGTGGCGGGCCCCAGGGTACAGAC
>CAYMAQ010000330.1:0-3981 GCA_964388385.1 uncultured Anaerolineales bacterium | reverse complement strand
AAATCTTTTTATCCACGGTTATAAGAGGGACATCAAGATCCTGAGCTAGAGCAACAAATTCACAATCATACGCTGAGCAATCACAGGAAGAGACGAGGCTTAGAACCTGGAATGAGGCAACTTCATATTCTCGCCCTTGAAGCAAATTCATGGCTTCTAGAATGATCTCCTGAGATTGTTCCAAGGACAGAATCTCTTTCCTAAGATAGTGCGCCAATACATTTCTGAACTCACTTCGCCACAAAATAGGGGCAGCCCACTGAGCATCTTTGAGCAGAAGGTCCTCTGCACAGGAAGAGAATTCACCTGCTAAAAACAAATACGCGATGATGTTTGTGTCTACGACAATCATGACCGCCCAACACTCTTAACCTGAGTCAACTCACGATTTGTCAGCGGATGATCTGCTGTATAGTTGCGCAATTTTCTAGCTTTGTTGAGAAAATTTTCAGAGTCGATGGCCTGGCTTTGGACGGACTTCTCAATGCAGACAATGATCTCACTGTTGATGCTGCGCCGATTTATCTCCGCAGCCTTTTTGAGCTTCTTGTAAAGGTCTGGGGGAATATTCTTAACTGTAAAAGTAGTCATCGCAACCTCCATAATGGTTCCAATATGAAACCATTATGGTTTATCGGCTTAGATTTGTCAATAGCAAAACAAAGGATCAAGGCATCTTGACGGAGGCCGCGCCTACGTGAAAGACATCTCCGCTAACCAACTAACCACAAAGCGGATGTGACCGCCGCCAACGCGCCGCGCAAGCCGCGTCAGCTTCAGCGACTGGCCAGCCAGCAGAACTCAGGAGAAACGCCCCATCATAAACTCCTTTGCCTGATCCAATGCCGGCAGCCTTATCGAACGCTTGGCTTCAAAGCCCAACCCCTCCACTAACGGCTGCAACAACTGCGCTAGGATATGCGTTCTTACCTTCACCGCTTTGGGCACCAGACCCCTATTCGCCAACAGAGCGGCTAGTGTCAATGGCACCCTCCCATACATTGCTTCGATGGTGGGATCGGGTTCCAACATCTTATGCCCCAGCACCAGGCCCTGCTCTCCCTCAACCACCAATAGCATAAACGCGCAGCGTGGTCGCTCTCCCCTTTTTCCAATCCTGGCTGGGAACATGAACAAATCCACCTCTATCCGCGTATCACTGGGTGGCAGACCCTTCAGATGCTCTAGCACCTGAAAATTCATCAGGAGGGGGATCGGCTCTAACGCTACCGGTGGCATGTCCTTGCTCACATCTTTCCAGACCCGTCCCCCGTCAGCTTCCCCGGCGACCCGCACCAGGTACGCATCGTGTCCATCCCCATACAACAACCCTCGGTTTCCTCGAACTCGGGGAGCCACGTCCACCAACTGTTCCAACACCAACGCCAGGAACTGCGTCTCCTCTGCCTCCAAATACCAGGGGAAGCAGCCCGGTCGATAACTGCGAAACATCGGCCATGCATATCGACCACGAAACCCTAACCCCAACGCCTTGATCTCATCTCGATCCTTCTGGGTCAACTCACTTCGGTTCTCGAAAGACGCTTGCAGATGCGGCACGTGGAGCAGCTCTTCTGGATAGTCCATCTTCCCACTATGAACCTTCCAGAATCCATCCAGTCCCTCTCTCCCAAGATAGACCGCGATCGCATAGTGCTCCCCCAGCGCGCCCATCACGCTGACAAACCCAATGTCCCCCGTCTCGGGATGCTGGACGCCGAAGACTGCCTCTTCTGTCATCCACGCCCAAGGGGCCAGCGCCTTCACAGCGATGGCGGCTTCATACAACCTCGTCATTTGAGCCAGATTCGGCTTCAATTCACGCACAGTTTCTCCTCTCTTCAACGTGACTGCCGTCCCAACAAGATCGAATGGACCTCATCCATTGCCCCTACGCGTCACTCCCACCGTAGAACTGACGGAGGCGGCCTTACGTCTCGCAGTCAATCATGAAATCGCCGCCTACGACGCGGCATACGTTGTGCTGGCGCAGCGACTTTCTTTGCCATGGGTAAAAGCTGACGAACCTCTCGTAAAACGCTTTGAAGAGACCGATTTCGACGTTCGTTTTCTAGCAGACTGGCCTAGATCGAAAGACAAAGCCCGGTTCCTGCCGCCATAACGATGAAGCTCACGCGCCTGGCGGGTCTGGCGTGTGACGGTCGCTTTGTATCACCGTCTCAGGCTTGGAGCAATTGAAAAAAGCGCCGATAGCCAGGTCGGATGCAGCGGGTGTTAGCGCGCCTTATATGCTATGACACCCCGCGATTCTTTAAGAATTTTTTGACCTCTTCAATCGAATATGGTGGGCTGACTTTGCGAATAATAGCATAGCAATTTGGGCAAACAGGTCGTAAGTCAGTTATTGGATCAACTTGATACTCACCGCTAATAGCGGCAAGTTGTCTCAAATGATGAACCTTCGATGGGGATGGGGATTGGGTTTATTGGGCCACGCGCTTACTGATCCGAACATATGAATCTAAACTCGCTCTTTGATAAGGTGCGCGGGCTTTGGTGCGAAAAGCCGCCTGAGAGGCTCATATATGTCCATTTTTGGCGCAGAATTTATCCAGGGCCCAGTTGCTTACCGAGCATAAGTTTAAGAAGTTATGCCCGGATCAGTAGGCCGTGACCCGGCCAAGCCACGCCGCGTCACCCGGTTACTCAAAAGACAGCACGGCCAATGTGGGCACTGTGGACTCCCCGTTACGACGGACGATGTGCTTGAAGTTCATCACCACGACGACCAGCACAAAAACAACGCTTTCGACAACTTGCGTCTACTTCACGGCCATTGTCACGATGTCGTTCACGGCAAGCAGTGTCTATGACGCCAATGCTTTGCATCGGACAGACTCGTATTCTGAAGAGCTGGATGACGGGAAACCGTCACGTCCGGTTCGGGAGTGGCGGCGGGGTAGGCAACTGCCCCGCTGACCATAACTTGGGCGGGCTTGGTTGAAATGAAAAGTTACGCTAATGTGCGAAATGGATTGACGATGGTTAGTTGCCCTCCACTGCCAACCCGTCTTGCATATCTTCTGTGTATAGCACGTTACAGCCAGACTCTATGGCGCTGGCAACTATCAGACTATCCCAAAAAGACAGGCTGTATTGTGCTCGCAGCCGTGAGGCGCGTAACAAGACCTGTGCTTCCGTAGCGACGACTTCGTATTTGGCATAGAAAGACACGATCAAGTCGCAAAGTCGCGTCTCTCTTTTCGCAACAGGTTGACGCACGTTTCGTTGATAACTTGCGTACTCACCACGACATTACCGCCTTGAACAATCTCAGCGGCTATTTGATGTTTTCGCGCATCATCGTTGACGATCAACGCATATAGCCAAACATTCGTATCCACAAAGTAATGGACGGTCGGCTTATCAGCGGGCATAGATTTCGTCTCGGCTTAAAGGTTGAAAGTCAGGAATGTGTAAAGGGTTCGCGAGAAGCTGGTCAATGAAAGTATGGGTAGGCGCTGGCGGTTCCACCAAAATAATCACACGCACACTATTCTGGAGTTGTTCTTGATACTGAGGTGGAATCTGAATGGTGCCGTCCTTAACGCGCGTTTGAAACTCAATCGCATACATTGCGTGTTCTCTTACTTGCATTTTACTTACTCCTCCCATACCTTTATCGTGCGCTGACACCGCCCAACGAATTAGGGGCTAAGCTGCGCACACCCCGCGCGCAGGCACACTGCTGAATACCCCAAAGGCTGGCGGGCGGCTTTCGTGCTCCAGATGCGTCAGCTTCTGCGGCCATCGCCCTGTGGCCATCGCCCTGTGGCCATCGCCGTGCCTTGTTGGACGGACCCCAGGATGCAAAACACCTATGGGGTTTCTATCCCCGGTGTCGCCGCCGCGTCTATACCCCAGCCCACCTGAATTATACCCCCACATGTGCCAATACGCCAGCGACGCCGGGTTCTTGCAGTAGTAGCGATAGACGTTGACCGTCTGGCGCTGCCCTTG
>CAYMAQ010000329.1:0-4043 GCA_964388385.1 uncultured Anaerolineales bacterium | reverse complement strand
CCGGTTCCTCATCCGCGTCCCCTGAATCGATCAGGGCCGGTGTTTCCTGCTGGGGGCCCGGGGCCCGACCGGCGGGAGCAACGTCCCTCAGCCAATCCGGTACCTCATCGGGTATCGCACCCCCACGCGCCTTCAAGGACCGCTCCGAATCCGGCTCCTCTGCAAAGACCTCCGTAGCGGCCTCGACGTCGATCTCATCCGTCATCTCGATGTCTGCCAGCCAATCGGGGACCTCTTCCGCTTCATCCGGATGTTCCGCTCCCGTGGGCTCAGACACAGCCTGGGGTTCCGCTTGCGGCTCAAAGTCCGGTTCGCTTCGGGG
The DNA here is from genome assembly GCA_964388385.1 of uncultured Anaerolineales bacterium. Classification (GTDB taxonomy): domain Bacteria; phylum Chloroflexota; class Anaerolineae; order B4-G1; family SLSP01; genus PWVB01. The sequence goes on along the minus strand of CAYMAQ010000329.1, from coordinate 3,721 downwards.
CTGCGGCGCCTCGACGGCGGGCTCCGCTTCCTCCTCGAAATCTTCGCCGATTGCCGTTAGCCAGTCGGGTAAATCGGCCTCTTCGGCTTCGGTCGTTTCCGACGCTGTCGGCCGGGTTCCCGGCTGCGGCTCGATCTCCTCAAACTCCTCGGAGAGCCAATCGGGCAGCCCTCCGCTGTCAAAGTCGGGTGCTGGCGCGGTCTCGGCCGGCTCGAACGCCCCCGCTTCCTCGTGCCCGGATTCCTCCGGCGCGGGGGTGAACTCCTCTGCCGCCTCCTCTTCCTGCCTATCGGCAGGGGGATTGGCGGTCGGTTGGAGCCAATCGGGAAGAGGTTGGGATGATGGCGCGGCCGAGGCTGAAGGCTCTTCGACCCGTTCGGTCAACCACTCGGGCAGCGCCTGGTCCGTGGGCGCTCGACCCTCTGCAAGGGAGGGATCCGCGTGCGCTCTCAGCCAATCCGGTAAATTCGTTCCGGATTCGGCTGCGGACCCCCGCTCTTCCTGGTTGACCCGAGGTTCGGGGGATGGCGCCGCATAGGACGGAGCCGCCGGTTCCTCGATATCTCTCAACCAATCCGGGAGATCCTCGTCATCGAGCGAGAACGTCTCTGCTTCCTCCGGTGATGCCTCCGCAGGTTCTTCGACCGCGGGGCCGGCAGGCTCCCCGGATTCCTCGGTATCTCTCAGCCAATCCGGCAGGTCATCGTTATCGAGCGAGAATGTGTCTGGATCCGGCGTTTCCTCAGAAGCGTCCTCCTCGAAGGACTCCTCATCGACGAGGCCCGAGATCCAATCGGGATATCCGGCCTCCGCATCGGTGCCGTCGTCCGCCGGTTCCGGTGACGACGGTTGAACCGGTGAGGTCGGAACCCCTGTCTCATCGTCCGCAAGTTCGCGCAGCCAGTCGGGGAGTGAGGCTTCCTCCAGATCGTCGCCCTCGACGGAGCGGGTCGGGAGTGAAATACCCATGACCGGAGGGGCATCGGCGTCGTCTTTGCTCTCCGCCTCCGACGGCACGACATCCTCGGGGCTGATCAGCCGCGCATTGCACTGATCACAGAATAGATTGCCTACGGGATTGAGTGTACCGCACTCCGGGCAGCGGAGCTTGGTCTGGGGCAGGGCCTTTCCGCACTCACGGCAGGAGCGGCGCCCATCTCTATTGATCGTTCCGCAATTCGAGCAACGGATCATAATCTACGCTCACTCATTACTATGGGGGCGGTCAACGCCCACGATGATCTTGAGACCGGTCATCGTGATACCCAAGACGACACCGATGAGCAGCCCGCGCATACCGGCGATCCCTCCCGCGGTGACGAGGCGTACGACAACCTCTAAGGCTCTGGGGGTGACGAGCGGCACGGCGGTGACGAGCATCAAGATCGCCACCAGGAGGAAAATGACGCTGGTGATCCGACGTCGGGACTGTAGAAGCCGCATCCCCCCCAGGACCAGCGTCACGGCTGTCAGCGCCAGGAGCGCTGCCTGACCGGGGACGAGCACGTGCTGCAGCAGGATCTGGCTGATTTCGCCCTCGGCTCCCTGCCAGATAACCAGCGCCAGGCTGCTCAGCGCTGAGGCCAGGAGCACCCCACTGGCGATTGAATGCGGCCTTCGCTTGTCGACCAGCCGCTTCAGATGGACCCTCAGGATATTGACGTAAGCCAGCAGGAGCGCAAAGGTCCCCAGCACGGTGGCCCAGCGGAGGAGGTTCGTCCGTAGATCGGAGAGGATGGGAAGGGGTATCAGCGAACCCAGCAGCACGATCAATCCTGCTAGGGCTGCAACGAGGGTCGGGAGTAACCATTTAAGCACGGCTCAACCTCCTATCAGCCCTAAGAGAGAGAGGATCGCGGTGCCGATCAGGGCAAGTATCACCAGCCAGCGGAGTATGTTCTGCGCCCACAACCCTGCGTGAAAGCTGGGTCGATCGGTCACGGCTGCGCCCCCGGCGAAGAGGAATTCACCGATAAGTTGGCGATTTTCCGGCAGTGTGGGGTAGAGCGCGGCACTGCCCTCGAGCGTCGTGGTGCCTCCCAGTGATTTGGCGTGTCGCCGCCGGCCGCTCTCATCCAGGAGGCTGATCTCCTGACCGAAGGACCCCATCATAATGTTCGTGTCTACCGGATGGTCGCGGAGAAGCGTACCCGCCATCGCCGCATAGAGCAGCGGAGTGTGCGCGGAGAAGTGGACGAACTCCGGTCGGTAGCGCCCGACATTGCCCAACCGCGCGTACGCACGGCGCATACGATGGTCGGCAAGGAGGTAGAGGGTGGGGTCGCCCGTCGTGATGTACGGCGGGGTGTCGTAGGCAGCCGAGAGATCGATCAGGGAGCTCAAACCCTGGAGGGCTGCGATTGACGTCATCCCATCCTGACCCAGGAGCCCACCGTGTCCCAGGCCCACGTGGATGGATGCGCCCGCTTCCGCCGCGCGCCCCACCTCACCGGAGAGATCGTCGAAAAACGGACTCACCGAGGGGCGTGGGGCCGTTCTGTCGCGATGCCGGAGTCCGCGAATCGCAAACGCAATCGCTCCGATCATAATCACACCGAGCGCAATGAGCTGGTCAACCATCGTCAACCCTTTCCCTCGAGCAGGCAGTCTCGTATGCTCTCCAGACGTTCGGGCTGCTCCAACGTCCGGGCCAGCGGAGCCAGAGAAGCCTCATCGAAAAACGGGGATACCATCCAAAGCAGCTGCCCGCCTACAAACCCCCAAACTTGCAGGACGTCGAGCATCCATAATGCCAGATCTTCGAGCCCTCGATCCCTGAGTTTTTCGCACCACGTCATCCGTCTCCCTCCTTCTCCGATGAAGGGGCGGGCTCTCTGCATTCATCAAGATAAAGATCCAAACATAGAACGTCAAATCAGCTTTTTCAGTATAGCACGGTTTGGAAACCGTGTAAAGCAAGCATCTTCTGAAATTCTAATCGCAAAAGTCAATAAAGATTATGGAACTGACCCTCAATAACAAGACCGGGTCCGGGTCTCCGCGGATATTGCGGAAAAGTTCGGGGATCGATGCCCGGATCAGACGACCTCTCCGAACTGTCCGCTGTATCTCTGAAAGATCCAGTATCCGACAGCCAGAACGATCAGCGACGTCAGTGCCGTTCGGGACAGAAAATCCAGGGTGGTCAGGGTCCCGTAGTAAAGAATATCCTGATAGGTATTGATGATGGAAGCCATCGGGTTCAGCCGAAAGAGCCATACCTGGGGGTTGAACTCGACGCCCATGAGTGAGACCTGACTCGGCAGTCGTTTGATCGGATAGATGATGGGGGTCAAAAAGAACCACGCCTGCATGACCGCGTCCATCAACATGTGAGTGTCCCGGTAGAAAACCTCCAGGGTTGAGAGAATCAGCACGACCCCGAGGGCGAAGATCACCTCGATCAGGATGGGAATGGGCAGAAGAAGCAGCCACCACGTGGGCTTGACCCCCGAGATGAGGGCCAGGAAAAAGAAAACGGGCAGGGCGATAAGAAAATTGACCAGATTGGAAAGGACGACCGAGACCGGCAGGGCGTCACGTGGGAAATAGACCTTTTTGATGAGCCCGGCGCTGCCGACAACGCTTTGAATGCCCCCCATCACGGCCCCGGTGAAGAAGTTCCAGGGGAGAAGCGCGCTGAGAAAGAGGACGTGGTAGTTCTCGATATCGGTCCGCTCCCATAACACGTCAAAGACAAAGGTGAAGATCAACATCATCA
>CAYMAQ010000328.1:0-4051 GCA_964388385.1 uncultured Anaerolineales bacterium | reverse complement strand
TCGGGCAGTCCCGGCTCTGTATGTTGTATCTGCACAAGGCGCATATCGGGGAGATCCAGGCGAGTCTGTGGCCTCCCTCGATGATCGAGACGTGTCAGCGAAACGACATCGAACTGCTTTAGAATCGGACGGGTTTGAGGGGGCGGTGAATGAGAGGGGCCTTAGGATCTGCGGAATTGGAGCGGGCTCAGCGCAGGTCCGGGACCTTCATCAGCTCGTTGAGCAGCATCGTTGCGTAAGACCCCTTGGGCGCGAAGAAGTGGACCACCAGGGTCCGCGCGTCCTCCATCTCCCAACTGAGCCCCTCGGGATTGTAACGGAGCGGTCGCCGCAGCCCGCGGGCCCGGACGGCGCGGAAGTCCTCCGGTGTGAGGTCGACCGCGCCCAGAATCTCGTCCTCGATGGCGCCGGCCTCGGCCTCGGCCTCCATCAGCTTGTACCCGAACATCGGCCCGGTGGGGGAGATCTCCCACGCCGCCACCCGGGGCTGCTCCGCGGCGACGTCCTCCACGGTGAAGATACCGCCGGTCGTCTCCTTCTTGGCGATGTCGCCCAGGATCACGGCGTCCATCGTGCCCTCCCGGATCCGCCAGCTGAGGACCTGGTTGAAGAGCGCAGACTGGAGCGCGTTGACGTAGAAACGGCGCATTCGCTTCGACGGGCGGTGCACGCCCCGGGCGTGCAGCCCTTCTTCGTCACGGCGCACCAGATAAAGCCCGATGACGTGGTTGTCCCCGCGGTTGCCGAACCGCTGCGGGCCGTACGCGTTGGGCACGCCGCGCGCGGCCAACGCCTCCAGGATCGCCGCTGCCCGGGCCGGGGCCTCCGGGTCCACGTCTCGGAGGCGAAGGGTGAAGTGGTTCCCCCGCAGGTGGCCCGGTCGGAGCTTGTTCAGGTGCTTGCTCACCCAGAGGATCTTGACGTTCTCGATCTCCAGGTCGCGCACTGCGTCCGGGTCCACGAAGTGGAGCGAGAGGGTCTGGCGCGCGACGGCGTGTGTGTCCTTCAACCCCGCCGAACTGATGGCCCGTCGGGAGATGTCCAGCGCGTCGGCCATCGCGTTGATCACGTCGAAGGTCGAGATGCTCCGCTTCTCGATCCGCACGTACGTGTGCTCGCCCTCACCGGAGGGCTCGTACGCGGGCTCCTCCTCCACGATAAAGTCCTCCACACGCTCCCGGATGGTGCCCCCAACGCCGGGCACGTCGGCGGTCAGATAGGGGATCTCCCACGCGAATTGCCTCTCTGTGTTCATGGTCACCTCACTCGCTCAGGAGATACGCGGTCAACAGTTGGGCGGTCGCCTCTAACGCGTCCCGGTGCGTGCGCTCGTACGCGTGTGAGGCGTCCACGCCCGGCCCGATCAGCGCCACTTCCAGGTCTGCCCCGGCACGCCACGCGGCCTCCCCATCCGAGCCGTAGTAGGGGTAGATGTCGACCTTGTAAGGGATTCCGTTCTCCTCCGCCAGCGCTTCCAGGCGGCGTCGGAAGCCGAGGTGATAGGGGCCGCCGGAGTCCTTCGCGCAGATCCCCACGCTGAACTCGTCGGAGTTCTGATCGCCGCCGGCCGCTGCCATATCGACGGTGAGCAGCGCTTTCGCATCCTCCGGGACGCCGTGCGCGCCGCCGTGCCCGGCCTCCTCGTAGTTGGCGATCAGCACGTCCACCCGGGTGCGTGGTGCCGATCCGGCCCGGTGGAGCGCCAGCAGCGCCCCGTAGATCGCCGCAACCCCGGCCTTGTCGTCGAGGTGCCGGGAGCGGACGAACCCCTGGTTGACCTCGACCCGGGGATCGAGATAGACGAAGTCGCCCACCTCGATGCCCAGTTCGCGCGTCTTGTCCTCGCTCGCGGTCCGGGCGTCCAGGCGGACCTCGTAGTTCTCGGCCTTCCGCTCCAGCTTGCGCGTCTCCTGCCCGTAGATGTGCACGGAGGCCTTGGTGGGCAGGATGGTGCCGCGGAACGTGACCCCCTTCCGCGTCTTGACGGTGCACCCCTCGCCCTCCACGGCGTGCCAGTCAAAGCTGCCGAGGGAGGTCAGGGCCAGGCGCCCGCTGCTCTTGATCTGCCGGACCATCGTGCCGAGGGTGTCGACGTGGGCGGTCAGTGCGCGGGGATGCGCCTCCTCGCCCGACCACGTCATCACCAGCGCGCCTTTTCGGGTCCGTCGCAGCGTGACGGGCAGGTCGTCCGCCGCCTGTTCGATATACGTCATCGCCTGCTCGGTGTCGCCGGTCGGGCTCGGCGTCCGCAGCAGGCCGACCAGGAACTGCATCATCTCGTCCACGGGGATCCGGGGAAGCGTCATCGCGTGTTAACCTCCTGATTGATATGCGTGAGAAAACCCATTTAGGATTGACGATCAAATAACTTCCGCTAAATCAGGCTGAAAGCGGCGTAGAAAGCACCCTAAACGTGGAAGTTATTGAGCTTTCAGCCCTTAATAACCACAGATTATGCAGATTATACAGATTTTTTGAGACGTTAACCAACGTTGATGATTGCAATCAGCGTTGCCCAGTGATTCGAAGTTTCTTTGAACTGTTTGTCTGTGGATCTACTTTTGAACACCTGGGGGGGTCTTTGTGTTATAAGCTTTATGGGAAACTTAGTCTTTGCCGTCCGGATGGGTCGACTTCGCCGCCGGTCATTCCTTAATCTGTGTAATCTGTACAATCTGTGGTTAAATAAATCTGGTTCATGAATGCGTGGTGGGTTCGAAAGACACCGGCGCAGGTGTCGGGATGAGACGTTGTCCCATCCCGACCTCAACCGTTGGCAAGCCGCGCGTCTTTGCCTAACCGGCTCCCTAGAGCGTCGAGGGATCCACGGCCTGGTGCTGCCAGAGCACGTTGATGTCGCTGAGCGGCTCGGATCGGTCCGGCTTCGTCGCCAGGGTCAGCGCGCCCGTCGGGCACGTGGTGACGCAGAGTCCGCAGCCGATGCAGCGGTCGGCGTCCAAGACCACGTGATCCTCCCCCTCCGCGAGCGCCTCCATCTGGCAGCGGTCGACGCAGGTCCAGCAGCTCGCGCAGGCCTCGGCGTCGAGCTGCGCGACGTACGGGCTGCCCACCGCCTCCGCCGGCTTGGGCAGTTCCTTCAGGCCCCCGAGCACGCTGCAGCAGCACCCGCAACAGCAGCAGAGGAAGGCGACGTCCTGCGAGTTGCTGGGCTGCAGCACCAGGTTCGCCTCGTCCGCCCGCGCGATAATCTCAAAGACCTCCTCGCGTTCGAGGGCGCGGCCCTTGCCCTCGCGCACGTAGTAGTCGGCCCAGTCGCCGAACATCAAGCAGGTCTCCTGCGGAGCGTCGCAGCTGTGCCCGGAGAGTTCGGCGTTGTGCCGGCAGATGCAGGAGGTGACGGCGAACCGGTCGTGGGAAGCGATGATGGCGTCGACCCGATCGTAGGGCAGCACCTCCCGCTGGGCGCCGATGGCCTCGCCGATGGGGATCGTGCGCACCTGGCGGACCTCCTCACGCAGCGGACGGTCCGGTCGCTTGGGTGCTGTGTGGTAGGCGCGCACCTTCTCCAGCAGCTCGGGGGTCATGCGGTCGATCTGAAACTCGATGATGCCCACGTACCACGGCGCGGCCTGATACACCTTGGGACCGTCCTCGGGCTCGACGGCGAAGATCATCCCGTGGTGGGCCAGCGAATCGAGCAGGGGTTTCGCCTCCTCGGTTCTCAGTCCGGCGCGCGCGGCGATGACGTCAGCGGGCTCCCGTTCCACGGTGACGTGGGTTGCAAGCTCCGCTTCATCCGGGGTGCAGAGCGCCGCCAATAACTCGAGGTCGGCGCCGGTCTCGGTGGGCAGAAAGTTGCCACCCAGCCGGTAGAGATGGTCGGCCAGTTTTTCGTAGCTCGTGTGTGGCATAGGTTCCTCCGTCAAAACAGGACTACGTAGGCAAGAGAAAGAATCTTAACTCCGCTCATAGCCCCCGTCCCGGGGGCGGTCTTCAGGCAGGATAAAGCAACTTTTACGGAGTTACTTAGATCAGGGCCTCGATCCGCGCTGCCAGCTCGAAGTCGAGCTCCGAGATTCCACCTACGTCG
>CAYMAQ010000327.1:0-4059 GCA_964388385.1 uncultured Anaerolineales bacterium | reverse complement strand
TGGAACCGTCGGCGCGCAGCGCACGCACCGCCTCGGCAGCCTCCGCCACGGAGCCGGGGACCACCTCCGCACCGAGCGAGAGGGTGGGCGCCGGCGCCGGACGGGCCGACCCGCGCGCCTCCCGACCGTCCGGCGGGAAGAGCTTGTCCGGGTTGAGCCGCTCGTCCGGATCGAAGACCGCCTTCAGCTCCCGCATCGCGTCCAGCTCATCCTCGGCGTACATCAGGGGCATGAACGCCTGCTTCTCGATACCGATCCCGTGCTCGCCGGAGATCGTGCCGCCCTTGGCGACGAAGACCTCGGCCATGCGGCGCCCGCCCTCGTGCAGGCGCGCCAGGAACGCCTCGTCCTCCGGGTCGGGCACCAGGACCATCGGGTGCAGGTTGCCGTCGCCGGCGTGGAGCAGGAAGAGCACGTCGAGGTCCAGGTCGTCGCCGATCTCGATCACCTCGCGGAGCGTCTCGGCCAGCTTACTGCGCGGCACCGACCCATCGACCGTGTAGTGATCGATCGCCAGACGGGCCATCGCGCCCGCCGCGCTCTTGCGCGCGTACCATATCTGCGCGGCCTCCGCCTCCGACGCAGCCACCCGGAGATCCATGGCCCCGTTGGCCTCCAGAATCGCCGCCAGCTCCGCCATCTGGGGATCGACGCTCTCCGGGTACCCGTCCACGTCGATGATCAGCGCCGCGCCCGCCTCCAGGGGCAGGCCCGGATGGTTGTATTCCTCGACGATCTGCATGATCCGGTGCCCCATCATCTCCATCGTCGCGGGCACCAACCCCGCCGCGATCACCGCCGAGACCGCTTCGCCGGCCTGGGCCACGGAGCCGAACGCCGCCAGCATCGTCTTGACCGCCGGCGGGTTCCGGACCAGCCGGACGCTGGCCTCGGTCACCACGCCCAGGGTGCCCTCGCTGCCCGTCAGCAGCCCGACCAGGTCCAACTCGGGGTAGTCGAGCGCGCGCCCGCCCAACGCGACCCGCTCGCCGTCGGCCCACACGGCCTCCAGCCCGGTCACGTAGTTGGTGGTCACGCCGTACTTGAAACAGTGCGGGCCGCCCGCGTTCGCGCCGATGTTACCGCCGATCGTCGACGCCCGACCGCTGGCGGGATCGGGCGGGAAGTAGAACCCGCGCCCCCGGGCCATCTCGTCCAGCGTCAGGTTGACCATCCCGGCCTCCACCACGGCGCTCCGCCCCACCCCGTCCATATCGACCAATTGCTTCATGTGGGACATCTCCAGGATGAGCCCGTGGCGCAGGGCCACCGCCCCACCCGCCAGCCCGGTGCCCGCCCCCCGGGCCACCACCGGCACGTCGTGCTCCTCGGCCCAGCGGACGATCGTCTGCACGTCCTCCGTGGTATAGGGGAAGACGACGCCGACCGGCTCGCCCCGGTCGAGCCCACCGTCGACGTGATAGGTGAGCAGCTCCACGGGGTCGTCGATGACCTGTCCGGGCTCGAGCACCGCCTTCAAGGACGCCAGGGCCGTCTCACCCCGGCGGCGCATCCGGCGCTCCTGCCACGCCAGCCAGTGCTCCGGCAGCCTGGGCGTGCCGAAGAGGGGTTTCGGGTGGCGCACCGGCTCGTGCAGCCGGGCGACGGCGGTCAGCGCCTTGCGGCGGCTCTCCAGGTCGTCGTTGCGCTCGCTCACCCGGTAGGAGAGATCGAGCAGCTCGGCGACGTGCAGCACCTTGGCGTTGAGATTCGCGCGCCGCACCCCGGCGACCAACTGCATATGGCACCCCGTGTTGCTGGTAACGATCACCTCGGCGCCCGTCGCCGCCAAATCCTCCATCTTGGCATCGAGCACCGCGCTCGCCGTCTCGCTCTGCACGATATTGTAAATGCCCGCGCTGCCGCAGCACCGCTCCGGATGGGCCAGTTCGATCAGCTCGACGCCGGGGATCCGCTCCAGCAGCTCGCGCGGCTCGTCGATCACCCCCTGCCCGTGCCGCAGGTGGCACGAGTCCGAATACGTGGCGCGAATGCCCAAAGCGCCCCGGGGCTCCTCGCGGAGGTGGGGATGGAGGAACTCACTGAAGTCCCGCACCTTGCCGGCGAAGGTCTCGGCCCTCGGCGCCCACCGGGGATCGTCGCCCAGCAGGTCCGGGTACTCCTTGAGCGTCAGCCCGCAGCCGCCGGCGTTGTTGACCACGACATCGTAGGGCGCGAAAGCCTCGATGTTGGCCTTCGCCAGCTCGCGGGCCAGGGGCTCATCGCCCGTGTGCCACTGGGCCGCGCCGCAGCAGGTCTGCTGCTGGGGGAAGTGCACCTCGTAGCCGTTGCGCTGGAGCACCCGCACCGTCGCCGCGTTGATCGAGCCCAGGAACGCCTCCTGGATACAGCCGTAGAAGAACGCGATCGTGCCGCGCTTCTCGCCGATGGCGGGCGCGGGGTGCCGGTAATCGACGTAGGTGGCGGGGATGGGCGGCAGAATCGCCTCCATGGCCCGCAGGGGATCGGGCAGGACGTTGAGCGTGCGCACCAGCCACTGGACGCCGAGCACCTCGTAGAGCCACATCAGCCGGGCCAGCAGTTTCATCTGGCCCACGTGGGGCATCAACTGGTGCATTCCCAGCCAGCTGACGGCCCGCTCGACGGCGCCGGGCTCCCGCACCCCCTCCAGCGCGATCCGCGCGCCCTCGATCAGTTTGCCGTACTGGACGCCCGAGGGGCAGGCGGACTCGCAGGCGCGGCATTCGAGGCAGAGTGTGATGTGCTCGCCGAACGTGTTCAGAAACTGCTCGTGGGTGATGTCCCCGCCGACCGCGGCGCGCATCAGGGCGATGCGCCCGCGCGGGGCGTCCATCTCGGTCCCAAAGACTGCATAGGTGGGGCACGCCTCGAGGCAGAGCCCGCAGTGTACGCACTTCTCCAACCATTCCTGGTATTCCTCGGTCATCATCGCCGCGATGTCCAACACAGATCTCTCCTCCTGCCGGGCTAGGTATGGGTCCGCGCGGGCCCGCTGTCCCGGGCGCGCTGACGTGTGAGTCGATGGTGTGATTGTACCACTACCGGGGCGTTTCGTACAACGGGGGGCCGACTCGAATAGGGGGGCGGTCGTCCGTAGCTTGGAGTGATGTGCCGAGCCTCTACTGTTCAGGATACAGCCTTCGCCGAAGGGAACATAAGGGGGAATTAAAGCAAAGCAGTCCAACCCTAAACGCGAGGATCGAGATTACGTGCGGATGCGCAGACGACCGTTCTCGAACGTGCTGAAATGCCCCGGAAGCTCGTGCCCATGCTGCCTCAATATCCAACGGATCGCGGCAATCCGTTCGTCTCGACGGGCCTGACCCATGCGCAGAAGCAGGATGCCACTATGGGGGCGTCCGGAATAATAGACCAGTGCGCCAAAGTCATGGTCTTGGGTAATGAGGATGCGTTGGTCTCGTACAGCCCATGCGAGGATGTCCGCGTCGATCATATGGGGGTCCACGTCGCCAACAAAGATGACTTCGTGGCCATCCAAGGCCAGGGCTTGAGCAACGCCGCGTCCTACATTGTGATCGACAAGAAATTTCATGCCGGTTCGGGACGACGGAACACCCGCTCAGAGGCGACCAGGTCGGCCGCATAGGTGAGCGCAGCCTGGATGTCTCCCGGTTCCAGCCCTGGATACTCCTCCAGGAGTTCCTCCCGGGGTACGCCGGCCGCAACGGCCCTCACGATCTGCTCGACACTGATCCGCATCCCTCGGATGACCGGCTTACCGACGAGGACATTGGGATCCACTGTAATGCGATTTTTCAGAGTCTTTTTTTCCATACGCACTCCTTGGGTAGGTCAGTCGCATTGTAGCACGGCCTCAGGGGAACACCAATCCCGTACTGGCAGGGACGCAGGCCGACTCGAATAGGAGGGCTGCCGACTCGAATGGGAAACGAATAAACGAATGGGGGCGTCGACGGGAAAATGGGTTCGTTTGGTACTGTGGGAGGGGCTGGCGGTGGAGAGGCGCGGGCCGACTCGAATGGGAAACGAATAAACGAATGGGGGGCGTCGACGGGAAAATGGGTTCGTTTGGTAATGCGGAGGGGGCCGGCGGGG
>CAYMAQ010000326.1:1776-4071 GCA_964388385.1 uncultured Anaerolineales bacterium | reverse complement strand
GGTCGTCCTGCAGAAGGGTCTGACCGTCCGTGAGACGGAGGCGCTGGTCAAACGACGCCGGGAGGCGCCCAAGGAGACAAAGCCCCAACCTGTGGTAGACGACTCCGAGACCGCGCAGGTGCGAGCGCTGGAATCCCGGTTCCAGGAGGCCCTCGGCACCCGGGTGCAGTTGAAGAACACCCAGAAGGGTGGGCGGGTGGTCATTTACTACTATTCAGACGAAGAATTTCAGGCGCTCTATCACCGACTGACCGGTGAGGAGCTTTAAAGATGCGCACGATCTCGCGGGATGGGTAGGAGGCAAACACGTATGGCATTATCGGCTGAAACGGTTGCGATCGTCGGGGAGAAGACGGAGCAAGCCGTCGATATTTTAAAAGAGAAGGGGATCGATCTCTGGCTCACCCTCGTCCGGGAGACAACCCAGGTTCGGGATCCGATGTTGGAGCCCCTGCTGGGGTTGGATCTGACGTGGCTCTCGGCGCTGCTCATCCATCGCAGCGGAGAGCGGGTCGCCATTGTGGGGCGGTACGATCGCGATAACGTCGAACGCCTGGGCGCTTACAATCGCGTGATCGCGTACGATCAGTCGATCAAGCGCGACCTCCTCGAGTCCATCCAGGCCTTTGATCCCCAACAGATTGCGATCAACTACGCAGAGGACGACCCCGCTTCGGACGGTCTGACCCACGGGCTCTTCCGCCGCCTCTCGCATATCCTGGCTGATACACCCTATGCCTCGCGGTTGATCTCCGCCGCGTCGGTGATCTCCGCGGTGCGGGGCAGGAAAACCCCGACGGAGCTCGAGCTGATCCAGGCTGCCGTCGATAGGACGGAGGACGCGATCGATTCACTCAGCCACATACTCCGGCCCGGGATGACCGATCTGGAGATCGCCGATTTCCTCCACGATTTTCTCAAGCAGAACGGGTACGGCTCCTCCTGGGCGTGGGATGCGTGCCCTGTCGTCACGGTCGGGCCCGAATCCAGCTTCGGCCACGGGATGCCCTCCGGCCTCAAAACCGCGCGGGGCAATCTGGTCCACATCGACTTTGGAATCTCCCGGCACGGATTCGTCTCCGATCTTCAACGCACCTGGTATCTGCCGGAACATGGGGAGTCCCAGGCGCCGCCCGACGTCCAGGATGCGTGGAACGCGGTGACCTCGGCGCTGGAGGCCGGACGGGACGCGTTGAAACCCGGCGCTAAGGGTTGGGAGGTCGATGCCGCCGCCCGCGAGACGCTCATCGCGGCGGAATATCCGGAGTTTATGCACGCCTATGGACACCAGGTCGGGCGCACGGCCCACGATGGGGCGACCGTGCTGGGACCAAAGTGGGATCGCTACGGGACCTCAATCGAAGGCGAGGTCGAGGTTGGGAACGTCTTCGCCATCGAACTCGGGGTCAAGGTGGAGGGTCGAGGGTACGTCAGTCGAGAGGAGAATGTGGTCGTTGAGGACGAAGGGGCGAGCTATCTCAGCACGCCGCAGCCGGAAGTCTGGGTCTTGTGAGCGGGTCCTACGCAGGGCGTGACGTCCCCCACCGAAAAAGATCACGGCTCGGTCAGAATCCGGGCCGTGATTCAGGCGCGACACGTATGAACGAATCAGGCAGCCGAGGTCGGAAATTTGACCTCGTAGACACAGAGGCCCGATGTCTTAGCCTCGTTCTGCAGCCGGTCGACGTCCGTCCCCAGCAGCAGCTGGATCATATGATAATCGATCGTGCATGGTTCGTTACGTTGCTTGCTGACGTGATGGTAGGGGCAGCTGCTGATGATGATATGGTAGCGGCGGGGTTCCTGCTTCTCCCAGCGGGCAACGTAACCCTGCTGATTGAGAAAATTCGTCACGCTGCTGATGCGATCCTCCGGATCGTCCGGCAGCTGATCCGCGCGGTCGGCCATGTGCTCGGCGGCTTTCTCCATCATAAGGGCAGAATCTTTGGGATCCGCGCACTCGTTAATCGCGTTCAACAGCGCCGATGCCAATCCGCTGTAGTTGTTGGGAAAGAGATCGGCGGCGGTCGACGTGAGTCGATAGACGTAGCGAGGACGACCCGGTCGATTCGATCGCCGGACTTCCGGATCGGTGATGTAGCCCTCGGAACGCAGGATCTCCAGGTGATGACGGACGGTGACGCTGGTCAAGCCCAGTTCGTCGCTGAGATCCTGAACCGTCACCTCACCCTTGCGCTTCAATATCTCTAAAATTTGTTGACGTGTATCTTGCATAGCGTGACCTCTTCAATGATTACGATCTTGACGATTCGCCGAAAAACGCGGTTCTCACGC
>CAYMAQ010000326.1:0-1676 GCA_964388385.1 uncultured Anaerolineales bacterium | reverse complement strand
GCGCGATGCGCGCGAACTCAGCGCCAGCATTAAGTATGACGCGACAAGATCAAAGGAATAAGAAAGTTTTACTAAAACAATTACATTTTAACACTGTGATTCTGTTTTGTCAAATATAGATATTTTTTATCGTCAAGATCCGGTGTGCGACCCGGAATAGGATAGAAGCGCTCCGGCTGTCCAACAGGAGACAAAGCGGGAAGTGGCGAGCAAAAACGCTTGCCGGGCTGCGCTTGCATAAACACTGGTGTTTCATTGGGAGTGTGCTATAATCCCGATGATTTATGATCGGAGGAAATGGTCGTGTTTGAAATCGAAAAAGAATTTCTTGATTCCCATGAAGTACGCCTCGAGGTCACCTTCGAGGATGCGGTTGTTCAACAAGCGATGCGCAGCGTTGCGCGAGAAGTTTCTCGCAAGGTTAACATCCCCGGTTTTCGCAAAGGTCGAGCGCCGTACAACAAAGTCGTTCGCCACGTAGGAGAGGGCGTCCTGCTTCAGGAAGCGGCAGAGGACCTGCTCGAAGACAATTACACAAACATCCTCAAAGAGGCCGAGATAGATCCATACAGCCCCGGTGAATTTGAGGACATGGCAACAGACCCCCTGACCTTTACGTTGCTCGTCCCCTTGCAGCCCACCATTGAGCTGGGGGACTACGCCAGCATTCGCAAAGAGTGGGAAGAGCCTGACGTCTCCGACGAGGAGATGGAGCAGGTGCTCGAACAGGCTCGCGAGGAGCACGCGGTGCTCGAGCCCGTGGAACGTCCCGCAGAGATGGGGGACGAGATTTACGGGAACGTCCTGGGCACCGTGGATGGAGACGTGGTGGTGGATGAGGAGGACATCGAGATTCCTCTCTCTGAAGCAACCCCCTTCCTGTCCGAGGAGTTCGTCGAGGGATTGGTGGGCGCGAGCCCGGGCGAGACGGTTTTGTTATCGGCTGCCCTTCCGGAGACGATTGAGGATCCGTCCCTCCGGGGTGCCGAATGCAATTTCGAGGTCGAGGTCACCCAGGTCTACGACCGAGATCTGCCGGAACTGGATGATGCGCTGGCTAGCACGGTAGGGTCCTTCGAGACCCTTGAAGATCTGCGCGAGGACATCCACGACCGTATCATGCAGAGCAAGCTCAACCAGGCCCGCGAATCTTATCGCAACGCGATTGTCGAGGAACTGGTTGAGATGTCCGAGGTCGAGTATCCGCCGCAGGCGCTGGAGGACACCCTGGACGGTATGGTGGAGGAAACCAAACGCCAGGTACGTCGGAACCAGCAGATGGCCCTGGAAGACGCTCTGCGGCTTCAGGGGCGGACTATGGAGATGTTCCGCTCGGATATGAAGCCGGAAGCGCAACGGCGGCTCAAGCGCTCGTTCGTGCTCTCCGAGTTCGCCAGGCAGGAAGGGATCGAGGTCACCGAGGACGAGATCGTGCAGGAATATACCGCCATGATGACCTCAGCGGGACTGAGCGAGGACGATCTCGATACGATACCGCTCGATTCGCAGATAGGACAGAGCCTGCGCAATGGGCTCCTGGGCCGCAAGACCCTCGAGCGCCTGGAGGCAATCGCCCGCGGCGAGGGTGAAGCGGAAACCGAGACCGAGGCTCAACCTCAGATTGAAGCCGATGAGCCCGAGGATGAAACTGCGGTCGAAGCCGAAGCTGAAGCCGA
>CAYMAQ010000325.1:0-4078 GCA_964388385.1 uncultured Anaerolineales bacterium | reverse complement strand
GCCCGCCCGGCGATAAAGTCGCCGGGCTACATCGCCCCCTCATCCCAAGGAACAGCCCCAAACACCGCCTTCACCGCCTCCAGGTACCCATACCCGTGCAGATCGTCGGGCTGGAGATAACTGGTCTCAGCCCATTCGTTCCAACTGTTGATGGTGATCAACGGCGGCTGATCGGGATGGGCGTCAGCGTACGCACGCGCCCGCACCAGGGCCTTCTTGACCTGCAACGGCGTGTTGTGGGTCACGACGCGGGGACGGAGCGTGGTGAAGCGGGGATTGTTGTCCCACCCCACCGAGACGTGCGGGAAGTACGGAATGTCGTAGGTCGCGTCCATCGCCTCCCACTCGTTGACCATATCCGGGATGATCTCCGCGTAATCCCGATCGACGTCCGTATAGTGGACCATCTGGTAATGCGTCTGACTGTCGAATCCGAGCCGCTGGACGATGGCATTTGGGGTCGCTGTGGCGCCAGCATCCACGCCGCTGAGGTTGAGACGGTCGGCGCCCCAACTCGTGAGCTGCAGGTGCAGGCCCGGCAGGCCTGCCGCGACCGCCCGACCCCGCCACCACGCCAGCGCGTCGGCGGTCGGCTCGATGCCACCCAGGCCGCCGACCAGATTGTTGAGATCGTAGATCATGAAGACCGGCTTATCGTCGATCGTGTAGTACGAGGGGTGGGTGAAGTATCGTTCGATCAACCGCAGGGCCACGCGCTCAAACTCGCGGCGGTCCACCGCCGCCTCCCAAATGACGTTGCCATCGACGTGGGCGATGCGCTTGTCCCACACGTGGGTGACGTCATGGTTGGCCCACATCAGGTAAAATCGGATGCGGTCGTTATTGCGGGCCCCGAGGTACCCGTGGTTCAGGCACGTCTCCAGGAAAGGACGACCATCGTACCAATACCAGTCATAGATAAAGACATTGACGCCATAATCGGCAGCGGCGTTGATCTGCATCTCCATCACATACGGATCCGCCTCGTTGCAGTACCCCCATCGGGGCCGCCGGGGCCACGTGTGTCCAGGATACTTGGCCGTCGCCTTGCGAACGGTCTCCCATTCACCGTTCCCCTCAGGCCAGAACATCCGGGTGCGCGGCTCGTCCCCAGTGTACGCGGGCCAGATGTAGGCAGCCACATCGTAGGATTGTTTGCGCTTCGTCATTGATTGACCCCCTCAGCTCACGGGCGGGCAGCTATCGCGCGCCCCCCCCGCCCTTCCGGGCGCGGATATGGAGTAGAGCGGACTCCTTTATGTGCGGACTCCCTCCCGAGCAGACTACCGCGCTTCCCCACGCGTCACCTGGGTCATACAGAGGATCGCCAGCAGGAAGAAGAACGGCGTGACCACGAAGATGAGGTTGTAGTTGCCTCCGAACCACTCCACGATATAGCCGTTGATCGTCGGCCCGGCGACCGCCGCCAGCTGCGAGGCGATGTAATAGAACCCCGTGTAGGTGCCCACGTCCGCGTCCGAGGCCGCCGTGTCCACCACCATGGGGAGCGAGTTAATGTTAACGAGAGCCCAGCCGGTCCCCCCAATCGCCATGATCGGCCAGATCAACCGCGCATCTCTTAAGAAGAAATTGACCAGTAACAGAACGCCGAACACAATCAGGCCGAGGACAATCGTCCGCCGCCGTCCCAGACGCGCCGCGATATACCCGGAGGGCACCGCGAAGATCAGAAATGCCAGCGACGCGACCCCCATCAACAGGGGCGCCTGCCCGGTGGAAAGGCCCAGGACGCTGACGCCGTAGGAGCTCAAGAAGGTCTCCACCGCGTTATATCCCACAAACCAGCAGAAGATCGCGCCCATCAGGAAAAAGAGGCTGCGCCGCGCATCCACCGACACGCGCTTAAGCCCAGCGAGCGCGCCGAGCCCTCCCTCGCGCTCCACCTCCTCGAAATCCCGCCGCTCCCGGACGAAGACGAAGAGCATCAGCACCGCCAGCGCCATCAGAAAACCGCCGAACGCGAAGGGCACCATCCGTCCCTGTCGATAGAGAAAGCTGCTCCCCAGCGTCGCGATCAACGCCCCAAGCCCACCCATCAGGTTGATCACCCCGTTGGCCTGCGAGCGCAGCGGGCTGGGCGTCAGGTCGGGCATCAGCGCGATAATCGGCGTCCGAAATGCCGCCATCGCCGTGAGAAAAACGCCGATCGCCGCCATGAAGAACGCCAGGGAGCCGCCCAACGCACCGATCTGCCCACTCTGCGACGGCGGGATCGTCCCCACCGTCACCGGAATCAGGATGAATGCCACGATCGAGATCGGCGCCAGCACGAGGATAAAGGGCTTGCGGCGTCCGAACCGGGTCCACACCCGATCGCTCCACATTCCAATGATGGGGATGAGAAAAAAGGCCGCCACGTTGTCCAGCGTCATTATCACACCGGTCAGCCCGGCCCGTAGCCCAAACCCGACCTCGCCGGATGCGTCGAACTGGGGATTGCCTGCCTGCAGAAAGATGGGCACGTAGGCATTGTAAAGCGTCCACATCACGCTGATGCCGAAAAAGCCGAAACCGATGAGCAACGTCTTGCCGTAATCGAGTTTTTGCGCCTGTGTCTGAGATTGTGCTTTCACAAAGCCCCCTTGAGATGATAAAGCTCTTCGCAGTCGATATACCGATCTAGTTCTACTCCGCCTTCAGGAAGACGTCAAGTTCACAAATCGGCGATCCAAGGTTTTGCCGGGGGCAGCGTTCGTCAACGTAAGAGAGACACCTCTGATCTCTTCGACTGCAACCCCAACCGTGTGGGGGCCCAAACAAGTTCAGGCCTCAACTAGTGGGGCTCAGCCTCTGTCTTCGCGTTGGAGGACGCAGGCGTCTTGAAGGGGCGGAGCACAAAGACGAAGAGCAGCGCCGCGATCAACCGCCCGATGCCGGAGATGGCAAAGTCGAGCTCATAGCTCCACTGGCGGATGATCCAATCACCGACAAAGGGTGCCACCATATTGGCCAACCGAAGAACCGTCGTGTTGAGCGCCGCCGATGAAGTACGGTGCGACTCATCAGGTAGATCCAGGAGCAAATTGATACCCCCCATCTGGAATCCGGCCCACAGAAATCCACTCGGAAGGGAGACGAAGACGATGTGCCATGGTTTGGTCGCGAAGATCCAGATAAACGGCAAAGCGGGGATCGCCAACGCACAGAGGCTCAGGACCCATCGGGGGCCCTTCCGATCGACCAACTCTCCCCAGAATCGCTGCCCGATAAGCCGGCTGATGGAGGAAACGGTCACCAGGATCCCGATAACCGCAGTGGGGCTCAACAATACCTCTTTCTGATAGACCCTGAAATACGGCCCGCCCAGTTGCCGGCTGAAGTTCCAGAAGAATCGGATGACCAGGTACCATAGGAACAACCGGTTGCTCCGCAATGCATCCCAGATCGACCCGCCGTTTTGATCCGCTTCCACACCGCTCTGGACGGAAAGTTCGGGGATCCGCATGACAGCGTAAGCGCCGAGCACTCCGAAGACAAAGGAGATGACCAACCCAACCTGGTACCCCTCCGGTTCGCCGACCCTGCCGATCATCCAGCCAGCAAGCGGGACCAGAATCGCGGAGGCCAAGGCCATCACCATCTTGCGCGTACCCATATAACGTCCGCGGATCTCCTCGGGGATCACCGATCCAAAAAGTGAGACCAGGGCCGGATTATAGAGCCCGATAAAGAGAAAGCGCAAGGATAACACACCTATCACGGCAAAAATCAGTAGCTGCCCGGAGAGCAAAAGGGGAGCGATCGCGGCAAAGAGAAGGGCGAAGCGGCGGACACCAGCAAAGAGAGCCACGTGCAATCGGGGCTTGCCCCAACGGCGCGCAATCAGCGCGCCGGGAATCGGGCTCAGCATCCCGAAGAAGCTGGCTGCCGAACTCAGCCACCCAATCTGGGTGCGGGTCGCACCGATCGAGAGCAGGTAAAGGGGAAGGTAACTGGCATAGAACGCGCCCGCACACGAGAGGAGGAACCCGAAGAGCCAGAGCTGTTTGAGGCCCTTGTGGTGGCGGCTGTGCACCCCCTTAACGCCAAAGAGATCCAGGTTACGGGCATAATTCAC
>CAYMAQ010000324.1:0-4108 GCA_964388385.1 uncultured Anaerolineales bacterium | reverse complement strand
AATCTTCTCCGATGGGGTTGTCTCTCAATCGCCAATTCTTTCTGGAAAGGGCTCGCGTAACTGCGGGCCTTTTTGACGTTCTACGGGGTACCATCCTCCGCTAATAAAACCTCAACAATTCTCAAACACTATCCTAATCCAATCGCCTTCTATGTATGCTAATATCTAACTTGAAGATGTGGATAAGCGATGCATCGCACCCAGAGGGAGCTAGACATCTATGAACTCATATATATCGACGTCCACCAGCAGGCATTTGGAATCTGAAAAACTCAAGCAAATGCGGGATCAGTTTGTTCAAAATGTCTCCCACGAGCTCCGGACGCCTGTCGCTGTCATTCGTGGGTATGCGGAGCTTCTCGAAAGCGGCGACCTCGGCTCGCTTTCGGACGAGCAGCAGAGGGTGATGCGGGTCATTGCCCGACAGACTCATCACCTCACCCGAATGGTCACGCGGATTGGATTGCTTCTTGCCATTGATGCCCACACCGAGCTTCAGATGCCCCTTCGCGTGGGGGAGTTAGCGCGCTCTCTCGTTGAGGAGTATCAGGATGAGGCGCGTGTAGCAGGCCTGGTGCTTGATCATAAGGTGTCCGGGGATGCTCCTTTCCTCGCGGTCGGTGATGAGTATCAGCTCTCCGAAGCCTTAGCCGGTCTCATTGAGAACGCGATCAAGTTTACAACGGAGGGTGGGCATATCTCGGTCAGGGTTTATCAACGGGATGGCATGATCAGTTTGGAGGTTGAGGACACGGGCATTGGGATCCCAGGTGAGGAATTACATGCGATTTTCGAGGATTTTTATCAGGTCGACGGATCGACGACACGTCGGTATGGGGGACTGGGTGTGGGGCTGACGTTAGCCAGGCGGGTTGCGGAGTCACAAGGAGGATATATGGAGGTCGAAAGTCAAGTGGATCGCGGCAGCAAGTTCCGCATTTGTCTGCCTGAGTTAGAAAGGGCCCGGGATCAGGAGGAGACTGAATCTAAGTCCTGGCGAATTCTAATTGTGGATGACGAGGAGGTCGTGGCGAATATGCTGCAGGCCGCCTTACAAAAAATGCCTGATTTCAGAGTCTCGGTCGCTCACGACGGTGCGTCGGCTTTAAAACTTCTTGCGGAGGAGCGATTTGATCTGATGATCACGGACTATCGAATGCCGGGTATCGATGGGATGAGCTTAGCCGAGCGCGCACGTCAGAATTACCCATGGATTGCCATTATTATGGTGACAGCTCACGATAGTTATGAGTTGCGCAAACAGGCGTCTGGCAGTGCGGTCAAGAAGATTCTGAGCAAGCCTGTGCGGTTAGCGGAGATCAGAGAAGTGGCGGCGGATGCCCTGGCTCAGGTGCCTGTGAAGATCTGAGGTTTGACCCGGTTCCGAATAAGGACAGAGCGCTTAACATTTTAGGAGGATGGAGGTATGGAACTCAAACGTATTCTTATTGTCGATGATGAGCCTAATGTCACCCTGATTTTGTCACGAAGTTTGGATAAACTTGACAAAAAATATGAGGTCGAGACTGCGCAAAGCGGTGAGGAGGCTCTGTCCAAGATTGAGAATAAGCCCTATGCCCTCGTGATCACCGATTATAAGATGCCCGAGATGAACGGGCTGGATCTGGCGATGGCGGTCCGTCGAATAGCCCCCGAGACGCAGGTGATTTTGATGACCGCCCACGGGACGAGGTCCCTGCAAAATACTGCCGATGGGTTGGATCTTGATGGTTATATCGATAAACCGTTCAAGTTGAGTGAAATCCGGGAGATCGTCGAGGCGGCGGTCAGTAGTACAGAGGTCGCCGATCCCTACCGCAGTGGCGAGCAGGGAGTTGAGGATGCGGTATTGGCGCATCTGGTCTCCTTACAAGAGGATACCGGGGCTCGATGTGTGATGTTGCTCAGTTCCGGAGGCTATCCTATTGAGATCGCCGGGATGACCAAGGGGCTCGACACGTCGACGGTCGGTGCCTTGGTGGCTGCGAATTTTATGGCGGCGATCGAACTCTCCAAGATGTTGGGCAATACGTCGATCTTCAAATCGAGCTATCACGAGGGGCCTGATTACAACATCTATGCTTACGACGTCAATGGAGATTTGTTGTTAGCCGTTATCTTTGGCACTGAGGCGAAGACCGGTGCGGTCTGGCATTTTACCAAGCACACGGCATTGGAATTGGCCGAGTTAGATCTGAATCAGGCCCCGGAGGCGCTTCCCGGCGATGAGGATATGCTGGAATCCCTCGATGATGAGTTCGATCTGGCTTTCGGACAGCTTACCCGGACGGATCACCCCGAAGGATGGGAAACATCACCGCATACTGAGATCCATAGGCCAAATCACGAATTGTCGTCGATGTTTGCTCAGGATAGTGATGGGGGGCCGGGACAGCATAGGGGTTCCACGAAGCTTATGGATTTGCGGGAAGCTGTCGCTGCGGGATTGGTGCCCTCCGATATCCTGGATGCAGCTAACGAGCTTAAATCGTCCTAATGGAGTGCTATGTTCATCTTCGTTGATTCGCTGTTTGTTGCGTTGGAACACAACCGGCACGCATTCGGGTAGGAATTGGAACCCACAATGTGGCCTTTTTGTATTAGAATTTAGTTAGTTTTCAGAGGCGTGATCGGCGTAAAAAACCCGGAAATAGTAAGTTCTCAATCTCGTTTCGAGGCTCAGAGGTGGTGTGAAATGGCGGAGAATCACATCTTAATCGTGGATGATGAGCCGAAAGTTGGATTTTTCCTAAAGAAATCTTTGGAGCTTTCCCAGGATAATTGCCGGGTCAGTACGGCGCGCTCGGGAAAGCAGGCCCTTGAGGTCCTGGAGAAATCCGAGGTTAATTTGCTCATCACCGATCTGCGGATGCCCGGTATCAGTGGGCTGGAGTTGATCCGGCGGGTGAGAGAATCCAGTCCGCAGACGCGCACGATTCTCATCACGGCCTATGGCAGCGATGAGGTGCAAGTGGAAGCTCGCCGTTTGGAAGTTTATCGCTACGTCGCCAAGCCCTTTAACGTGCGAGATTTTACGGGGGTCGTCGATCAGGCTTTGAAAGAGATGGCGCTGACACGTCCGGAGTTTACTATATTCTCGGATAAGTCTTTTGAAAGGATCACTGCCCGACTCGAGGAGTTATGCACAGATGTGGACGCACACTGCGCCTATCTCGCTGATATGCAGGGACAGCGTTTGGTAGAGGTCGGCCCGACTGAGGGTATTGACAGCACGATGCTTCTGGCCCTGTTGGCGGGTGGATTTGCGACCAGCGCCGAGCTCGCCCGTCAGTTCAATGGCGGTCAGGCTATCAATCTCAGCTATCAGGAAGGGGAACATTACGATATCTACTCGGCTAACGTCGGTGAGAGTCTGATCGTGGCGATGCTCTTCGACCGCGCTGTTCAGAAGAGTCGCGTAGGGATGGTGTGGCTCTATACCCGACGGGCTATTGACGATTTACAGGCCATTCTCTCCACGTTGGATGATGACGACTCTCCCTCGTGGGAGTTTGAGGAGGATTTCGGGTCGACGCTCATGTCGGAGTTGGACACGGCATTCAACGGCGATTTTTCTGCTGCCGAACCCGTTGTCGAACGGGAGCCTCCATCTTCGAAGGAGAACTTCGGTCGTTCCTCGCGGGCTGTGGATGAGGAGCCTTCAGACTCTGTGCCTGGGCCGTCTGGACCGGAACTCCAAGTTTCAGAACCCAACCCCAAAGAATCTACATCTGAGGTCAAGGGGCTCGATGATTCGTTGTTCTCGCTTGAAGAAGCGATAGAAAAAGGTTTGTTACCGCCCGGTTTTCAGGATCGTTGAACGGGTTCGGTGAGCGATTGAGGATAACCAGAGGGGTCGACTGAAGAGATGTTCATCAATTGGAAGATGCGGGAGTTGAACCTGAAGATCGTGTACTACGGGCCGGCGCTGAGCGGGAAGACGTCGACACTGCAGTACATCTACCAGAAGACGAACCCGAAGGTGCGGGGGGACCTGGTGACGCTGAAGACGCGGCAGGATCGGACGATTTTCTTTGACTTTCTGCAGCTGCGGTTGGGGAAGATCAAGGGATTGACGCCGAAGTTCAACCTGTACACGGTGCCGGGG
>CAYMAQ010000323.1:0-4118 GCA_964388385.1 uncultured Anaerolineales bacterium | reverse complement strand
GTTGAGGGATAGGCATCTCGACGAGCTGCGCCTCTCTCTCCCCCGATATCACGACTTTCTTCATCGTCCCCTCCATCCGTACCCTTCTCTTCTCAAATGACGCCGACCACACATCACAACCGGGCCCGGAGCGCATCGAGCAGGCCATCGGGGGGATCAAACGGGAGATCGATCGCCCGAGCGGTCAACGCGCTGGCATAGGCCGCCAGGATGATGTTAAACTGCGCCAGGTTGAGCTCAAGCCGTGTAGGGTGCAGTTTCGCATCGTCCGCCGCCCATTCAAAGGCGGCATCGATCAGCGCGCCTTCCGCTCGCACATCCTCGTATCCATAATCACTGGATGCGCGCTCGTATCCGCCTCCCGGGGTGAAACGCTCCCACCCGTACATTGTCCAATGCACAAAGCCCTGGGTCCCGTAAACTGCAATCCGCTTATGCGCATAGATTGTCTCGCGGTCCGTAGCCCGCGGCGCGATATGCCCGCTGAGCAACTGCGCCCGCACCCCATTCTCGAACATAATCGCAGCTTCCGCGATGTCCGGGGACGGCTGGTATCCGACTCCTGCCGGACGCCCTGTTCTGGACTGCAGATTCTCCGCACCGGACACCTGTCCAAACACCCGGACCGGCGACGCGCAGCCGTTGTAGGTATAGGCCAGCTCCAAGACGTGAACACCTTGATCCAGGATGGTGGAACAGGCACTGGCATCGAGAAACCGAACCTCACCAATGCCGCCTTCGGCCACGAGCTTTTTGAGTTCGAGATTCTGCTGGTGGAAGTGAAGTTGAGTATTGACCACAAAATGAGTCCCCGACGTTTCGGTGAGTTCTTTGATCTGACGATAGTCCTCGCCCTGAACCGCGACGGGCTTCTCCACGATCACGACAGGGACTTCATGCTCGACCGCCACCCGCATCAGGTCAACCCGAATAGTCGGCGCGGTGACAATGTCCAGGACGTCAGGTCTTTCCTTCTCCAACATCTCTTGAAAATCAGTGTACTGATGATCGGCTTCAATGCCAAAATCCCGTCCAAAGGTCTCCAACCGTTCTTCGTTGAGATCGCAGATAGCACCGATCGTGCCGTTCTGCACAAACTCATAAGCCCGGGCGTGATGACGCGCCCGAGGTCCACATCCCAAGTGTGCCGATTTCATCCTGACCTTCTCCTCAATCTCAGTACGGCTCTTCGAGCCCCTCAAAAACGCCAACGCTGCATATTTTTCAGCTAACCGAGTCTACGTTCGGTGCCTCTGACGGCCGAACGGGCAATACAATCCGGAAACTCACACCCCCGGGTGATTGAATTCGCGTCAACTCCCCCCCCAACGTCTCACAGAAATTCAGACAGGTGTGTAGTACGAGATCATCCCTGGTCAAATCCGAGACATCCCCGACCTCGGCCTCCGCCAACCCTTGATTCTCGATCGATCCCTCGAAACCGATCCGCACACAAAGCCTTGGACCTTCAACGTCCTGCTCGCGTCGGACCAAGACGTGAAGGATCCCCTGACCCGTCTCGCGCATCAGGTACATCAGGAGACCGAGAAGAACCCAGCGGACCATAGAGGGATCGGCAGTCATTGATCCGAGAATCCCATCCAACTCGACGATGAGTCGATATCCGGACTCAGCCGCCGAGGGCTGGATCGTCCGAATAACATCGGCAAACAACGTCGCAACCTCAAAGGACTCCCCGTAAATCACGGGCCTTTGGGCATCCCGTTTGCGGACGGTGAAAAGGTCATTGACCATCACCAGCAGCTTGTTCCCGGCCTCGTAGATCGACGTGAGATCCTCCTGCTGAAAATCCGTGATCGGGCCGTCGATACCTTTGAGTATCACC
The DNA here is from genome assembly GCA_964388385.1 of uncultured Anaerolineales bacterium. Lineage (GTDB taxonomy): Bacteria > Chloroflexota > Anaerolineae > B4-G1 > SLSP01 > PWVB01. The sequence continues at coordinate 2,272 of CAYMAQ010000323.1, read as the reverse complement.
TTTGAGAATCCGGTGATCGCATTGATGGGGGTCTTTAAATCATGGCTCATCCGGGACACCGAGTCCATCCCAAGGCGTTGGGCGCGCTCAACCCGAGCTTCATAGAATCCGTGTCCCAACGCCAGAACAGCCAGCGTGAGCCCTGAGGCGTCCTTCTTGTCTTGCTCCTGTCCCTCGGAATGGGTGAGGTATTGGAGGGCCAGATGCTGCATCTCCAGAAGATGCGTGAGTTCCAGATGCTCCCAGACCTCAAGTTTGGTGCCCACCTCACGGGCGGCGTCCAGGTCCAGGGGGTGAGCGGTCACGACCGCCAGCAGAGATCGGGCGAGCGCTCTTGTCGCCAGACGCACCTCTTCAATATCCAATTCCGGATTGACATGCCGAACGATCTCAGCCCATGCCTGCGTCAGATCTGCAAGGCGTCCATCATAATAATCGCCTGGTTCAGTTTCGCTCATAATCTCGATATCCTGCTCCCCCGATCAGCAAACCGATCTCCGTATGTAAATCGACTATACCATAGGGCCACAATCAAGCCAGTTCTCAGCACGTGTGCACAACTGACAGTCTCTACGCCTATGCTATAATGATCGACGGATACCCAGGTGGAAAAAAACAATCAGGGAGTGGAGGTCATATGAATCCAGAAGTCCAAATCCATGAGATAGCCCAACATCCTACCCCGGCGTTAGCTCTGGGACTCTTCAGAGATGAAAAACTTGAATCCCAGCCGACAGCGCAGGCTCTCGATCAGGCATTAGGTGGGCAGCTTACCCGTCTGCTCGATGAAGGAGACTTTCGAGGTCGGTCTCACGAGGTGCTCGTACACTATCCCGAAGCATCGCAGCCCGTGCGCCGATTGATTCTAATTGGGTTGGGAAAACGAGAGAATCTGACGAAGGACACACTGCGTGAAGCTGCCGCCCTGGCCGTAAAAAAAGCCCGCGAACTCGGGGTGGAGAGGGTGCATACCATACTCCACACAAGCGACCGGTCGATTGTACCGCTGCAGGAAGGTGCCGAAGCAGTGACAGAAGGTGCCCTGCTCGGGCTTTATCGCTTCCGGGAGTTCAAAACCCAGGAGAACGACCTTCGGGCGGATCCGGTCGATCTCATCCTCGTGGGTGATCGTGAAGATGACCGCGGCCCCATTGCGGTGGGGATAGAGGTTGGAGAGATCATAGCTTCAGCCACGAACCTGGCACGCGATCTCATCAACAGACCGTCCAACAAAGCGACGCCAACTCACATCGCCGAAGCCGCCACCCAGATGGCAGGGGAGACGGGACTTGCAAGTTGGGTGCTATCCAAGGAAGACCTGGTCCATGAGGAGATGCATCTGCTCCTGAGCGTTAACAAAGGGGGGGACGAACCTGCGCGGATGGTCATCTTAGAACACAACGCAGACCGCACCGATCTTCCCACCGTCGTGCTGGTCGGCAAGGGCATCACGTTCGACACCGGGGGAATCTCACTGAAATCCAGCCGCAATATGGAGAAGATGAAGGGCGATATGGCCGGCGCAGCTGCGGTGATCGGCGCGCTCAAGGCTGCAGCCCGTCTCCATCTCCCGCTCCACGTGGTGGGCCTCACCCCACTTACCGAAAATATGCCCGACGCCCGCGCGACCAAACCCGGTGACGTGATTACCTCGCGAAAAGGCCTGACGGTGGAGATCATCAACACCGATGCCGAAGGACGGTTAATCCTGGGTGATGCGCTGACCTACGCCGAAACCTACGATCCCGACGCAATCATCGACATTGCAACGCTCACCGGCGGACGTATTGTGGCCCTGGGCGATCACGCGGCCGCTGTGATGGGGGACGATCCGTTGATCGAGTTGAGCCGCACCGCAGGCGATGCATGCGGCGAGCGTGTTTGGCCCCTGCCCCTCTTCGAAGCTTACGGCAAGCAGCTAGATAGCCAGATTGCCGATGTCAAGAACGTGGGAGGACGGGCTGCCAGCAGCATCACAGCCGGATTTTTCTTGAGTAAGTTCAAGCCTGACGACGTTGATTGGCTTCACATCGACATCGCCGGGCTCTCTCTCGTCGACCACGAGCGTCCCTACATCCCGAAGGGGGGCACCGGTTACGGCTCCCGGCTGCTCATTGAGATGCTTCGCAGATGGCCCGAGATGAAAAAGGCCGACGGCTGAATGTCCGCGGGTAGTGATCGGGTCGTGAATCACTGAAGCGCTTCTGCGTTGCCATGGGCATCACGGAAAAGTTTAGGGCTGAAAGCTCAATAACTTCCACGTTTGGGGTGC
>CAYMAQ010000322.1:0-4126 GCA_964388385.1 uncultured Anaerolineales bacterium | reverse complement strand
GATCGAGCGGCGGAAGACGGTGAAGTTCGAATCAAACGCCGGGATGGGCAGGTTTTTGTCCTACAAGTCGCACCGCGAACGAAGTCGCCGCTTAACGTCGAGGTAGTCCCTCTTGATGTGAGTGCTGCGGAGATTGTGGAGATCGTTCGTGAGGGCCGGGAACGCGACTTTCACAAAGGAGACCCGTCTTCAAGAGATACATAAGGCGCCGATGGAGGCGTTGAAGGAATGAGGGGTTGGCTCGTAAAGTCAGGTCCCCGGCACCCTGTAGTGCGAAAGTCCCCGGCACCCCGCACAACACGCGGGGTGCCGGGGACTTTCGCTTATGGATCGCTTGATCCGGAGGCCGCGTGACAGTATAATCACTGTATGCCTAAAAAAGAGACGACACCCCTACGCCAACAGTATCTTGACCTGAAGGCCCAGTATCCGGATGCGATTTTGTTCTTCCGGCTGGGCGATTTTTACGAGACGTTTGACAAGGACGCGGAGGTCGCGTCCCGCGAGCTGGACCTGACGCTGACCTCGCGGCCCGTCGCCAAGAACCAGCGGGTGCCGATGGCGGGCGTGCCCCACCACGCGGTGGAGAACTACGTGGCCCGCCTGATCGAGAAGGGCTTCCGCGTCGCCATCGCCGAGCAGGTCGGCGAGCCGACGGGCCGGGGGCCGATGGAGCGGCGGGTCGAGCGGGTGGTGACCGCCGGGACGGTGACCGAGCCGGCGATGCTCGACGAGAAGCGCCCCAATTATCTGGCGACGGTGGTCATCGACGAGCGCCGCGCGGGCATCGCCTACGCGGAGATCTCCACCGGGGCGTTCGCCACCGCGCAGCTCTCCGACAGCAACGGATCGGAGGACGACATCGTGTCGCTGGTGCGGCAGGAGCTGGCCCGGCTGCACCCCCGTGAGGTGCTGATCCCGCAGGTCGGCTCGTGGAAGGAGCGCGATCCCGAGGCGTCGGCCGAGCGGCCCGAGGAGCGGCTGATCGACTCGCTGCCGGCGCAGTTCACGCCGTGGGCCAGCTACAACTTCGAGGAGTCGACCGCCCGCCGGACCCTGATGGATCACTTCGACGTGCGCACGCTGCAGGGCTTTGGGTGCGACGGCAAGCCGCTGGCGGTGCGGGCCGCCGGCGCCGCGCTGCGCTACCTGCAGGAGACGCAGCAGGGGCTGCTCCCCCAGATCACCGGGCTGCGGACGTACACCACCGAGCACTATATGGCCATGGACGCCTCCACCTGGCGCAACCTGGAGATCACGGAGACGCTGCGCCGGGAGCATCGCGGCTCGCTGCTCTGGGTGCTGGACGAGACGGTCACGGCGATGGGCGGGCGGCTGCTCCACACGCGCCTGGCCCAGCCGCTGCTGGACATCGCGGCGCTCAACGAGCGCCTGGATGAGGTGCAGGGGTTCTTCGAGGACGGCGTCCTGCGGGCCGAGACCCAAACCCTGCTCAAGCAGGTGCCCGACCTGGAGCGGATGACCAACCGGGTGCTCGCCGAGCGGGCCTCGCCCCGGGATCTGGAGGGCATCCGCACGGCGCTCTCGCACGTCCCATCGCTCCGGGAGGCGCTGGAAGCGGCGGGGCTGACCACGCTGCTCCGCGGCTTAGATCCCGTGGCGGAGGCCGGCGACCTGATCGACCGGGCCATCGTCGACGATCCCCCGGCCCAATTGGGGAGCGGCGACCTGATCCGCGCGGGCTTCTCGCCGGACCTGGACAAGATTCGGGCGTCGAGCCAGGACGCGCGCGACTGGATTGCCGCGCTGGAGGGGAAGGAGCAGAAGCGCACCGGGATCAAGAGCCTCAAGGTGGGCTACAACAAGGTCTTCGGCTACTACCTCGAGGTGACCAAGGCGAACATCGAGGCGGTGCCCGACGATTACATCCGGAAGCAGACGCTGGTCAACTCCGAGCGCTATATCACGCCCGAGCTGAAGGAGTACGAGTCGATCGTGCTCAACGCCGACGAGCGGATCGCGGAGCTGGAGCGGCGGCTCTTCCAGGAGATCTGCCAGCGGTTGGGGGTGCACGCCGAGAAGCTGCTGAAGACGGCCCAGGCGCTGGCGCGCATCGACGTCGCCGCCGCGTTCGCCGAGGTCTCCGTGCACAACCATTACGTCCGCCCCACCTTCGCCGAGGCGCCGGTGATGCGCGTTACAGCCGGTCGCCATCCGGTGGTCGAGCGGACCCAGCGGGACCCCTTCACCCCCAACGACCTGGTGATGGACCGCGAGGCCCGGATTCACATCGTCACCGGTCCCAACATGGCGGGGAAGTCGGTCTTCCTGCGCCAGGCGGCGCTCATCGTGCTGATGGCCCAGATCGGATGCTACGTCCCGGCGGACGAGGCCCACATCGGCATCGTGGACCGCATCTTCACGCGGGTCGGCGCGTCGGACGAGCTGACGGCGGGGCAGTCGACGTTTATGGTGGAGATGGTTGAGACCGCCAACATCCTCAATCACGCCACGCCGCAGAGCCTGCTGATCCTGGACGAGGTGGGGCGGGGGACGAGCACGTACGATGGGATGGCGATCGCGTGGGCGGTGATCGAGTATCTGCACAACCATCCGGACCGCAAGGCGCGGACGCTCTTTGCCACCCACTACCACGAGCTGATCGAGATGGAGCAGGATCTGCCCCACGTCCGCAACTACAACCTGGACATCGTGGAGGAGGGGCGGAACATCGTCTTCCTCCATAAGGTGGTCCCCGGCGGTGCGGACCGCTCCTACGGCATCCACGTGGCGCGCCTGGCGGGGATCCCAGCGCCGGTCGTGCACCGGGCCGAGGGCCTGCTGGAGGATCTGGAAAGCGGAGAGTTCCGTCCGGGCACCCAGACGCCGGCGTCGGAGACGTTCCAGCCGATGTTGATCGCGGAGGAGCCGGCGGTGGTGGAGGAGCTGCGGCAGCTCGACATCAACAGCCTGACGCCGCTGGACGCACTGACGAAGCTCTACGCCCTGCAGAAGCAGGTGCGCGGAGAGGACGAGACATAGCCACAGGAGGAGGAAGCGTATGCCCGGATTGGAACCTAAACACAGCGAGACCCTGATCGCCATCGTCGTGGTGACCCTGGTATTGGTCGTCGGCACCGTCGCCCTGGATCATCTCAACACCCCCCTCACCGGCGTGATCCGCGTCGGGGCACTCCTGGGGTATATCGCCGTCTTCTTGACCAGCCTCGCCTCGAACTATATGCGCGAGCTGACCCGGTATTTCGGACGCACGTTCATCAAGCTGCACCACGGGGCCTCCATCGTCGCGCTGGCGTCGCTGATGACCCACGCCTCCGCCGCGGCGCTGCGGTCCGGGACGCTGCGCACCTTCCTGCCGCGCTTTTCCTCGATCCAGGCCTTCCTGAGCCTCGGCGGACGGATGGCAATCTGGCTCTTCGCGCTGACCGTGCTCACGGCCCTTTTCCGCCGGAAGCTGCGGAAGGCGTGGCGGCCCATCCACTGGCTGAACTACGTGGCCTTCCTGCTGGGGACCGTCCACGGGCAGATGATCGGCCAAAGCTTCCAGCATCTGGCGGTGCGGATCGTCTCTGCTGCGATGGCACTCGCGCTGATCGCGGTCTTCGTCAACAAGCGGGTACAGCGGGCGCGCCGGGCCCGACGCTAGCACCCCGCCATAGGCGGATCGCCCACGGAGACATAACCCATGCGCCCAAGAGATCCGATGTCGAACCAACCCGGACGGTTCGGGATGCGCGAGCGCTTCCCGACCGCCGAGACGCAAGAGGGGCGGGAGGCCATCACCAAGGTGATGCAGGCCTCCTACGCGGCGGACCTCGCCGCGGTCCCCCCCGCGTGGGCCACGGCCCGGGTCGTGGACGGCGAGCCGGTCTCTTTTATCCTGGTGGACCCCCATCGAGCGATCGCTTACCCCGGTGGGGACGTCCCCTACGCCTTCATCTGCGACGTGGCGACCCGGGAGGACCGGCGGCGGGAGGGGCACTTCCGCGCCCTGATGCAGGAGACCTTCCGGCGGCTGCGTGAGGCCGGGATCCCCTGGGTGTTCACCCACGGACGTTTTCAGCTCTACCGCCGCTTCGACTTCGAGGTCTTCACCCATCACAGCGGCCTCTGGCTCTCCCCGGCCCAGATAAGGCGGGCGCTG
>CAYMAQ010000321.1:2548-4149 GCA_964388385.1 uncultured Anaerolineales bacterium | reverse complement strand
TGCACAGCCTTGGCTGCACAGTCGGTGGTTGGTTGTGAGGCCACCCCATTATAATAGGAAGGGAAATCTGCAATGAAACCGCTGGAAGGCAAACGTATCGTTGTTTTGGTTGAGGATCAGTACGAGGATCTCGAGCTGTGGTACCCCTTGATACGGATGCGCGAGGCCGGGGCGGCAGTTGTCGTCGCCGGTACGGATGCAGAACGATCTTATCGGGGCAAGCACGGCCTCGAGGTCACCTCCGAAATCGCGACCCGGGACGTCGTACCTTCCTCGTTTGATGCGGTGATCGTACCCGGGGGGTACGCTCCGGATAAGATGCGCCGTCACGAAGCGACCCTCAACGTGGTCCGTGAGATCTATGAGCAGGGCGACGTTGTGGCGATGATCTGTCACGCCGGCTGGGTTCCGATCTCGGCCGGGATTGTGGAGGGTCGGCGGGTCACCTCGACAGGGGCGATCAAGGATGACCTGGTCAATGCGGGGGCTGAATGGATGGACGAGCCGGTTGTCAAGGACGGTGCTCTTATCAGTTCCCGGAGCCCCGCCGACCTGACGTTCTTTTGTCGTGCGATCATCGATGCGCTGGGGAATAACGAGTGATCCGTCCACGAAAAGGCGCGGGAGAAGGGGGCGACGATCGTGATGAACGAGGCGTGCTCATCGCGGAGGCCTGGGGGACCGAGGAACGTACGTCCGTACCGCCTCTGGCTCCCGAGTCTGCTCCTGTGATAGCCGCCAGCAACGTCAGCCCCAAAGCTGCGATACTGGCGAGTGTCAATCCGGCGTTGGACAATCGAATCTATTTTCTGGTCGCCGATGTCCGTGAGGATACATGAGTGCTTGGATTGGGATCGTCGGATGGATGAAATTGACATGACGATCCCAACTATATACATTGACCCCACCTTGAGCCGTTTTTATGTGGGGCGTGAGGAGGATAAGGAATTATGCCAGGGAAGTATCCCTTTGATTACGAGTTAACACCCCGGGACGTTGGGGTAGGAACGCAGACAGTCGAGGTTGAGCTGCAGAACGTAGGTCCGGACGACGTTGAGAATCTTGAGGTCAGACTGAATTCGCTCGATGACTACGGGGTTCACGTCGAGGAGAGCAGCAAGTCCGTCGATGAGATGGAAGTGGACGAATCGAAGACCCTTTCCTTCCAGCTCGATGTCAGACGTCGCGGCGCTGTCTATCTTTCGGTCGATGGGTGGGTCGATGAGACTTTGATCCATTGGGAGTCGTCGGATATTCAACTTATGACCGGATTGGAGATCGCCGAGATCGCCAATTTCGTCGCCCAGACGGAGACTTATCCGGCTGTGAGAAAGCCGATCGCGTGCGAAGTGACGGTGGAGAGCCTGAAGCCCTCCGACAACTTGGTACTCGAGTTTTGGGTCAAGGCTCCCGATGGTAAGTTGATGTCGATTGACAAAATGGGAACCGGTACGATGGCGGCGGGTGAGGTCAAGAATTTTTCTGCCGAATTCACCCCGGAGCAGGAGGGGATTTACACGTTTCACGTGTATCTCTTTGAGAAGACGGAGCGACTCGACTATGCGCACGATCACTTGAACGTCGCGTCTTGATGGTACTGC
>CAYMAQ010000321.1:0-2448 GCA_964388385.1 uncultured Anaerolineales bacterium | reverse complement strand
GGGTGTACCGCGTGGGATGGGCTGATCGAGCGCGCCGGTCTTCGCGTGGGAGAGACCGTGCTCATCCACGGATGTGGGGGCGTCGGCTCTTTGGCGGTTCAGATTGCAAAGGCCGCGGGCGCGGAGGTGTTTGTCACCTGCAGCGACTCCATGGTGGACGTTGCTGAGTCATTGGGGGCCGATCTGGCGATCGATTACAAGTCCGAAGATTTCGTTCCCCTCGTCGAAGAGGCGACCGATGGTTTCGGCGTGGACGTGGTTTACGATACAGTCGGGGGCGATACGTTGGCCCGCAGCCTCGATGTGACCAAGCCTTTTGGGCTGATGGTCGGTATTGTAAGCACCGATGCCGGATTTAGCGAGGCTTTCCGCAACAATATCACCATTCACACCTACTTCCTGGAGCGGGAACACTACAAGATGGATGCGCTGCGCATTCTGGCTGAACGCGGGGACCTGAAGCCTGTGATCGATTCGGTTATGCCCTTCACCGAGGTGGCGGAAGCGCATCGACGCCTCGCCGCCGGAGGTGTTCGGGGCAAGATCGTGTTGTCCGTAGACGGAGATGGATAGGGTGGCCCAGGTTGTGTCGTAGGTGATTTTGATTGTACGTGCGAATCAACTATGTGAATGTGAAGATGCGGTTAGCATCAGAAAGGAGCGTTTCGATGCAGTTTAGGCGAGGAGCGGCTGTGGTAACGCCTGAGGGCGATAAAGTTGGAGATGTCGATCGGGTTGTCATCGATCCCAAGACACAAGAGGTGACCCATCTCATCGTGGAGAAAGGCATCTTGCTCACCACGGACAAGGTCTTACCTCTCAGCCTGGTCCGGAACGCGACCGAAGATCGGGTCACGTTGCGGAAGGACGTGGGAGATCTCGAGGATCTGCCTGATTATAAAGAAACGCACTTCGTTGAGGTCGAGGAAGTGAAAAAGACCGAAGCCGGTGACGAGGATGTTGAGGTCGATACCGCTGGCTCGATGTACTGGGTGCCGCCCGCCAGTCAGGCATGGTGGAACACGCCCGGTTATCTTGGGTCCCCGGGTGCGTTTGGCTATCCGGCACCCCCGTTTGTCCGTCGGACGGAGCGCAACATCCCTGAGGGTACCCTGCCTCTTGATGTGGGAGCCCCGGTCTTCAGTGGTGAGGGCGAACATGTCGGTGACGTCGAGGAAGTCTTCACCGATCCTCAAAGTGGGCGGGTCACGCATATCCTGGTCTCCCAGGGGCTGCTGTTCAAGGAGCAAAAACGGGTACCGACTACGTGGGTCAAGGCGTTTGAGGACAATCAGGTCTATCTCGCCGTCGGGGCAGAGGTTCTGAATCGGCTGCCCGATTACGAGCCGGAGGGATCATAACGTAAGCTTGATCGTACATCACACCAAACCTCCCGGTTTTGGATCCGGGAGGTTTGGTATATCTGCACGGTGCGGTGACCTTCGGCTAGCGATCCAGCAGGTTGTCGATGGCGGCTACCTGCTCGTCGCTTAACGGTCCCAGCTCCATCGCTTTCGCGTTCTCTTCGACCTGGGCGACGGTCCGGAATCCGGGGATGGGAACGGTCTGGTCGCTGCGAGCCCAGAGCCAACCCAACGCGCCCTGTACCAGTGTCCGCCCGTCGGCGGTCAAGATCTCCCGGATCGCATCGAGCTTCTCCAGGAAGACGGGGTTGGGCCTGCCGTCCTTGAAATATTCCATCCACGATGGAGCGTTTTCGCCCCGTACGTCGTTGTCGGGCAGCTTGGAGGTCTCGTCATATTTGCCCGAAAGCAAGCCCATGGCCAGGGGTCCGCGGTTGATACTGGCGAGGTTCCGCTTTTCGCAGAGCTCGACGATCTCCGGGGCGTCGACGAGTACGTTCATCTGGTGTTGGACTGACGTGCAGTGTTCGCCTTCCGCGAAGAAACGGGCCCGTTCGGGGTCGTCGGTCGACCAGCCGTACGCCCGGATCTTGCCTTCCGCGACCAACGCCTCCAGGGTCTGGCGGACCGGGCGCGCATCCTCGATGGATAGGCCGCCGGAGTGAAGCTGGTAGAGATCGATGTAATCCGTGCCGAGGCGCGTGAGGGACGCTTCGCACGCCTGGCGTATGTACGCCGGGTCGGAGCTGGATCCGGTGATCTGCCGCGTATTCTCGTCAAAGACATTGCCAAATTTGGTCGCGATCACGACCTGGTCCCGGATGTCGGCCAATGCGCGGCCCAGAATCCGCTCGCTGTGGCCCGTGCCGTAGACGTCGGCGGTGTCGAAAAAATTCACACCGAGATCGAACGCTCGTTGAATGGCGCGGATGGACTCGTCATCGTCCACCTCGCCCCACCCCACCGGCACGTCCCCCCGCCAGAACGGCCCGCCAATCGCCCAACATCCAAGGCCTATCCCGCTGACGACGATGCCGCAGCGTCCCAACTCTCGTTTCACCGGTAATTGTGACATGCCATAACC
>CAYMAQ010000320.1:0-4165 GCA_964388385.1 uncultured Anaerolineales bacterium | reverse complement strand
CCGAGGCGTGCATCGCCTGCCATCAGTGCGAGGAGAAGTGCCCGCAGTCGATCCCCATCGCCGACTGGATGGTGCATATCGACGAGATTCTGGCTCAGGGTATGGATGTCGACGCCTGCCTGGCTGCGATGGCGGAGTAATCCCCCTTCCTGTACGATTTTACATCTTGAAGTCAAAACACCCCGGTTGAAAAACCGGGGTGTTTCTTTGGATGCCCTGAATTATCTCAATGGATGGTTGTTTGTCATTCCCTTTCTTTTGCCATAGAATCGAGACGACGTGTTCGTTACCGGTCACGTGCAGCGTCTATCGGCGTCCCGTCCAAATGAAAGGATCCTGTCTATGGAACCCATCGATCTACGTAAGGTAAGCACGTATCCGATTGCCGAGCGCCGGAACCTGGTCCACCGGGAGAACCTGGTGAGGCCCGGTGATCCTGTGGTGCCTTTCGAGAGCGAGGACCTGGATGCCGTCATCGACCGGATGGTTGCAGCGCGCCGGGACGGGCGTCCGGTGATCGCGATGATGGGCGGTCACGTGATCAAGTCGGGGCTGTCCCCGCTGATCATTGACCTGATGCGGCGCGGGGTGATCACCCACGTGGCGGGCAACGGTGCTGTCTCCATTCACGATTTCGAGTTGTCGCTCATTGGGGAGACCAGCGAGGACGTGCCGCACGCGCTCGAGGACGGCAGCTTCGGAATGGCGGAGGAGACCGGCGCGTGGATGCACCGGGCGCTGAAAGCGGGCGCTCGGGACGGGCTGGGTTACGGTGCAGCTATTGGGCGCTTTATCAGCCAGCACCCCGACGTTTTCCCGCACCGCGAGGTTGGGGTGCTCTATAACGCCTATGTGCTCGGCGTGCCCGCGACCATCCACGTCACCCTGGGCGCGGATATCATTCATCAGCACCCCGCGGCAGATTTTGCAATTCTCGGCGCGACGAGCGGGTTGGACTTCCGGCTCTTCACGTCCTCGGTGAGCGAGTTGGCCGGCGGTGTCTTCCTCAACTTCGGTTCGGCTGTCACCGGCGCGGAGGTCTTCCTGAAGGCCGTGGCGATCTCGCGCAATCTGGGCCATCCGGTCGCACCCATCACCACCGCGAATTTCGACCTCGTGGCGCTGGGGGATTATCGCAGTGCCGTGTCGAAGGACGATCCGGTTTACTATTACCGCCCTCGAAAGAACGTTATCAACCGCCCGACGTCCTTGGGGGGGCGGGGCTATCACATCCATGGGAATCACCGGGTCACCATCCCGACCATCCACGAGAGGGTAACGGCGGCCCTGGGGAAGGATGGTTCTGTGTCGGATCCAGCCGGTGAAGAGCCGCTGCCGGATCGCGCTGCCGCGATTCTTCGAGATCTGAAGCACGCCCACCCGCCGTTGGCGGCGGCGCTTCCTGACCTGAGACGTGCTTACCGAGCCCTGGTCCTGGCATACAAAGGGGGCGGGACGCTCTTTCTCTGCGGCAACGGTGGGAGCATGGCCGATGCGCTGCATATCTCCGGGGAGCTGCTCAAATCGTATGCGCATAAGCGCCCCCTGCCGTCCTGGCTGCGGGGGGACCTGGAGCGACAGCCCGACGGCGAATGCCTGGTCGGCAATCTCGAGAGCGGCCTCCGAGCCGTGGTGTTGGGGGCGAATCAAGCCCTATCCAGCGCCGTGGAGAACGATATGCCGGACCGCAATATGCGCTATGCACAGGAGCTGCTGGCGCTCGCCCGCTCCGGGGATGTGCTGCTGGCGATCAGCACCAGCGGTAACGCATCCAGTGCGGTCTACGCGGTCGAGGTGGCCCGCGCCCTGGGCCTTACGACGATCGCATTAACCGGCGCCGATGGCGGTCGTCTGGCAGAGTTGGCGGGCGTTGCCGTGCGCGTCCCGGCATCGCGTACCGACCGGGTGCAGGAGGATCACATTGCGCTCTACCACGCGCTTTGCGAGATGCTCGAAGTGACGTTCTTTGGAGGCATGCATGATGGGTGAGGGCTCGGCACGTGATGCTGCGGCACGCGAGGCCGCGGAGGGGCTGCAGGCGGTTGTATCTCCCGCGAGTTGTCTGTCAGAACGGCGCCTGAAGGAGATCCTGGCGGATATCAGCGCGCTGCGCGTGGGGGTGGTGGGCGATCTGGGGTTGGACGCGTACTGGTACGCGGATATGACACTCTCGCACTTGTCACGGGAGACGCCCCGCTTTCCGCGTCCTATTCTACGCGAGACCTATTCCTCGGGGGCCGGTGCCAACGTCGCCGATAACCTCGTGGCCCTGGGCGCAGCCGGCGTGCCGGTGCTCTCCGTGCTGGGCGCGGACTGGCGCGGGGAGATACTCCGGCGGGTGATGGCGGAGCGGGGTGTTGAGATCGACCGGCTTCTGATCTCCCCGGAGCGCAGCACGACGACCTTTATCAAACCGATCCTCGAGGGGTACGACAGTCAGCAGGAGGACGCGAGAATCGACTTCGAGAACGTCCACCCACTCTCGGAGGCGCTTGAGGGGCACTTGATCGAGGCCGTGAGCCGGGAGATCGAAAACCTGGACGCACTGATTGTCGCCGATCAACTGGATGTCAACGGGGTGATCACGCCCCGCGTGCGGCGTGCGTTAAACGACCTTGCCGGCGCTGCCGGGGACAGCAAGATGGTAGTTGTCGACTCCCGGCAGCATATTGGGCTTTTTCGCCATATGGTGCTCAAGCCCAACTGGGCGGAGGCGATGGCTGTGACGGCGCCGGATCTGGACCCACGCCAGGTCGATCGGCGGGAGATTTGTCAGAGCGGGCGGACCTTGAGCGCGCAGACCGGATTGCCGGTCTTTATCACGCTTTCGGCGGATGGCGTGATGGTCTGCGAAGCGGAGATCTGCGCACCCGCCTGCCGCCCCATTGCAGCGGGGCCGGTCCGCCCACCCCTGGATCCGGTAGGTGCGGGAGACACGTTTATCGCCGCACTGACCGCGTCGCTGGCTGCGGGTGCTTCTCCCAGTGAGGCGGGTGCCGTGGCTAATCTGGCTGCATCCGTCACCGTCGAAAAACTGAATATCACGGGCACGGCGACGCCGGAGGAAATCCTGGACCGTTATGCCCTCGCCCGGAAAGGACAGGATTCCCTATGAGCCGACCCGAAATCTCTACGACTGCCGACCTCGTTGACGTGCCCTGGATTGAGGTTCTCAACCCTGACGCCGTTCTGGGCCACGTGCGCCATGCGCTCTTCGATTTTGACGGCACGATCTCCGTCATCCGGCGCGGCTGGGAGGACGTGATGACCCCCATGATGGTCGAGATGATCTGCGGCGACAGGCCTGTCGATTCGGAGATCGAGGCCGAGGTCGCGGCCTACGTCGACCGGTCGACCGGAATCTTGACGATCAAGCAGATGGCCTGGTTGGAGGAGGCCGTGAAGCGCTACGGGCTCAACCCCGAGCAGCGGACGGCCCGCGAGTACAAGGCTGTCTACAACGAGCGGCTGCTCAAGCCGGTGCGGGACCGACTGCGCCGGGCTGGGGATGAGGGCGACGTCAGCGCGACCCTCACCATCGCCGGGGTTCTGGACTTTCTGGCGGGCCTTCGCGACCGCGGCGTCTCGCTCTATCTGGCGAGCGGCACCGACCACGAATACGTCCTCCGGGAGGCAGCGGCGTTGGGGGTTACGACCTTCTTCGGTGACGATATTTACGGCGCGATGGACAACACCGAGGCGTACACGAAAAAACGGATCATTCAGCGCATCCTCGATGCTCACGATCTCCGGGGCAGCGAGCTGCTGGTGGTGGGCGACGGCCCGGTGGAGATCCGTGAGGCCGCTCGACGCGGGGCGCTCACCCTGGGCGTCGCCGCGGATGAGGCGCGCCGGCGGGGTCTCGACGCGCGCAAGCGGCGGCGCCTGGTCGATGCGGGGGCCGACCTGATCGTGACGGACTTTCTGCATCACGAGGCACTGGTCGGTTGGCTGGTCGCGGATTAGCGCAGGTCGTCTTTTATCCTCTTGGTGGGTGAGGAACTGACGGCTATGGGCCTGTTCCAATCAGCCACGGTGCGGGATCGATATCAAAGTGCCGGCAGTAGCGCTTGAAAAGGTTTCGGGCGGCGGGCCAACTCGACTGCGGGCTCATAAAATGGGAGAACTCGAAGGTGATCAGCTTGTCGACCTGTACGGCCTGGGC